>CAXTRN010000040.1:0-22293 GCA_964246645.1 uncultured Acidobacteriaceae bacterium
AGAGCGCGCAGTGGAGAGACCTGCAGTTTGCGGTGCCTTGCTCCCGCCACAGAATTGTCATCTCGACCGAAGCGCAGAGCGCGCAGTGGAGAGACCCGCAGTTTGCGGTACCTTGCTCCCACCACAGAATTGTCATCTCGACCGAAGCGAACAGCTTCACCGTTCGCGCAGTGGAGAGACCTGCAGTTTGCCATCTCCGACAGCAGATCCGGTTGAGTCCATCGTTCGGATTGCCGTTCCCATTACAACTTGAAGCGGTAGCGCACCTCACCGAAGATTTGGCGCGGATCGTTATAGTGAAAACCGCCGAAGGTGAGGCTGTTATCGAGCAGGACACGGCGGTTCGCCACATTCGTCGCGGTGACGCTGGCGGTCACCTTTTCGCCGAAGCCCTTGCTGAATGACAGATCGACGCTCGTGTTGTAAGGCAGGTACTCATTCGGGTAGGGCGTGGCCGGGTCGGGGTCGCCGTTATGAAAACCGGAGCCGTAATACACATTGGTCGCAGCGAAGATCCGGAACGGCAATGTGGCATTGAAACCCACGTTCAGCGTATTGCGCTGATCGTGATCGACCGGCGTATAAGCAAAGCCCTGGTCGCAGGCGGGATCGCCCACCGGCCTGCAGATGAGCCCTCCCGTGATGTTTCCCCTTTGCTCGGCGATCTGGTTGGAATAGGCGAGGTGTGCCTGCCCGAGGCGCCACAGCCGCGGCGACCGCAGCGTCAGTTCCCACGCGCGGACAAGGGCGCCGTCCACCGTCACCGGGTAGTAAATGCTGGAATCGCCCACATTGGAGTGGTCGAGAAAGTTGTTGATCCGTGTCTTAAACGTGTCGGCGTCCAATAACCAGCCGCGAAACGGAATCTGAACGCCGAACTGGTGTTCTTCGTCGCGTTCCCCATGGAGCGGCTGGAAATCGGTATTGTTCGCCTGGGCGTACTGGACGATCGGACCCTTGGCGGTCAGCAGCGGCGGCGGTTGATAAAAGCGGCCATAAAACCCGCGAAATACCCAATTCAGCCTGGGGACGCGCAAGGCGACACCGAAGCGAGGGTCGGTCTCGTTCTCAGTAAACTGGCCTTGAAAGTGCGTTTCGCGCAGGCCGGCAATCAGGGTAAGCCATGAGGTTGCTTTGTAATTATCCGAGACATATTCTTCGACCACGCCGCCCGATGCCGCATCGGGCACCGCAAAGGGCGCCGTACCGGAGCCGTCATTGAAGACCGCCCCGAAAAGATAGGTGTCGTGCTGGCCAAAGGAGTAAAGCCCGGCTTGCAACGTGTTGTGGGCGACTTCGGCCGTGAGGGAAACCTGGGCTCCGCCATAGTCGGAACTGCGGTCCGAGGTCGTGGCAACGGGTGTATCGGTCGGGTTGCCCTCGTAATTGGCGCGGTTGTGATGAAAAAAGGGCGAAATCTGCAGCACGGCCGATGGATGAAAGGTGTGCAGCCAGGAAAAAGCAGCCAGGCCGTCGGTTTCATGCTCGCCGTCTCGCAAGCCGCTGGAATCGAACTGCTGATTTTCGAAGCTGTTGGGATTGGGATCGTACGGGATCTGAAAGAAGTCCTGGCGAAGCTGCGCAACGAGGCGGAACTGGTCTTTCGGTGTTCGGTTGTAAATGAACGAGCTGAAGCCGCCATAGCCGTTGGCCGCGTCATGGACGATGTGACCGATCGGCGGGGCAAGCCCGTAGTCGCTGCGATTACCGTTCAGGCTGGCATAGTAGGCGAACTTCTCAGTGTGGTCGCCGAAGCGGATCTGATCGTTGGTTTGCAGGAAACTACCCGCACTGAGGATCAGTTCCGCTTCGCGATTGCTTTCAAAGCCGGTGCGCGGCACGACGTTGAATACGCCGTAGGTGCGGTCGCCCACGTCGGCGGTGTAGCTGCCCCGCTGCGCTTCGATATACGCGATGTCCTTCGGGTCAATCTGCGCGCCCAGATTGCTGGCGATATTGGTGTTTGGGATCTCGACCCCGTCGATCAACCAGCTCACCTGGTGGCCTCCACGCATGTGCAGTTGATCGTGGGTGACGTAGGCCCCGGGAAGATAGTCGGTGATCATGGCGAGACTGTTCGTGCGATCCGCACCGGGCGTTTGGGCGATGTCCTCACGACTGATCAGAACGGTCGGCGTCACGGTGTTGACGTTCGCCGTTTCGAGCGGGGATGCCACGGTGATGGCCTGCTGCACGGTGCCGAGTTGCAACTCGAAGTGCAGGATCGGCGATGTGTCGGACGCCAGGGTGAGGGCTTGTCGCAGCCCCTCGAAGCCGCTCTGCGAAACGAAAACGGTGTAATCACCCAACGGAACGGACGAAAGCGTGAAGGAACCGTCGGGGCCGGTTGTGGCCGTTAGAAAAAGGCTGGAATGGACGGCTCGCACTTCAACGCGCGCACCGCTTATGGGGCGATGTTGTGCATCGTGCACAATGCCGTGAACCTGGCCGAAGATGCCGGCGTACGCCGCCGGTGCACCGAGGGAGAAAGCAACAAAACAAGACAAAATCGAGTTGCGCAAAAGAAACTCCAAAAAACCATCTCTGAGTGCCTCCGGGCATAAACCGGATCGGCAGCCGTACGTACACGGGGCACGTACAGAAAGCGGCTGATCGCCCGGCGGACCGGGTTCACAGGCGCGGCGAACTAGAGAGAAAGGCTTGTGGGAGGTCCGCGCTTTTGGCGAGATCGATCTTTGGAGATACGCCGCCTGGACTCAGTCTGGGCGACACCGGAGGGATGGCTTGCGAGCGAGACAAAGCTCGCCTCCGCCGTGGGAGCCGCGTACACATCGCCATGCACGGATACGATCGTTCCGGGGCAGTAAGGGCACTTTTCCGCGGGAGCCTTGAAGGCGGGCTGCTGCTGCGCCAGCCTGGTTTGCTGCGCTTGTGTGCCTACGTCCATCATGCAGTGATGCGTTCCATGCTTCCGGCAACACGCCGGCAGCCCCGCTTCCCCTTCCGCGCCCTGAGCCAGCAGCGGAGAAAGGAAAGGCAGGCAAAACACTGCCAACAACACGATGGAAAGGAAGCGTCTCAACGTCCTCAGTGAAACATCGGTGTTCGCGCCCAGGCAAGCGGTGTGTCCGGTCAACGCCCGTTTATGCACAAAAGCGGCCATTCATGACTCTCTGAAAAGAATCGCCTCACGCTCGCAGCGGCGTAGCCCCCAACATTCCGGGTTCGGTGGTTTTGCTTGCCGCTTATGCCTCTGCTTTCCGCTTTTCGTGCTCTTCGTGATATTCCTGCTCCGTATTGATGTTCCACAGGGCGGCTTTGTCTACATAGCCCGCAACCAGTCCATCGATGACCGTCATGCCGGTCAACATGGAATGATCCTGGTTGTTGTATTTGTGCATCCCATTGCGGCCGATCAAGAACAGGTTCTCGAATTCATCCGTCCAGTTGCGCAGTTCTTCAAAGCGCTCATAGGTGCCGAAGTAGGCGGGATAGGTCTTCGGCACACGCACCACATGCGCGTCGGAAACGGCACTCGCGTCGAGAATGCCGATCTTTGCGACCTCCTCGATGGCGAACGCCTTCATGGCCTCGTCGCTCTTTTGCCAAAGCTCATCTGTTTCGTAGCAGAAGTATTCGAGGCCGATCCATACCTTGTCCGGATCGCTCACCAAATACGGACTCCAATTATTGAAGATCTGCAATCGCCCCAGCAGCACATCGGGCTCCTGCACATAAATCCAGGTGTCTTTCAGTAAAGCGCCGTCGGATTCTTTCACCTTCAGGTGATCGCACAAGAGGCCGACCGTGATGAAGTCGCGATACTGCAGCCCTTCGCTGACCTCACGCACGCTCGCAGGAACAGGAGCATCCATCGCGCGCACCAGTTCGCGCATGGGCATCGTGGAAAACACGTAGTCGCCGCGAAAGGTCGCCTTGGTGCCGTCGCTGCGGCGCGCATGCACGCCCGTCACGCGCTGGCCCGAGCACTCCAGTTCATCCACGGTCATCTTGAAACGAATCTCACCGCCCAGGCGCACGATCTCGTCGGCAACATGTTCCCACAGCTGCCCAGGCCCAAATTTCGGGTACATGAACCGCTCGATCAGGCTCGTGTCGGTATCTTTTTGAGCGACATCGCCTGAGCCCTTCTTTCCGCCGCGCACCAGCGATCTCCGGACGAAGTGCTTCACCGCCGTCGTCAAACTCAAACCCTTGATGCGCTGCGCGCCCCATTCCGCCGAGATCTTTTCACACGGCGTTCCCCAGACCTTTTCCGTGTAGCTTTTGAAAAATGTCAGGTAGAGCTGCCGCCCGAACCGGTTGATGAGGAAATCTTCAAGGCTTTTCTCCGGCTTGATCTGGCGTATTCGCGAACGCAAATAGCTGAGCCCGACCTTGATCGTGCGCACCAGGCCCAGGTTCGCCAGGGTCTTGCCGGTTAGTTTGATGGGGTAGTCGAAGAATTTGCGCAGGTAATAGATGCGGCTCTTGCGCGGTCGAATCAGCATCACCAGATCGGGATCACCGGCTCCGGGCGTCGGGTCGAGAGCGCCCAGCGTTTCCGTATGCCCGTGTTGCGAGGGGATCGGCGCACCGTCGGCCTCGGTTTCATCCGTATCGGTATCAATCTCTACGGCGACGGCGGTCGCCGTGACGCCATCCCGCTCAGGCCGTGCTTGCCGGTCGGCAGATTGCCTGACGGGCAACAGCCGCTGCTGCCCCTGGTACGCGATCGCCGGGCCAGGGGCACCGGTCTCACCGTCCTCGCCGTTTAATTCAGGCGGCATCAAGTCCATCCACCATTGCATGACACGGTCGGATTTCGAAAAGAAACGGTGACCGCCGATGTCCATGCGGTTGCCCTTATACCGAATCGTGCGGGAAATGCCGCCTATCTCATCCGAAGCTTCCAGAATAATGGGCTTGATGTCGGTTCGGCGCAGCATTTCGAGCGCGGCGGTGAGGCCTGCCGGACCTGCACCAATAATAACGGCGGTTTTACTCATGGATCGAAAGGTCTCCTGGACACGTCACCAGTAGGGTCGGACGGGCGCGTGGGGAAGGAAACGCGTCTCCTCCAAAGTGTCCGTGGGATTGGCGCAGGAGTCAACCGGGGCACGCCGGCCGTCGCCCTCGCTGGCCTCTCGAAGCCGGTCGGCGAGAAGAATACGGTTCACGATTTACTATTCAGGAGCGCCTCCAAGCAGCCAACAACCCATGAACCTGAACCTGAACCAGTTCTCGATCGATGCTCTTCTGTTGAAGCGTCGCAGCTTGCGGCGCCAGCTGCTGGATCGTAGCGATTTACGTGATCTTCGCATTGCAGTGCTAGGCGGCTCGACCACCTCTGAGCTGGTCGAGCTTTGGGAGCTGCTGCTGCTCAGTGAGGGCTTCAAGCCGGTCTTCCACCAAACCGAGTACGGGCGCTACTACACTGACGCCGTCCTTTCGCCGGAGGAAATCATCGAGTTCCGGCCCGAACTCGTCTACGTTCACACCACGGTTCGGAACGTGGAATCATTTCCGCCGCTCAGCACCACCGAAGAACAGCTCCCGGCTGCTTTGGCGGCTGAGCTTGGCCGCTTCCAGCAGATTTGGCAATCACTTGAAGAAAAAGTCGGCTGCCAGATCATTCAAAACAACTTTGAGCTGCCGCTGTGGGCCGCACTCGGCAATCTCGACACGGTTCTTGCCGGTGGCCACAGCCGTTTGGTCACGGAACTCAACCTGCACTTTGCCCGGGAAGCCTCAAGCCGTCCCAGGCTGATGCTGCAGGACATTCAGGGTATTTCCGCGCGTCTCGGCCTGCAGCACTGGTTCGATACCGAGCGCTGGTTCAGCTATAAAATCGCGCAAACGCCGGAAGCCCATCTGGCGATCGCGCAGTCGCTGACGGCCATGGTGCGCGCGCTGTATGGCCGTTCGCGCAAGGTGCTCGTGCTCGATCTCGACAACACCCTTTGGGGCGGCGTGATCGGCGACGATGGCGTCGACCGAATCAAAATCGGCCGGGAAACACCCGTAGCCGAGGCCTACACCGCCTTTCAGGAGTACTGCCTGACCCAGCGCGAGCGCGGTGTGCTGCTGGCGGTTTGTTCGAAAAATAATGAAGACGTCGCGAAGTCCGGGTTCGAGCACCCGGATTCCGTGTTGAAGCTGGAGCACTTTTCCGCGTTCAAGGCTAACTGGGAGCCCAAAAGCGACAACATCGCCCAGATCGCGCAGGAGCTGAACCTGGGCGTCGACAGCTTCGTTTTTGTGGACGACAATCCCGCGGAGCGCGCCCTCGTTGCCGCTCAACTGCCCGGCGTCGCCGTGCCCGAGGTCGGCGACGAGGTGTCCAGGTTTGTCGGCATTCTTGAGCGCGAACGCTATTTCGAGCCGGTTTCGCTTGGGCAGGAAGACCTCGGGCGTGCCCGGCTTTACGCCGAAAATACCCAACGCCTGTCGCTCGAACAGAAGTTTGCCGACTACGGCGCATACCTCGATTCACTGGAAATGACCGCCGAAATCGACAGGTTCAGCCCGGTTTACCTCGAGCGCATTGCTCAGCTCACCAACAAATCCAATCAGTTCAACCTCACCACACGCCGCTATACCCTGGCCGAGATGCAGGCCGTCGCCAGCGACAACGGCTTTATCCCGCTCTATGGCCGGCTTGCCGACCGCTTCGGCGACAACGGCCTCGTTTCCGTCGTGATTGGACGGAAGGCCGGTCGACAGCTCCACATCGAGCTTTGGTTGATGAGCTGCCGCGTCCTGAAGCGCGACATGGAATTTGCCATGCTGGACGCGCTCGTCGAGCGGGCACGCGCAGCCGGACTGGACCAGATTCTCGGCTACTTCCTACCCACCAGGAAGAACGGCATGGTGGCCCAGCACTACGGCCTGCTGGGCTTTCAGCACGTTACGACGGACGACGGCGGCGCCTCCGTTTGGTCGCTTGAAGTGCAAGCGTATTCCCCGAAAAACCGTCATATCCAGGTGCGTTCTGTGGCATTTGCATCAAACGACGAAAATGGTCCGCTCACCACTCTTCCCTCACCGAATTTCCTGCACCCTTGCACGTCCGGATGAGACGACAGGGCTGACAGTGCGAGTGGAAATCCCATCAACAACACTTAAGAATTGAGAGCAGATGTCACACGTTCTGGTTACCGGCGCTTCGGGTTTTTTTGGCGGCGTGCTCAAGCGGCGCCTTCTCCGCGAAGGCCATACGGTTGTCAATATCGATCTGGAAATCGATGAAGACAAGGGCCTTGCCGGCCTGACAAGCATTCAAGGCGACCTCCGCGATGCGGATCTGGTGCGACGGGTCTTTGAGGAGCATCGGTTCGATGCGGTGTACCACATCGCCGCCCAGCTCGCGCACGGCAGCATGGACGAGCACCTGCTTTGGACCTCCAACGTCGATGCGACCCGCATCCTCGCCGAAACAGCACGCGATGCCGGGGTACGTCCGTTTGTGTTCCTGTCCAGCAACTGTCTTTGGGCCTCGAACCTGGGTCATCCGGTCAACGAAGAGACCGATGTGCCCGCCCCCGTTGAGATTTACGGCAAATCCAAGCTCAAAGGGGAACAGCTGCTGGAAGCGTTTCGCGACGATCTCGACGTTGTGATCATTCGCTGCCCCACCATCATGGATAGCGGCCGCCTCGGCCTGCTCGCCATCCTGTATGAGTTCATCGACGATGGAAAAACGGTCTGGGTGGTCGGCGACGGCAGCAACCGGTATCAGTTCATCTATGCCGACGACCTGGCGACCGCCTGCATTCAAGCAGCCTCTTACGGCAAGTCCGATCTTTTTCACATCGGTTCCGACAACGTGCGCACCATGCGCGAGGTGTATGAGTCGGTGATCCAGACGGCGGGCCGCAAGCCCGGCTCCCGGGCAGCCCGCGCCAAGGTGCGCTCGCTTCCCAAGCTTCCCACCATCACAGCCATGAAGCTCGCCTATGCGCTCAAGGTGTCACCGCTCGGCCCGTATCACTACAAAATGATCGCTGAAAGCTTTCTCTTTGACACCGCGCGCATCAAGGATCGCCTTGGGTGGCGGCCTTCCCTCACCAACGAACAGATGCTGCTGCGCGCGTATGACTACTTTTCCGAGCATCGCCGCGAGATTGAAGCGCGCACCGCTGTTTCCGCGCACCGCAAACCCGCAGCGATGGGCGTGATTCGCCTGCTGAAGTGGATCTCTTGAGGATGAGCATTTTAGAGCCGCGGACGTCGTTTCGCTTCGACCGCATCGATGCCGCTGTCCTCGCCACCTACAGCGCGATTGTCGCCTGGACCGTCGCGCACCATGAGCAATGGTTCGACGAAACGCAGGCCTGGCTGATCGCGCGCGATTCGTCGCTCGGCGACATGCTCACCCATCGTCTGCGGTATGAAGGCGCTCCCCCGCTTTGGCACCTGATTCTTTGGGTGCTCACCCGCCTCCACGTGCCATTCATGGCTTTGAACTGGGTAGCCGCTGCCTTTGCGGTCGCCGGTATGGCGGTTTTCCTTCGCTACGCGCCGCTTCCTCGCCTTTTCCGCGTGCTGATTCCGTTTACCTTTTTCTTTCTGTATCAATACGCGGTCATTGCCCGCAGCTACGTTCTGTTTCCACTCTTTGCGTTTCTTCTTTGTGTGTTGTACAGGGACGAGCGCCCGCGGGTTGTTTCCTTCGCCGCCGTGTGCGCCCTGCTCACCAATCTGAACATCCATGGGCTGCTATTCAGCGGGTGCATGGTCCTGCTGTATGCCGCAAAGCTGCGTCGCCAGTCCAGGTCCGCCCTGGTTCCCAGCCGCAAAAATCTCGCTTTGGCGCTGTTGCTCTACGGTACTTCCGTCCTTGTCGCCGTGTATGTCACCCTGCCGCCGCCGGATGTCAATTTCGCCATCCAGGGCAAGATTCAGAAGTACAAGAGCGGAGGCCTGCTCGGCAAGCTCACGCCGCCCGAAAGGCTGCCGCCCGGCGCGCCGAAGCTGGATGATCCCTTGCCGGTCGGCCCGCAGCCTGTACCGCCCATGAACAGGCTCCAAAAGGCTGTGTGGGATCGCAGTCACGGCACTGTCGGCAGCCTGATTCAACAAAAGTTGACCAACCGCCTGATCGCGTACGCGTCTCTGCTCGATTACCCAGTCTCCTCTTCCAATCTTCTGGCCCTTACGTTCCTCAGCTCGCTCGGTCTTTGGCTATGGGCGCGCCGCGGGCTGGTGTTTCTGCTTCCCTACTTCGTTCTGCTCACCTTTGAGGCGATGGTCTGGACATGGGTGCACCAGACGGGCCTGCTGTTGATCGCGCTGCTGGCCGCTGTTTGGCTAGCCGGCGATCAGGTTCAAGTACACGGCCAGGTACAGGGCCAAGTGGGTGGCCAAGCGCATAGCCAGCTGCGCGGCCGTCGCTGGTTCAGTCCATTCTTTGCCCTCAGCTCGGTATGCGTCCTTGCCCTCCAAATCGGTTGGAGCCTGTTTTCCGTGCACTACGACACCGCGCATTCCTACGATCCCGGGCATGCCGCCCATGACTTTCTCGTCACCCGTTACCCCGGCAAACGGATCGCCGCCTTTACCTTTCAAACGCCCAACGTCCAGCCCTATGCCCCGCGCAATATGTTCATCAACCAGGAAGCCTCTTTTTGGATTTGGAGCTCCGAGGTGAACATCAATCAGCGCCGAACCGAAGCGCTCGCGCTCCATCCGGATGTCATCCTGACCGGAGATGAAGACTTCGGCGATGAACTCATTTCTAACCAATGGATGACGCTTTTTCCGCGCAACGAGCACCTCGACACCACCATGCTCCAGTACTGGCAGGCGCACGGCTTTCATGAAACCCATCGCTTTTGCGGTGCACGCCCTGTCCGCTTCGGTTTCGCCAACACTACCTGCGACGTCATTCTGGAGCGCAATCTTTGACCCTCCGCCGGTGCGACGTTTGCCGGCCGACATTTCCAGCGTCCGAGGAGGCGTATGAAGCTGCAATTCCACCATGTCGGCCACGTTGTGAAGGAGATCTCCGCTGCAACGGAAACCTATGTTGCCCGCTTTGGATACCGGATCGCGACTCCCGTGATTCATGATCCCGTGCAAACGGCGCATGTGCAGTTTTTACAGTTGGCCGGAGATCCGTCGTACCTTGAATTCGTCGCACCTGACGGTCCTGACAGCAAGCTCGCGGGCGCCGTCAAACGCGGCGGCGCGCTGAACCATCTCTGCTACACCACCGATCATCTGGAAGCTGCGGTCACTCACCTTGAGCAGCAGGGAATGCGTTTGATTTCGGAGCTTTCTCCCGGCACGGCTTTCCATCAGCGTCGCCTTTGCTGGCTGCTCAGCGGCATGGTTCCTGTCGAACTGGTGGAACGCAGATCAGACGATGACCCTTGTACGCCGGGCGTTTAAGATAAGGGAGTCGCGCTTGCCTTTTGATGAAGTCGCAAAACGGCTTTCGCCCATTTTCATACGTTGATGAAGGCTCTGGAACATGCTTTTCAACTCGTACCCGTTTCTTTTTGTGTTTCTGCCGGTCACCCTTATCGGCTATCAGATTGCCGGGCACTTTCACAGGCGCGCTGTGGTTATCTGGCTTGGGTTGGCGTCGCTCGGTTTTTACGCTTACTGGAAGCCGGCCTTCCTCGTTCTTCTGCTTTGCTCCATCGGCTTTAACTATCTTGCCGCTGCGCTGATCAGCCGTCAGATTCAGAACGCTGTGCCATCACGCGTATGGTTGTGGGTCGCCATCGCCGCCAACCTGGCCGCGCTCTGCTACTTCAAATACCTGTTCCCCCTGCTCGGCTTTGTGAGCCGGACCCTCCACGCGTCCTACCCGGCGTATCCATCGCACCATTGGACAAAGGTCCTTTTACCCCTGGGAATTTCGTTCTTTACCTTTACCCAGATCGCCTATCTCATCGACTTGCAGCAGGGCATCGCGATACCGGGCGATCTGTTCAGCTATCTTCTCTTTGTTACGTTCTTCCCCCATCTCATTGCGGGTCCCATTCTGCATCACAAGAGCATCATGCCGCAGTTTCAGCAGAACCGCCGCTACCGTCTGCAGATGAACGATCTCGCGGTCGGCGCGACCTGGTTCACCATGGGCTTGATCAAGAAGGTGGTTTTGGCCGATTCCCTTGCTCCGACTGCCAACATCGTCTTCGGGGCGAAGGGTGCTGTTCCGGTCGGCGTGGCGTGGCTCGGGGTCATCACCTACGCCTTTCAGCTTTACTTTGACTTTTCCGGTTACAGCGACATGGCCTGCGGGCTCGCGCGCCTTTTCTCCATCGACTTTCCACTCAACTTCAGTTCCCCATTCAAAGCCACCAACATCATCGACTTTTGGGCTCGCTGGCACATCACCCTCACCCAGTACATCACCAGCTATCTTTACAGCCCCCTGCAGATCATCATCAGCAAGCGCCGCCAGGAGCAGGGGAAAAAAGTCAGCCGCAAGGCCCAGGCCACACCTGAAGGATTTCGCAACATGATCGCGGTGCCCACCATGCTTACCATGGGGATCGCCGGCGTGTGGCACGGCGCCGGATTTCAGTTCCTTATCTTTGGCCTGCTGCACGGGTTCTACATCACCTGTGTTCATGCGTGGCGTACGTTTTTCCGCCGCACCGAGGCGGAGCTGGCAGCCCTCACCCCTTTTCGTAAGCGGCTGAATCATGTGACCGCCGTCGCGCTCACCTTCAGCGCCGTGGTATTTTCCGATGTCTTTTTCCGCGCGTCAAACACACGGGAAGCCTTGAAGCTGCTCCGGCGCATGCTGGGGCTGCACGTTGCCGTCGCGGCAAAGCCTGTTGTCTTTGAAAGCTTCACGCGGCCTGTGGTGCTGTTGCTCGTTGCCGGCCTTATCTGCTGGTTTATGCCCAACACCCAACAGATACTTGTCCGCTACAAACCTGCCCTCGAACTCACCGCGGCCGATGGAAAAAAGCGCTTTCTGCCGATCTACTGGAAACCAAACCTGGTCTGGGGACTCGCCATTGGCGTGCTGTTTATGCTCGGTCTAATCCATGCCCAGGACCCTTCCACGTTCTTGTATTTCCAGTTCTGACGATTGCGCCCAGGAGTTCCCGCTTTGTCCACCGTTCCCGCTTTGAGCACCGTCGAACCCGCGATGGCGGAGCATCGCACCTCGTCCAGGGCCGAATCGACAGCCTGGCGCTATTTCGCTATCGCTATCGGCGTTTGCTTGCTCTTTTACCTGTTTCCCTTCTTTGCCATTCGCTCCGGCATAAAGCCCGATTGGACCATGTCCTATTGGGGCAGAGTCGTCAATACCAGCTACGGGAACCAGCACCAGGATGCCGATGTGGTTGTCTTTGGCGACTCTACCGCTGCCACCAACTTCGACCCCACACGCATCAGCCATGATCTTCAACTCAAGGTCATCGTGCTTCCCAATGTGTCCACCAGCCTTCCCGTCAGCGGCTACGATCCCCTCGAACGCTATCTGCGCTCCAACAAAGCGCCCCGATTGATCGTCTTCTACCTGTCCGGCTGGGATCTGGACTTCATGCACAACCCATTCACACAAATCGTGGAAGAAGGGGAAGAGATGCTCCTGGTACACGGCTCCTGGCCAGATCTTTTCCACTACGCCGCCCAGAAACCCCGCAAAGTTCTGATGTTTCCGCTTCATTTCTACGCCAGCACCAACGCGGTGGGCGACCTCGCCTACTTCCGCCGGCACGATTCACCGAAACTCGAGGACGGTCATCTCGTCGAACTGAGCCATCCGGTTCCCATGAAATCAACCTGCAAATTCGACCCCGGCCGCATCCAAAGCAGCGCGGCTGACGACTCCGTTCGGGAAGGCGTCCAAGAATTCACCCGGCCCGGCACCCAAACGGTTGTCGTGATCTCCCCTGTTCCCAACTGCAAGTACATCGGTCGGGTCAGACAGATCGTCCACGCCGGCCTCCAGGTGCCGCCGCTTCAGGTGCTGCCGGCCAAGAGCTTCCGCGAAGACGGCTGGCAAGCCCACATGCTCACCGGTGCGATTGGACCCTCCACCGACTACCTCGAAACCGTCATTCGCCAAAAACTCACGCCCACCCAGGCCGTCTCGCAGACAAGTTCCAAGACCGGCGCACAGCCGCTGCCCCCGCCCAGCTAGCAGGCGATACGTGGCAGGCGATACGTGGCAGGCGGTACTTGCGGTGCAGTACTTGCGGGGCCGGCCTGTCACATCCGGGTCTGCGGCCTCCGCTCGTTTAAAGTAGAAGACATTGCATGCCCGTTCGCTGGCTTTGGAGGAAATCGTTTGGACCCCATCCTTGAACAACTGACACCCATCTTCCAGGACGTTCTGGATCAGCCCGATCTGGTCATCACCCGGCAGTCCGACGCTTCAACCGTCGAGGATTGGGATTCGCTGGCGCACGTCAATCTTGTAACCGCCATTGAGCGTCGCTTCAAGGTCAGGTTTGCTCTCGGCGAGCTGCAGGAACTCAAGAACGTTGGAGACATGATCGATCTCATCAAAGCCAAGCTGGCGGCCGCGTAGAGCGATTTACCTATGCTATACAGTGTCATCTCGACCGAAGCGCAGAGCGCGCAGTGGAGAGACCTGCAGTTTTGCGGTGTGGAACAGCAGATCCACTAGGGTAACGCTGGGAATGCAAGAACTCCCTGTAAAGCTATAAGCGATTTGCTCCCGTTTGCTCATTGTCGAGCCGTGAAGCGTTCGGCAAGATGCGCCGAAAAAAAATGGCAAGTCTGGGCAAGCGGGTCGGGGCTCCGGACGGCGTTGACGCGCCCGCGATGCACACGGTGGGGCGACCTTCAAAACTGAAGCTTTCTTCACCGGTCAGTTGCCGTGGGTGGTCGGTGCCGGCGCTGTTCCCGGCTTCGCCATGGCGTAGCGATCGTACCAGCTGAACCAGCGCTCATAGCGGTCGCGAATGAAGCTCGGCCGGGTGAAGCCGTGAAACTCGCCTGGGTACACAATCAACTCCGCAGAAACACCCACGCTTTTCAGCGCTTCATACATCTGCTCGCCGCCCACAAGCGGCACATTGAAATCCTTATCGCCCCCCATGAACAGTGTGGGGGTGTTGATGCGGTCGGCATGCAGAAATGGATAGGAAAGCTTGATGTAAGCATCGAGATTTTTCCACGGCGGCCCAAGCTCGTTTTCATACTGCAGGATGTATTGGTCGACGCCGTAAAAGCCGAGGAGATTACCCATGCCCGCACCACTCGAAGCAGCCTTGAAGCGATGCGTGCTTGCAATCATGTAGTCAGTCAGAATGCCGCCGTAACTCCAGCCGCCGATAACCAGCCGATCGGGATCGATGTTGCCCGTGGCAAGCGCACCGTCAACGGCAGCCTGGAGATCGAGCACCTCTTTCCCACCCCAATCCGCGTTGATAGCCTCAGAATACGCATGCCCGCGACCGGTCGATCCCCGATAATTTACGTTCAGCATGGCATACCCGTGCGCGGCAAAGAGCTGGCGATCGGCGCGGAAGCCGTGCGCGTCCTGCCCGGTAGGACCGCCGTGGATGAAGAGCACCATCGGCACTTTCGAGCCCGGCGTGTACCCGACGGGCATTGTCAAAAGGCTGTGCACCTCACTGCCATCCGAGGCTTTCGCTGAAAGATCCTGTGTCGGCGCAAGATGCAGCGATGCCACAAGCGCCTCGTTGTGCGACGTGAGCTTGCGCAGGTGTGTGCCTTCGAGCGCATAAATTTCCGGTGCGCTGCTATCGGTCGACCACAGCAGCGCTGTATGCCCGCCGTGGCTATCCAGCGCCGAAGCCGAGCCCTGCGGCTCCGTGAGTCGCAGCGGGCCGCCGTGGCCGTCGATTGGAAACGCGGCGAGGTAGTCTTCGCGATCACCTTGCACCGTGGCGAGAACTTGTTTGCGGCCGTTCACCAGCGTCGGCGCGCCCACCCACTGGTCCAGCGTGGGTGCAAGCATGGTGACAGCGCCGCCGGCGGCAGAAACGCTCGCCAGCTGCGGCATGTTGTAAATGGAATAGTGCGGCTGCAGCGCTTCGCGGAAAAGAATGCGTTGACTATCCGGCGTCCAGGCCAGCGGGCCTTCGTCCGGGCCGGCGAAGCTGGTCAGCTTGCGTGGCGCGGCGCCGGGCATGGCGGCGACAACGAACACATCGCCGTTATCGAAACGGTCCGGATCAGGCGTGGTCTGGTTGCTGGTAAACGCAATCTGCTTGCCGTCCGGACTCCATTCGCCGCCGGATTCGGCAAAGCTTTTTTCCCCTTTGGCGGGCGCATTGGTCAGCTTCGAGAGCTTTTTTGTGCTGATGTCGAAGAGGAACAGGTGCGGCTGGTGATCGGAAAGAAAGCCCTCCACATCCTGCTTGAAATGAAAGCGATCAATGACGATCGGCTTGGGCGGCTTCGGTTTAGCGCCCTTTTCGGGCTCAGGTTCTTCGCGCGCCGTAACGGTCAGCAATAGCTGTTTTGAATCCGGCGACCATCGATAGTCTTCTAAGTTGTCCTTCACATCCGTGAGCTGCTGCGCCTCACCGCCGCGCCGATCGAGCAGCCAAACCTGCGATCCTTTGCTTTCGCCTTCACGGCCCGAGGTGAAGGCAAGATAACGGCCGTTGGGGCTCCAGCGCGGGTCGCCGGCGCCTTCTTTGCCGCGCGTGAGTTGAATATCCTGCGTGCCATCCCAACTCACCATCCAAAGGTCAGTGACATTTTTATCCTCGCCAGTGTCCACATGAGAAACCGTATAGGCGACCCATTGGCCATCGAAGGACACCTCGGGCGCGCCCACGTGAACCATCCTGGTGAGATCGTCGAGCGTCATGCCGTGCCTGGCAGCCAGCTGCTGTGACGCGGGCTGCTGGGCAACGGGTTGCTGGGGCATCGGGGTTTGAGCGCCCGTGATGCTGCTGCCAAGCACCACGGTGAACGCGAGGAATGAACAGGAAATCGGCAACGGAGTGGACAGGAAAAAGCGGCTCACGAAATCTCCAAAAACTCAGGGCGTGTTGCAGGCTTATTTGTGTTGTTCAGTTCATAGGAATGATTGCTATGCAGGAGCAAGCCTCACCTTGCATCGCCGGTACTCGCGGTTGCCGGCGCAGGTACTGCCGCGCGCCCCAGGTGATCGAAGTTGAGGATCGCGTTGAACACCAACGGATAATTCCCCACGGTTTCGCCCCGATACACAGGGTTGTTTCCAAACAACAGCACGTGGCCTTGACCCACATGCGCTTGCACAACAACGGCGTGTTCCGCAATCTGTGCCGGCTTGTCCAGCAGCCCTGAAAGCAGTAAACCTTTTGCTTCCCCGAAGCGCAAAATCACCTCTGGCCGCAGAGCCTGGGGGATCACATCGGGATTGTTGCGCATTTCTTCTTCGTTCAAGGGCCGTGCCTCCCATGGCTTCGGATTCGGCAACGGCTCGGGCTTGGGGATCGCGCGATCTTCGGGCACATCCTCATCGCCCACAAGGCCACGACCGGTGGGACGCGCCTGATAAGGATCCATCAGCAACCGCGGCGCATTGCGTCCCACGGTGTTGGCGATATTGAACACCATGCCGTCCGCACTGATCACCGGCAGGCCATTGCTCAACCCCCACGCTGCAGGGTGTTCCGGAGCCACGAACGCCGTGTTCAGCACCGAGCCCACGACCCGAACGTCATTGTGTGGCGCGAGTGTCACCCCAGGCGCAAGACCCATCTCAATGGCAAACTGCGCGGTGTCTTCGCAGGTGATCAAAAGCCCGCCCTTGGCCACAAATTCCTGTAGATGCTCCAGGCCTTGCGCGCCCAGCCCCGGCCGCATATCCGCTGTTGCATCCAGGCGGCCGATGTTGGGCGTGAGTTCTGTGGTCTGCCACGGTAACGCATTGCCATACATCGGCATGCCGTTCAGGATCTGGTCGCTGGTGACATGCGCTACAGGCGCGAAAACAATCACATCGTACTTCGATCGCAGATCCCCTTCACGCGCCACGGTCTGCGTGTTGAGATAGCTATAGGGTACGCCGGCGTTGTCGAAGGCGTAACGCCACCAGCCCTCGGTTTGCGTGGACAGCCAGGTGTGCATGAAGGCGATGCGCGGCGCCGTCGCTGGATGCGTGGCAACCGTCGGCGCAGTGTTCACGCGCATCGCATTGAGCGCTGCACCTTTGAGCGCGGGCGAAAGCGTCGCCTCCGGTACGCCGGTGACGATGAGCGACCCCGCGTTAAGATGCTGGCCGCCCACGTCAAAAGCCTTTTCAGCAATCGCGATATGCGCCGCGCCCAACTTATACACAAGGCTCAACAAAGTGCTCTGCCCCGTGTTCGGAATCACAAAGGTGTCGCCGGTGCCATCCAGTCTGGCGGCCCCTGTTGCGACATTTCCTTTGGCGATATCCCCCATCAAAGACATCGCTGCCTGCAGCACGTGCGCATCCGTCACGCGCGTGACATGCACATTGAACAGCGCGGGGAAGCTCCAACCGGTATCGTCATAGGGATGTTTTTGCGGGTCGTCCGGCGCCCAATATTGCTTGTCGAGCAGAGCATCGGCAGCGCGCGCATAAGGCTGGTCCATGCGCACCACGATGCTGCCTGCGGGAAAGGTTTCCTGCGTTGCCGCATCGCCCGGCTTTTTGCCGGGTAGCGACACGGTCGCGGCTGCCGTCAGCTGGTGCAGTTCCACGTGCTGCCGCTGCAACACGGTAAGCAGCTGTAGTTGCCGATTGAGCTCTGCCTCGTTTGCCGGAAACACATACGCCGCAGGACCATTGGTCGCTGGCTTCAGGATGGAGCGTTTGCTTTTCGCATAAAAGTTTTCAAGAAAGTGATGTCCATGCTGCGCAAAGTAGGAAAGCGTGGACAGCAGCGCACTCTGCTCATAGTTGTTGTTATCGCGCTGCGACCACGTCACCACCGGCAAAGGCGGATTTTGCCGGTACCATGTGCGCGAATATTCCTCCGGGGTAAGAATGCGCTTTTGCGTGTCTGCACCGCCGTTGCCGAAGGTTTCATACAGCCGCGAGATGCCGTTGTGCATGCCGCCCAAAAACATCAGGTAGCCCGGCGACCATGTGTCGAAGTCGCCATGCGTGAACACACCCGGCATGCCGAAGCTTTGCATCTGTGCCACATTATTCCAGCCAAGCTCGGCCCATTCATCCGCAAGGATAGGATCGATCCATGCGTTGTAGGGTCCATCGCCGACGGTGTTGTCGTAAAGAAACGGCACCGACTCGTGCAGATCATGCAGCACCTGCGCATGCCAATCGAGAAACGTATCGAGCACATGCCGCGTGAGATCAAGTGTCATCGCCATCGCATCGCGATTGTTGTCATGCGCCACATAATGGCCCCAATAGATGAGCCGCGGATATTGCTGCTCGGGATGGGCGCGATGCCACTTATACAGATCGACCATGCGGTCGCGTCCATCCACTTCGACCACCGGGGTGATCAACGTGATCATGTGCGCACGAATGTACTTGATATACGGCGCATCATCGACGGCGAGCCGATAGCCAAGCTCCATCAGCGCCGTGGGCGCTCCGGTTTCAGGCGAATGAATCGCACCGGTAATGTAGTACACCGGCACCGAAGCATCGATAAGTCGCTGCGCCTTTGCATCGTCCATGCCGATGGTGCGCGGATCGGCCAACTGCCCCAACCGCACGCCGTTTTCCTTGGCTCGCTTCAGCAAAGCCTCATCGGCCACGGCAACCGCAATCATCTCGCGACCTTCCTCAGAGCGCCCGATGGTGACCACCTGCACCCGCGGCGAACGCGCCGCCAGCAAGCGAAAATACTTGTACACATCTTCCGCGTAGGGCAGCGTATTCGGCGCACCGGCTACGTCGCCGAGCGCGGCTTCCGGCGTGGGCACCGACTTCGAGGCAGGCAGATAATCCACCAGCGGCGAAAGGAAGTTTGCGTCCGTGGTGTACTGCTTGATTTTGGCTGTATACGCCGCGTCAATCGCCTGCCTGGGGTCACGCGCGTAGGCGTCATGCGCAGGCAGCGCCATCTGCGCCCAAACGCCAACCGAGCAGAAAAGCGAAGCGGCCCATACCAGCGCCAACAAAGAAAGCGGGCGGCGAAACACGACGTTATCCATGCAGAACTCGATTATGCCGCAACCCTGGTTCTGTGCGGAGCCAGAGCTTGCAAGTGGCTCCAAAGCTAAAGTTAGAGGTGATCACGAGTAAGCCTCAGAAGTCATAGCGAAGCGCGAACTGCATGCGCCGTGGCGCCGAGTTGCCACCCAGCAGTGCACTGGCACTGCCAAGCGAGCCGCTAGTGAGCTCGTTGTCCAGCGACAACGTCGGGGAAGGATCGAAGCGATTTGTATTGGTTACGTTATAAACGGACCAATCGAACTTAAGTGCGCCGTATTCAGCCAGCTTCCAACTTTTGCTTAAGCTGTTATCCAGATTCAGATAGCCTTGTCCGCGAAAGAAGTTGCGTTCACCCGCTTCGCCCGGGTAGGGCAAACGAATCGGCGAGCCCGTGTAGACGCCGTTGTTGATGGCGTTAGGATCATCGAAATAGATCGGCGTACCGGCTGCATTGCGATGCAATTTTGCTTTGAGATTGCCGGTGACCACGCCGAAGGACTGCACTTGCCAGTTTGTTGCCCAGCCCGGGGCGATGAGTGAGAAGGGCAAGCTGCTAGTAGTACGAAAAATACCCGAAAGCTGCCATCCGCCTACGAGCGCATCGACGAGATGATTTGCCCCGCCCAGCAGAGCCTTGCCACGCCCGATGGGCAGGCCGGCAACGGCGTCCACGGTGATGATATGGCGTGTGTCGAAGTCCGAAACGGCGCGATTGAGGTAGGGCTTCCAGGTGTTGAGGATCTCACTGGTCGCAGTGGCAATGCCAGTCCCGCCCGGGGACGAAAACTCGGAGGTGCGCTCGGCGTCGGAACCCATATCGATCGACTTGGAAAAGGTGTAATTGAAATCGAACTGCACACCGTGGGTCATGGGGTGCCGCAAGGAGAGCTGCGCGGCGTTGTAGTACGCCATGCCGATCGTTGACAGGGCGTAAAGCGACGAGAACTGATCCTGCCAAAACTTTGAACGATACCTCGCCGGACAGCCGTACGCGCAATAAAAGTCGATATCGGCCAAGGCTGTGGTTTCACCATAGGAGTAGCGATTCGGTGCCCACTCATTGTTGTAGATAGCCTGCGTGGCGCTTTCGCCCGCGTAATCCACCCCCGCCATGAAGGGGAAAACATGCTCGAAATACGGAATCGCAGGAATAACGGCCGCCTGGCCACCGTGTTGGTCTGTAAGGGCGGAAAGTTTGGCACCCGCGGTGTAGTAGTCGCCTCCACCCTGCGGGTCCGTATAGTCGACTGGCTCGGCAAGATCAAGCTGCTGAACCAAGTGACGACCCAGCCGGCCGACATAGGCCACCTCAAGCGTCAGGCCGCCGGGCAACTGGCGCTGAACCGAAGCGTCGAAGGCCTCGGTGTAAGGCGTTTTAAGCCGGTCATCCAGACCCCACAAGATGCCGAATTGATTTTGCGGTGCGACAAAGGGAAAAGTCTGGCTGGAGGCCGGCGGAGGCGTGGTAGATACAGGCAGGGCGTTTCGCCCTGTGAACCGCGGTGATTGCGTCGTGGACAACACATTGGGCTGGCTGACCACCGTGGTGGAAAGACCGAACGAGCCGCCGTTCTGATCAAACGCGTTGATCAAGGCCTCGCCGTAATGCGAGTAATACATTCCAGCCCCAAACCGCAACGAAGTCTTCTGATCCGGCGCATAGGCTATCGCGAGCCGGGGCGCGATGTTGGCCTTTTGCTTGGGGTAGAATCCAGGTTTGTTGTAATGAGGGCCACTGGGCGCAAAGCTGAGATCCGGCTCATATATTCGCCCTTGCAGCGCAGCGGTCTCGCGCTCCGTGAACCAGGCGTGGGTGTCGATGGTGGGAGTTACCTGTTGACCGCTGGTCTCGTACGGCGTTTGCAGAATGGTGTGCCGAATACCGTAGGTGAGGGTCAAATTTGGACGTATTTGCCACTGATCCTGTAGGTAATATTCGAACTCGTTGGCTTTGTAATGTCGGCTTATGAAGGAACCGTCACTTAGCAGCGTGCCTGCTGTCGGACTCGTCACGGCGTAGTTATACACATCGCTGAGCTGAGGCACGGTGCCGAGCAGGTTCGCATACGCGCGCTGGTATGAAACTTTGTAGCCGACGTCGTAGGTAGGAAGTCCGAGAGTGGCTGGATCCGGAAAGTTAGTGGACAGCCAGGAAGGATTCGTCGAAGCGCTGTTGAAGGTACTGTTGTCCGACGCACGGTTGATGTGGATCAGCCGCCAATTCCCACCCAGGCCTAGGGTGTGCTTGCCTTTGGACCACGTTAGATTGTCCACGATGTTATTGCTGGGCACGTTGACTACGGTGGCGCGGGTCTCCGCTGTAGGCGCGGCAAGGAAGCGAAAGTCTACATAATCACCTGTGCCTACACCAGATTCACCATAGCCTTGACGAATGTATCCGTAGCGGAGGTCATTCACGAGAGACGGGCTCAGGGTCCAGGTATCACCGAAGATCGTGCCTTTCGAGTTGTCGATCAGCACGGAAGAAGCAGGCAGCCCGGGGAATTGTTGCGTGCCGGCCAATACGTCTTTCTGCAAGCCGCCGCGACCGAAGACCCGGTGCTTGCTGGAAGGTACCCAGTCCAGGCGAACGATGCTGGTATTCAGTGTTTGCGGCGCTGGTGAGGCGAAGGTATAGGAGCCGGTATTCAGTTGATCGCCCGTGTTAGCGCCGTTCGCGGTTGGCATCGAGTTAAAGTACGCGAGCGCATAAGGATTCGGGCCGGGACCAGGAGTGTAGGAAGGCGTGCCGCAGACCATACAGCCCGCATCCAACTGCGTCACCTGCCCTGGGGACAGTGCGATCGGCGTCCCGTTTGCCCTGTATTGCAAGGTCCCCTGTTTGTACAAGGCTGTGGGAGTCGTCTGCACGACCACCTGATTTTCCGCCAAGCGCTGCCCTTCGTAATTACCGAAGAAGAACAGCTTGTCCTTCACGAGAAATCCGCCGACGTCGCCGCCAAAGATGTTGCGCACCAGCTTCGGCGGACGATTGGGCAGACCGGAGGCAAGCTGGCCCTGCTTGTTGAAATAGTCGTTCGCGACGGTGTTGGTCGGCCGATAGTATTCGTACGCCCCCCCGTGATACTTGTTGCCGCCCGACTTGGTCACCATGCTCACCTGCGCGCCAGAAGACCGGCCCTCGTCGGCGTTCGCATTGCTGGTGACCACGCGGAACTCCTGAATCGAGTCCTGGGTTTCCCGCAGCACTCCGAAAAACGCCAACCCGCGCAGCTGATCGTTATCGTCCACACCATCCAGCG
>CAXTRN010000041.1:0-12424 GCA_964246645.1 uncultured Acidobacteriaceae bacterium
TCTCTGAGCAGGAACCCGATACCCTCGGCGGTAGCGGCCGCGGCGGGGCTAGCGACGAAACCGGCAGCGGGGCCGGCCATGGAGTTGACGGCGGTATGGGAGCCGCTCCTTTTCGTGCGCACGCGGAAGCCTTGCGCGAGCTTTCTGCCACCGTCGCCTGCCTGGCCGCCGCCTTTGTACTGACGAGCGAACCAGCCTATGCGACCCGCGCCGGCGAACATCTCCGAGCCTCCTTCCTCACGCCCGCCACCCGCTTGCAACCCAACTTCGACCGTGCCGGATGTGAGCCCGGGGGCGGCGCGAATATTCCAGACACGCCGCCAGGCACCCGGCTTGGCACGCCGG
The DNA here is from genome assembly GCA_964246645.1 of uncultured Acidobacteriaceae bacterium. Lineage (GTDB taxonomy): Bacteria > Acidobacteriota > Terriglobia > Terriglobales > Acidobacteriaceae > Granulicella. Next base: position 346 of record CAXTRN010000041.1, read on the forward strand.
CCGGCATCGTCGATCTTGTGCCGCTCGCCGAACTCGCGCGCTCGCTCGTGTTTCTCCTCGATGGCCCCGCCCTCACCAGCGAAGAATGGGAAGCCGTGCAGGCCTGGTTTAAAGCGGCGCATGCGTGGCTGAACAGCAACCGCGCCGCCCTGATCGCTCGCGACCGCAAAGACCATCGCGGCTCCGCGTGGCTTTTGTTAGCCTCTGCGTTTGCACGCTTCAGCCGCGCTGAGAACGCCCTCGAAGCCTGTCGCCACCTTTTCCGCAAACCCACGCTGCGCAACCAAATCCGCACCGACGGCGTGTTTCCGCAGGAGGTCGCGACCGCGAACCCCTACCGCGACACGCTTTTCAACTTCGATCTGCTCGCCGGCGCGTGCCAGTTGCTCAGTTCGCCATTTGATCCGCTTTGGACCTATGAGCTCATCGATAGCGTGGGTTTGCGCATGGTGGCAGCTTACCTGTACCCCGTCATCGAGCATCCGGAACGATGGGCGTTTGTCGCCGACAACAGCCATTTTCGCGAGCTGCCCGGACGGCGCGCCGGTCTGCTCTTTGCGGGCCGCGCGTACGATCGCCCCGAATATGTCGCCCTTTGGCAACAATTACCCGTCGTTCCGCTCGAAAGCGAGATCGCCGGAACAGTCCCTATCCGGCAACCCATGCTCTGGACCGCCCGCGCCCCACACGGCCTGTAGCGAGTCGCCACAAAGACCGCAGTGGACAAGACGTCATCGCAAGGACCACCGTGGACGTCACGGCTGGGAACTACCCGGAGCCATTAGACTTGTCATTCCCGAAGGGAATCTGCGTTTTGCCGGCGAAACGCCTCAATCGATAGAAATCTTGCGCAGCAACCGGAAATCACTCAACATCTTCCCGGTCCCGAGCACCACCGACGCCAGCGGATCGTCGGCGATCGACACCGGCAAACCGGTTTCCTCACGGATCCGCTTGTCGAGATTCTTGATCAGCGCGCCGCCTCCGGTAAGCACAATGCCGCGGTCGGAGATGTCGGCCGACAACTCCGGCGGTGTGCGTTCAAGCGCCACGCGGATCGCATTCATAATCGTTGCGATCGATTCGCTCAGCGCTTCCCGAATCTCTGAATCCTCGATCGTGACTGTTTTCGGCACGCCTTCGATCAGGTTGCGACCTTTGATCTCCATCGTGATCGGCTTATCGAGCGGAAATGCGGAGCCAAGCTCGATCTTCACCTGCTCGGCGGTACGTTCGCCGATGAGGAGGTTGTACTTGCGCTTCAGATACGTTTGGACGGCGTCATCCATCTGGTTGCCGGCCATGCGCACGGACCGCGAATACACAATGCCGGCCAGCGAAATAACCGCAATATCCGTGGTGCCGCCGCCGATATCGACGACCATATTGCCGCCCGGCTCGGTGATCGGCAGGCCCGCGCCGATGGCCGCCACCATCGCCTGTTCCACCAGATGCACCTCGCTCGCCTTGGCGCGGTACGCTGAATCCATCACAGCGCGCTTTTCTACCTGCGTGATCTCACTCGGAACGCCGATGACGATACGCGGATGCACCATCATCTTGCGGTTGTGCGCCTTGTGAATGAAGTAGTTCAGCATCTTTTCGGTGTGCTTGAAGTCCGCAATCACGCCATCCTTCATCGGCTTGATGGCGATGATGTTGCCGGGCGTGCGGCCGAGCATCTCCTTGGCTTCCTTGCCGACCGCTTCCACCTCGTTGGTCACGCGGTTCACCGCAATGATCGAGGGTTCATTCACGATGATGCCCTTACCCGCGGCATACACCAGCGTGTTGGCCGTGCCAAGGTCAATGGCGAGGTCGCTGGAAAAGAGCGAAAAGATCGACCGCATGTTGCTGACGCGGCCGGTGCGCGTCTGAAAATTCATCAAAGGCATGTCGTACTGGGGTCCTGGACAGCGTTTCCGCTATTGTACGGTGTCGGACGCCGGGGAACCTGAAAACCCTGTGCATAGAACGTACGCACAGCTGGGTTTCCACCGCCAGGCATGCACAGCTGGGTTTCCCACAGCCGGGTTTCAAAGCCGGTTGCAGTACCGGTTGTAGTATCGGATACGCACAGCCCGCCCTCCGCACACGAGCTCCGCGTACATACCCCCGGCATACGTACCTCAGCGTGACAGCGCGGCATCCCGCGCTCCGGTTTTCGCCGGCACCCGAACGCCCAGGCGCTGCTCCACCCACCGACGCACGACGTCGGTATGGAACTCCGTGAAAGCCGCAACGCCATAGCAGTACCCCAGGGTCGCCAGCAGGATGCCGAAGCCGGCCAGCAGATGCCATCCACCCGGCACCCAGCGGCCATCGCCTGCGGCCAAGGAGGTCAACAGCACCGCAAACGGCAGATGCGCCACATACAGCGTGAAAGATCCACGCGCTAAAAAGCGTGTACCCCGCACCAGACCGATGTCTTCCTCCGCACGGCCGCGGGCCGAAAGCAGAGCCAAAAGCACCACCGCGGTCGCCAGCCCCAGAAGGTAGTCGTTCAACAATCCCGGCAGCACCTGCTTTTTTGAAACCACAAAAAATAGCGGCAGGTAACAGCCGACAGCACACACCCGCCCGCGCACAGGCCATGTCGGCAAGGGCAACCGCGCCAAAAGGGCACCCAGCAACCACAAGGGGAATGCTTCCAGCACACCCCAACCGGCGACCGCGCCCGCTCCCAGCAATGCAGCTGCGGTCCACAGCTGCTGTTTGCGCGTACCCTTTCGCCACCAGAGCGCGACGCCCAACGGAAACAGGAGGTAATACCAGAACTCGAAGGAAAGGCTCCACAGGGCACCATCGGAGCCCAGCGTCGGCACATGGAGGCCACCCAGAAAGCACAGGTTTCCCAAAAAGATAAGAGCGGAAAGCTGCGGCCGCACCGCCGGCGTCAGGTGGTTGTACCCGGCCCCGCCATACAGCAAAGGAGCATGGTGCAGCCGCAACCCAAGCACATCCCAAAGAACGCAAAGCAACAGTCCCGGCCCCAGCACAATCCACAACCGCAACAGCCGATGGGTGAGATAGGTGGACCAGCGCCACTGATTCCGGTCCATGGACCGATACACCGTACCGCCGATCAGATATCCGCTCAACACGAAAAAGATAACAACGGCGCCATGCCCTGCCGAAGTGAGCAAGTACGGCAGGGCGGCCCAACGGCGCGGCAATGGAAGCTGTGGGTAGTCGACGAACAACAGATTGCGGAGATGATCTCCCACGACCAGCAACGCCGCCGCGGCGCGCAACGCATCCAGCAGCACCGAAGCGTTTGTGTGCACAAAGGCGACCGTGCCGGCGACGCCGCTCGAGCGCTGCACCGCGGCTGGGTCGTTCTCACGCATCTATGACTCCCTCCATGGCTCCTTCCACGGCTCCTTACCTTGCAGCCCACGGTGGTACCCGACACGATCGGCTAACCCTTCTATCGGCAATCCCCGGCGATTCAAGATAGCTGTTTCCCTTTAGGACAAACAAGGCTTTTACACCGGGCCAGCACCCCTCAAAAGCGGCAGACCGCTTGCCGCGCATCCGGCGCACAACTGGCTACAATGAAGGTGGCTCCCCGGGGCAGCATCAGCGGGCAACGGCTGTTCACGAAGCGTGCCGGGCAGGCCGGATGGAAAGGCAACATCGCATGATCATTGGCGTTCCGAAGGAAGTAAAAGATCACGAAACCCGCGTGGGCATCACCCCGGCCGGCGTGAAAGCCTTGACAGAGGCCGGCCACAAAGTGCTTGTGGAGCAGAATGCCGGCGCACTTTCGTCCTTTCCGGATGACGATTACCAAGCCGTTGGCGCGGAAATTGTCGGCGAAGCGTACAACGTGTGGCGGCTCGCCGAGATGGTGGGCCAGGTGAAAGCGCCGACCAAACATGAGTATTACCATTTTCGCGAAGGGCTCACCCTTTTCACTTACCTGCACCTCGCCCCACTGTTTGAGCTCACCGATGCGTTGCTGGAGCGCAAGGTAACGGGCATCGCTTATGAAACGGTGCGCGACCGCTTCGGCGCTTTGCCCCTGCTTACCCCCATGTCGGAGGTCGCGGGCCGGCTTTCGGTGCAGGTGGGCGCAACGTATCTCGGCAAAGATCACGGCGGCCGCGGCGTGCTGTTGGGCGGCGTGCCGGGCGTGCTTCCCGGCAATGTATGCATCATCGGCGGCGGCATCGTGGGCACCAATGCCGCCAAAATGGCGCTCGGCCTCGGCGCCAGGGTGACGCTCGTTGATCTGAACCTGAACCGGCTGCGCGAGCTGGACGACATCTTCGGCGGCCGGGTGTTTACGCTCGCCTCCAACAGCTACAACGTCGAGAAAGCCGTTTGTGAAGCGGATCTGGTCATCGGCGGCGTGCTGATTCCGGGCCACGCGGCACCCAAGATCGTCACCCGCGCCATGGTGAGCAGGATGAAAAAAGGCGCCGTCGTCGTCGATGTCGCCATCGACCAGGGTGGATGCATCGAAACCGCACACCCAACCACACATTCCGCTCCGAGCTACGAGGTCGATGGCGTGGTGCATTATTGCGTGACCAATATGCCTGCCGCCGTGCCGAATACCAGCACCCTGGCCCTGACCAACGCGACATTTCCGTATGTTTTGAAGCTGGCCGGTATGGGCGCAAAGGCCGCAATCGCAAACGATGCCGGCATCGCCGAAGGGGTGAACACCTTTGGGGGCAAGCTGACCTACAAAGCGGTCGCAGAAAGCCAGAACCGCGCGTTCACGCCGGTCGACAGCCTGTTTGTCTGATCGGCGTTTTAGCTGAAAGAAAGCCGCTCCGTTCTGGAAAGCGGGGCGGCGTAGACTGCTGTCGAGGAGCGAACCGATGGGCAACACGGGTGGCCGGCGTGGTTGGTTAATCGTGCTGCTGGTCAGCCTCCTTGTGCTGTTTCTGGCGCTCGGCGCCTTGAACGCGTTCAACTTTCGTCTGCTTGACCCGCAATCGCCGCTCGAAACGCTAGTGTTTCTGGCGCTTTCGATCGTTGCCTTTCTGCTTTTTGTCGCTGTTTTGGTCACGCTGGTGCGCAATTTACTCAAGCTCTATGCGGACCAGCGCAGCCGCGTGCTGGGAGCACGGCTGCGGACCCGCATGTTGTGGGGCGCGGTGCTGGTTTCGCTTGTGCCGCTGGTCTTCATGCTGACGTTCAGCTACCTGCTGATGAATCGTGCCGTGGACCGCTGGTTTTCACAACCCGTCACGGAATTGCGTGAGGATGCAGGCAGTCTGCTGACCGCGCTAGGGCGGTATGCCCACGCCAACGCCCGTGCCGAAGCCGACAGCCTGGCTGTGGAGTTGACCGATTCACCCGCACTCGCAGCCGCACCGCTTTCGACACGCAGCACCAAGCTGCCGCATCCTGCCTCGGCAAGCAGCACAGCCGTCCTGCACCGGTCCCTGGAAAGTCACGCCCTGGCCTTGCAGGGCGGTTTCGCGGTGTTGTACCGCGACAACGTGCCGCTGACGTCTCTGCAACTGCCGGTCGTACGCAAATCGTTCGGCGCGGTGGAAACCCCGACTGCCTTGCCCGTTTCCGCTACAGGGCCGCCCGGCTCCAATGCGTCCGATGACACTACCGGAGAGCTTACCCCTGTCGATCTGCACACAGCAAACAGCAGCAACACAGCCAGACTGGAAGCCACCCTGCTGGAAGCCGCACAGCGCAAGGAGGGCTTGCTGTTTTCAATCGATGGTGCGGATTACAGCATTGCCATCGCCGGTTTGAAACACGGTGGCTTAATCGTGGTTGGGCTTCCCATGCCCAGCGATGTGGCGGCGATCGATCTCCGTCTGCGCAAAGCCAACGCGCTCTACTGGACGGTATTTCGGGAGCGCCGCCAGGTGCGCAGCTTGTATACAGGCTTGTTGCTACTGGTGACGGTGCTGGCGCTTTTCGCCTGTTGTTGGCTGGCGTTAAATACGGCCAAGCAGGTGACGCGGCCGATCGAAGGCCTCGCGGACGCCATGGAGGCGATCGCGGCCGGAGATTATGCACGGCGGGTAGAAGAATCCGCCACGGAGGAACTCGGCGGTCTGGCCGGGCGTTTCAACGAAATGGCCGCCGACCTGGAATCCGCACGCTCGGCCGCGGAGGCTTCGGCCACCCAGTTGGGCGAATTGAACACGACGCTGGAACGGCGCGGCACGGAGCTCGAAACCATCATTGAAACCATTCCCACCGGCCTTGTCACGCTGTCGGCGGATCGCCGCATTGTGCTCGCCAACCGTGCCTTTTCGGAGATGCTCGACCCGGGGGGTGAACGGCTCTTCGTCGGCGCGCCCTTGCGCGAGGTGCTGCCGACGGAAGGAACCGAGGTGCTGGAACGGCTGATGCAGCGCAGCCACCGCATGGGATCGGCGGCGGCGGAGTTTGAGCTTCCCTCCTTGTCCGGCGTGGCGCAGATTTCCGCCGTTGTTGCCCTGCTGGAAAAGGGGCCCGCGCGGGAGCATCTGGGCTATGTGCTCGTGCTTGAGGACGTTTCCGAGGTGTTGCGCGCGCAAAAGCAAAATGCCTGGAAGGAGGTCGCGCGCCGGGTCGCCCATGAAATCAAAAATCCCTTGACCCCTATCTCCTTGAATGCCGAACTGGTGCGCCGCCACATCGATCGGCTTGAGCCTGTGCTGCTGGAGCACAGCCTTTCCGTGCGGTCGGTTGCAGTCATTCAGCGATCCACCGAAGTGATCGGCGCTTCCGTCGACACCTTGCGCTCGTTGGTCGACCAGTTCGGGGCTTTGGCCGAGTTTCCCGCCGCCCACCCGCGGCCGGCCGACCTCAACACCATTATCGAAAATGCACTGGTATTGTTCACCGGCCGCCTCGGCTCCATTCGCCTGAAACGCCGCTTTGCCTCCGGGCTGCCGCTCGTGCTCGCCGATCCCGAAGCTTTGAAGCGCGCCATCTCCAACCTGATCGACAATGCGGCTGAAGCCATGAGTGAAAGCCTCTTGCGCGAGTTAGCCGTGTCCACACGCCTGCTTAGCTCCGGCCTGCTGGAGGTATGCGTAGCCGACACCGGCACCGGTCTTACCGACGAGATGCGCGAACGCCTTTTTCTGCCATATTTTTCGACGAAACAACGCGGAACCGGGCTGGGGCTGGCGATCGCGGCAAAGATCATCCAGGAGCACGGCGGCACGGTCCGCGCGGAAGCAAACTCCCCTTCCGGCGCCCGCTTTCTGGTAGAACTGCGTCCCGCCCCGGCGCAGGAGACGGAAATGGCGGCTATCCCCATCCTGTCTGAGCGAGTGCCTGCATGAATCACGTGCTCATTGTCGATGACGAGCCGGGCATCCGCAGCTCGCTCGAGGCCATCCTCCGCGAAGAAGAGTACGTCGTGACCACCGCCGGCACCGCAGGCGAGGCGCTCACCCTGCTGCGCGACGCCGATTACCAAGCCGTGCTGCTCGATATCTGGCTGCCCGACGGCGATGGTCTCGATGTGCTGCGGGAGATCCGGAGCAACGCCGAAGGGCACCGGCGTATCGGCGCACCCGAGGTCATCATGATCTCCGGTCACGGCACCATCGAAGCCGCCGTGCGTGCGACCAAACTCGGGGCGTTCGATTTTCTGGAAAAGCCGCTTTCGCTCGATCGCACGTTGCTGGTTTTGCGCAATGCCGTGCAGGCGCACCACCTGCGCGAGGACAATGAGGAGTTCGCCCGTCAGCTCGCCACCAAAGGCTCCGTCACGGGCCAGTCTGTGTCCATCAAGGCGTTGCGGCAGCAGATCGGCCTGATGGCCCCCACCAACGGGCGCGTGCTGATCTACGGCGAGTCCGGCACTGGCAAGGAACGTATCGCGCGTTTGATCCACGCAGAATCGGAGCGGCGCGAACGACCGCTCGTAGAGCTGAATTGTGCGGCGATCCCGGAAGATTACATCGAAACCGAGCTTTTCGGATATCGCAACGGCGCGGGGCCCGGTGCTTCCAACCAGCCTGCCGAGAAACGCGGTACCTTTGAACGCGCCGATGGGGGCACGCTGTTTCTTGACGAAGTCGGCGACATGAGCCTGAAGACCCAGGCCAAAGTGCTTCGCGCACTCGACGAGCAGCGCTTTTCTCCCGTAGGCGCGTCGCGCCCCGTGCATGTGGACGCGCGGGTGATCGCGGCTACCAACAAGGATTTGGAAGAAGAAATTGCCCGCGGTAACTTTCGCGAAGACCTGTTTTATCGCCTCAATGTGATCCCCTTCGCGGTGCCGCCGCTGCGGGAGCGCAAAGAAGACGTTCCCCTGCTCGTGCGCGAATTTTTGAGCGAATTTGGCCAGCAATATGGCCGTCCGCGCATGGAAATTTCCGACTCCGCCCTGTTGCAGTTGCGCGGCTACAACTGGCCGGGCAACGTCCGCGAACTGCGCAATGTGATGGAGCGTGTCATCATTCTCAATCCCAAGGTGCTGCGCATTGAGGTCAAGCATCTGCCCATGCTGGTGCAGCGCACAGACGGTCGTATCGAGAGCCGCACCGACAGTCGCACAGACAACCGCACAGACGGTCGCGGCAACGGTCGTGAGGGCCGTGAGGGCCGCGATCATCGAGAAGAGTTTTCCACCTTGCAACAAGCGCGCGAGGCTTATGAGCGCGACTACATCCTCAAGGAACTCGATCGCTCGCACGGCAACATCAGCCGTGCGGCGGAGTCGCTGGGCCTGGAGCGCTCGCATCTTTACCGCAAGATGAAGGCCCTGGGCATCCAGTTGAGCGACTAATACGCAACCGAACTGGCCTGCAACGACCAAAACCGCATCTATCGAGTAGCTGTCTCGCTTCGGCCGCTCACAGGGTGGATGCGGGGCGGGACAATGCCGGCACGGGCAACTCCACTGCTCCCGTTGCCCCCTTACGGAGACCACAGCGACCATGCCGAATCAAGAACAAAAGCTCGATACCGAACAGCAGATCGAACGCAGCTATCGCATTCGCCAGGTCACGCACTACCAGACATCCTGGACGGAAAAGGGTCCCGAACAGCCCGGCGGCTTCACCATCCAACTGATCCTCGACCACGGCGTGGACGAATACATTTTGCAACCGCAGGCGCAGGACGCCGAAGTGCTCACGCGCTTGCTTGCCCAGGGCGGATATATCGGCTTCGACCTGCAACGCAAAGTGCTGATGTTTCCGAACAGTTCGGCGAAGTAGCCTGTTGCGTGGCTCCAGAGCAGTTGTGGAGCAGAGAGTACGTGCCTTCGTCTCTATGCATTTGCTTCATTAAAGACTAAGCCAAAGCAACAGCCGCTGTTGTGCGGCTATTGCTTCACTGTCGTCCCGCGCGCTTCTGCGCCACTACTAATCCGCGTGGCGTCGGCAGAAACACACAGGACAGCAGCCCCTCGTCCTCCATCCTTTTGGCGGCTTCGCGCACCACGTGCATGTGCGAGCTTGCGTCGTGCAACAGGATCAAACCGTATGGGTTTACCTGCGGAAGGAACCGTTTCACCTCCTGCTCGCGCAGGGGCAGGTCACTGTCGCAGAAGAGCAGATCGATGCGGCCCGAAACAGCCATCTCCAAAGAAGATTCGTTGCGCAGGTCGATCCAATCCTTCAGATCGGAGCCGGCGACACGCTCCTGCGCGGACGCAAAGACCACCGGATCCAGTTCGCAGGAAACGATCTTGCCGAAGCCGTTCGAGCGCAAGCCTTCCGCGAACCATAACGTGGAAACACCAAGGAACGAGCCGGTTTCCACGATCAGTTCCGGCTTGATCGTGGTGGTCAGCATTCGCAGAAACTCGAGTACTTCGACCTCAGCCGTCATGGAGTCATACATGTGCCAGCGCTCCGGGCGGGGGCATTCCGGCGTTGCCCGATGGTACTCGGGGAGCACTGCGCCGCCGCTCCGGGCGGACTGCGCCATCACCTTATGTTCCTGTTTCTTGCGTTTGCCGAACCATCCCATCCCCATGAGTTTAAAGCCACTCAGCCCGGCCCTCACCACGACGGCAGTCGCGCCGCTCCGGTAGCATTACCAAACGAGGCTCGCTCTATGCGCATTCTTCTGCCGGGCGGCTCCGGCCAGATAGGCACCCTGCTCGCCCGCCATCTGCACGCGGCTGGGCATGAAGTTACGGTGCTTTCCCGAAATCCCCTTGGCCACGCGGCCCATCCCTGGCGCACGCTCGCCTGGGATGGCCTGACACCCGGGCCGTGGGCGATCGAAATCGACCGCTCCGAGGCGGTGATTCACCTTTCCGGCCGCACCGTAAACTGCCGGTACACCCCCTCGCACCGCAGAGAGATCATAGATTCGCGGGTGCGGCCGACCGTTCTGCTGGGCCACCTGATCGCAGCTTCGCCGACACCGCCCCGGGTATGGCTGAACGCAAGTACCAGCACTTTTTACCGACACGCGCTCGATCGCCCCCAGGATGAGTTCACCGGCGAGCTCGGGGACGGGCCCGGCGAGCGCGGCACCCGGGAGCCGGCGAATCTGCCTGAAACCTGGAGCTTCTCGATCGATGTGGCGGCTCGCTGGGAGGCTGCCCTGGCGGCAGTGCCGACGCCGCGTACCCGAAAAATCCGCCTGCGCTCGTCCATGGTGATGAGTCCCGACGAGGGTGGGGTGTTCTCGGTCCTTTCGCGGCTGACCAACCTCGGCCTGGGCGGCAAGCAGGCCTCGGGCGAGCAGTTTATCTCGTGGATGCATGACGCGGACTATTGCCGTGCCATCGATCTGCTGCTCGCTTCTCCGGAGATTGCCGATGAAACCGAGGGCGTTGTGAATCTGAGCGCTCCCGGTCCTTTACCCAATCGCGATTTCTTCCGCATCTTGCGGCGTGCATGGCGGCAGCCGGTGGGCGTGCCGGCACGGAGGCCCGCCTTGGCGCTTGGCGCGCTCTTGATGCGCACGGAAACCGAGTTGGTGCTGAAGAGCCGCTGGGTGCTGCCGACGGTCCTGCGCCGGCACGGCTTCCAATTTCTCTTTCCGGATTGGCGCAGCGCGGCGGCAGACCTGGTCAGCCGCAGGCGAGCGTCCTGAAGCCGGCTGCTACGGCCCATCCGTCCGCCAGCGCCGGTACCGCACCGTTCCCGGCTGGTCTCCCGCGCCCACAAAGTGCATGCCGCAACGCTGCATTACCCGCACGGAACCGCGTGGGGTTTCAAAAGCTTGCGCGCTGACAGAATGCACCGCCGGCCGGCGCAGCAGCCACGCGATGAGCGCCGCCACCGCCTCACTGCCGTATCCCTGCCGTTGCGCCGAATCGATGACCGAGTACCCGAGTTCCACGTCCCCGGCCGCACATGGAACACCGCCCACGCAGCCCAGCAACGCGACTGGTTTTCGCTCGCTCACGATGTAGCGGTGCCATCCCAGGGTTTCGGGCTGCGCGGCAAACTGTGCGCCGATGTGCGCCCAGACAGCGGGTTCCCAGTGCTCGGGTGGCCAGTTCGTTGGAACCTGTGCCTTCAGCGCTGCTGCCAGGGTGGCGGCGTTTACCCCTTCCGCTTCGAGCATTGCCGGCGTAATCGAAACCAGCCGCAGGCGTTCGGTGCGGATGGGTGCGACGGCTGGTTGCAAACGCCGTCGCAGGGCGGCAATCACGCGGCGCCCTCATCGCTCTCGTTGCCGCTAGCGCTCTCGTTGCCGCCAGCGCTCTCGTTGCCCTCAGTGAGCGAACGCCCCTGGGCCTGCGCCTCCAGACTGCGCGCGAGCTGCTGCTTTTCGGCGATATCTTCCAACTGTCGCCGCCAGTCGAGTTCCTCAACAAAACCCGCCGAGGCACGCCAGTCTTCGCGCACTTTGACAAACAGTTCCAAATAAACCCGCATGCCCAGCACGGACTCAATCTCTTTGCGCGCTGTGGTTCCGATCCGCTTCAGCATCGACCCCTGCTTGCCGATCAGAATGGCTTTTTGCCCTGTACGTTCGCAGAAAATAGCCGCGGCTATTTTGACCAACGGCAGCTTGCCGTCTTTGGTCTTCTTCAGACTAGCCGGCTCTTCGAAGCGTTCCACCACCACGGCGGTGGCATAGGGCACCTCTTCACCGGTCAGCAGCAGGATCTTTTCGCGAATCAGTTCCGCTACCAGGAAGCGCTCCGGCTGGTCGGTCAGTTGATCTTTGGGAA
>CAXTRN010000041.1:12434-22149 GCA_964246645.1 uncultured Acidobacteriaceae bacterium
CAGCAGCTCCAGATTTTCGCTCTTGCGCGCGGAGATCGGAATCACCTCGGCAAAGCTGTGCAGTCCCGACCAGTGCGCGATGAGCGGCAGCAGCGTGCTCTTCGGCAGCGCATCGATCTTGTTCAACACCAACAACACAGGGCAGTCCAGGCGCTTCACCAGTTGCAGGGCGAAATCGTCCTCTGCGCGTGAAAGCGCCCGTTTGTGCTGCCCGAGCGAGCGAACCTTGGGTCCATTGCCATCCTGGTTTTCACGGTCTGGCTGGGTTTGAAGCGGCGCTGCGTCCGGCTGCGGAACCGGCTCCGCTTCGTGCAGCCTGTGCGTGACATCCACAAGAAACACGACGGCGTCGCGGCCTTCAAGGGCATTTTGTACCTCCTGCAGCATGCGCCGGTCCAGATGCGTTTCGCCCTTGTGCACTCCCGGCGTATCCACAAGCACTACCTGCGCGGCCGGCCGGCCGGGATCGCCCTTCGCTTTTTTGCGCACAGGCAGTTCCAGCACACCCTGCACACGCGTGCGCGTAGTTTGCGGTTTGTGCGTCACGATGGCGAGTTTTTGCCCCAGCAGCGCGTTCAGCAGGGTCGACTTACCCGCGTTGGGGCGGCCGACGATGGAAACGAAACCGGAACGAAGCGCCATATAGCTCCATCATCGCACCACCAAACGCGTTCCCGGCGCGGATGCCCTCACGGGCGCCTTGCTTGTCCGCTCCCCGGTGCCCGATCGCTCAAACTTATCCGGGCTTATTCGGGCTCATTGGGCAGGAAGGCGTTCTGCAGCCCCACCCGCACGCGCTCGACCAGGCGATCGGTAGAGGCCAAGACCTCTAACCGCAATGGACCGTCCTCGACCACCTCGCCGGGCAAGGGGATGTGCCCGGCAATTTCACTCACCAGGCCGCCGACCGTAGCCGCCCCATAACCGGTCAGCAACTGCGGCAATACCTCGCCGGTGTCGTCCTCCGTCTCGGCAACGCCCTCGGCCGCGGGCTGCAGAAAGAGCTCGCGCAACCGGCTCACCTCGAAACTCCCCGAGATGACGAACGTGCCCCCTTCTTCGCTGAGAGGGGCGTCGCCTTCGACAACAGCATCGTGCTCGTCTTCAATATTGCCGACGATGGCCTCCAGCAGATCCTCGATGGTGACCAGGCCGGCGACGCCGCCGTACTCATCGATGACCATGCTCATGTGCTGTTTGCCATGCTGCATTTCGCGTAGCAATTCATTCACTTTTTTCGTTTCAGGAACGAAATATGCCGTCCGCGCCAGGCTGCCCACATTGCGTGTCGAAGCGTCCGCATCCTGGATACGCAACAGGTCGCGTGCAAAGGCGATGCCGGTTACCTCATCCAGCGTGCCCGCATAGACCGGCACGCGTGACAGGTTGTGTTCATTGACCTGCTCTGTAAAGGAGGTCAGGCTCATGGCGGCCGGCACGGCAAAGATCTCCGGGCGGGGCGTCATCACCTCGCGTACCACCTTGTCGCCAAACTCGACAACGGAACGCATCAGTTGACGGTCACTTTCCTCGAGAATGCCTTCTTCTTCGCCGGCTTCGAGCAGCGCATCCACGCCCTCGCTTTGCGGCCGGGCCTCGTCGGGCGCTTCCGGCTCAGCCAGGCTTGCAATCGAAAGCACAAGGGAAATCAGCAGGGTAATCGGCAGCACCAGATAAAACAGCACGCGAAATACGGGAGCGAACGGCCGCAGCCAATGCCCAGGGGAGCGCGTGAAAAGCAGCTGCGGCAGCAGGGTGCCAAAGACCAGCACCGCCATGGCAAGCTCGAGCACCACCTGCGCCACGACCCTGCCGGGATGGGAACCGTGCCATTCAACGCGGCTGGCCAGCAGCAGCGCAAGGCCGCCCAGGGCGACCTGCGCCAGCACCGAAGCGGAAACAGCGGCCGATTCGCGGCTCAACCGCAGCCGGGGCGCAATCCGTTTCTCCCAAAGCTCGACCGCTTCGCCCGATTCACGGGATAGAAAGCGGTCCATTTCCGCATAAATACGCTCGGCATAGGCCGCCAGCAACATGATGCCAAGCAGGACCAAAATAGCGAGCGGGTAAAGAAATCTCACTGCTCTTCCCCTGTTCGTGCGGACGTGCACGTGTGTGTGCGTTTGGCCGCGCGTTTGGCCGGGCGTTTGGCCGTTTGGGCCCCGGTGCCGGGGAGACCGGAAACCGACGTGCCGCTTCCTGCCTCCCGCTTCCGGCTCTGCTGTGCCGACGTGCTGTGGGACGTGCTGTGGGATTGGCGCCCAGCCTTCGCGGGGGCCGTTGCACGGGCAATCAAGCCATGTTTCAAGCGCAACATGCGGCGTAGTTCCGCTTCGCGCGCCGCCATCTCGCCACCATCTTTCTCGTGGTCCATACCGGAAAGATGCAGTAAGCCGTGCAAAAGAAGGATGCGCAGTTCATCGCGCAACGTGTGGCCATGCTCCGCGGCTTGCCGTGCCGCCGTTTCGAGGGAGATGGCGAGGTCACCGGGCGTCGCCCCTGCCATCTCCGGCGGCGCCGGAAAACTGAGCACGTCAGTAGGCTGATTTTTGCCGCGGAACTGCCGGTTCAGGCGGCGCAGCGCACGGTCGTCGGCGAGCAACACTTCCACCTCGCCGGAGAGCCCTGTCGCCGCCTGCGCCTGCCGCAGAAAACGTGTCAAACCGGCACGGGACAGTTCCAAGGCAGTCCAGGCATCGCCCGTGAGGGCGATGCCGGCCGGTGATTCAAGTGAGATCATCTGGAATTATTGCCTGTCCACGACGGATGCCGCAATCGATGTGTCCGCAAGCAGACAGCTATTGGGGTTGCAGCCGCGTCGAACGCGCACCGCTGCCGCCCGGCCGCACCGGTAAGGAAAGGCCAGCTTCTGCTTCCATCTCCAAGGATGGCTGTTCTGTACGCGTGTGGCGGTCATAGGCCTGCACGATCCGCTGTACCAGCTGGTGCCGCACCACATCCACATCCTCGAAGTGGCAGAAGCGGATGCCCTCGACGCCTTCCAGCACCCGCAGCGCCTCATACAAGCCGCTTTTCTTCGGATTGGGCAGATCGATCTGGGTCAGGTCTCCCGTGATGATCGCCTTTGATCCGTTTCCGAGCCGGGTCAAAAACATCTTCATCTGCTCGTTGGTCGTGTTTTGCGCCTCGTCCATGATGATGAACGCTTCGCTCAAGGTGCGCCCACGCATGAAGGCCAGCGGAGCGATCTCGATGACGCCGGTTTCGAGCATGCGGTCGACTTTGGCCGGGTCGATCAGATCGTACAGCGCGTCATACAGCGGCCGCATGTACGGATCGACCTTTTCCTGCAGCGATCCGGGTAGGAAGCCGAGCCGTTCGCCGGCCTCGACCGCCGGGCGGACCAGGATGATGCGCGCCACCTTTTTCGCTAACAAGGCGCTTACGGCCATCGCGACCGCGAGGTAGGTTTTGCCCGTGCCTGCCGGTCCCAGACCGAAGATCATGTCGTGACGCTCGATGGCTTCGAGATATTTGCGCTGATTGGGGGTGCGCGGCTGCACGGTCCGCTTGGTGCCCGCGGCGCGCTGCTTGCCGCTTTCAACCAGCCCCCGCAAGGTGCAGGTAGGGTCGGCAACGACCACCTTGAGCAGCGCATTCAGCTCGCCGTTATGCGGGTGTACCCCTGTACGGCGCAGGTGTTCAAAGTCCGCGAAGATGCCTTCGACGCGCGCCACGGCCCCGGCTTCGCCCATCACCCGCACCGAATCCGAACAAAGATCGATCTGCACGCCCAGGCTGTCTTCCATAAGACGAAGATTTTCGTCGCGCGTGCCGTACAAGGGCTCAAGTCCAGGCGTGAGGGGCAACGATGTTTTTACCAAGAAAGGATCTGACCTCCGTCAGCATGCTTCAAAGAATTGGATGTAAGGGACGGGATATCGTTGCGGAAACGGCGGCTCGCAGGCGAGGCCTCCCGCGGCGAAGAGCCTGTTCGGGGCCGTCGTGCTTCCGGGTTGGCGAAGGGTGCCAAGGGAGTAACGATGTTGCGGTGAGCCTAGCCCCACGCACTTTGCCGCGTCAAGTCCCCGTTCGCGGTGGTGTGGGAAACCGGGTCAGATCTAAAGTTCCCTGCGCGCACGTCGGGAGTAAACCCTTGTTGACGGCCCGCCTTCTGCCGGGCTACCATTGGATGTTCGAGACGATGCGGTCGCGCTGTGTCCGCCCCGGCGTTTGACCGACACATACTTCCCCGGCTCGGTTCGGGTTGAAAAGAGAGTTCTGATGGCCAATCATGTTTCATCCCTGAAGCGCGCCCGCCAAACGGTGACCCGCACGGCAGTGAATCGCTCCAACCGGTCCAAACTGCGTACGGTGTTGCGCGCGATGCGCGAAGCCCTCACCGCCGGCGATGCCCAGGCTGCTGCCACGCAATATCGCGCCACGGCTTCGATTCTGGACAAGAGTGTGCAAAAAGGCGTGCTGCACAAAAACACCGCCAGCCGTTACAAGGGCCGTTTGAACGCCCGGGTGAAGGCTTTGGCGCTGAAAGCCGCGTAGCATTACAAGGTTTATGCAAAAAGGCCGGCTGCTGCCGGTCCTTTTTGCGTCTGCTACGAATATAGGCATTACTTGCGCCAAGTCGCGCCACAGCTGGCGATGCGACTACATCACCGGTGCGACTACATCACTAGTGCTACGCGCTCCAGCTCGGCCTGGATATGTTCGGCCGTGGTGCCGGGCACTTCGATACGGGAGGCGACATGGCGCGCTTCGTGCGAAGAAATGCCGTACCCGCGTCCGCTCAAAAAGCTGCACACGATCTCGGCTGCCTGAAAACTGTCAATCCCAGAGCGCAACAATTCGGCACGCAAGGCGAGAAGATCGGTTTGTGTGAACTTTTCGACATACGTTCTGTCCTGACCATCATTCATTCAAACCCTCTTGCCCCGGGAGTGCACCCGACTTTCACGTTAGAGATGCGGACCAGTCGCATAGTTTGCTAACGCACCGAAAGAAACTCTGGATTTCCGTACTGTTCGCCGGAACGTCTGTGCGGTCAAATACATGTTCATCTCCTGCGGTTTTCTTGATTCGCCGATGCAATTGGAGGGATGCGGCGCTGTTCTTATGCTCGAAAACATACCCGGCCCGGGGAGCGCTATGCTGAAGCCATGGTCGAAACGAGGACACAAGCGCGTGTGCTGGACGGCGTGGCCATTGCGGGCGACATCAAGGCCGAGGTAGCAGAGGCTGTTCGCGCGATGAGCCTGAAAGGGCACCGACCCGGGCTGGCGGTGGTGCTTGTGGGGGAAAACCCCGCGTCACATATGTACGTGCGCAACAAGGTGCGTACGTGTGCTGAACTCGGGCTCTATTCCGAGATGCACACGCCGGCAGCGAGCAGCAGCACGGAAGAACTGCTGAGCCTGATTGCGAGCTTGAATGCGCGCGACGAGATCGATGGCATTCTGATCCAGCTGCCACTACCGTCGCATGTGGACACACCGCGCTTGCTGGAAGCGGTCGACCCGCGCAAAGATGTGGACGGCTTTCATCCGCTGAACGCGGGACGGCTTTTGCAGGGCGCGCCGCTGGACGATTTACTTGCCCCGTGCACCCCGCTGGGCGTTTTGGAAATGCTGCGGCGGAGCGACATCCCGCTGGCCGGAACACGTGCAGTGGTGGTTGGCAAATCGAACATCGTGGGCAAACCGATGAGCGTGCTGCTGATGAACGAGCAAGCGACCGTGACGGTGTGCAACCGATTTACCCGCGACCTGGGCGCGTATACCCGGCAGGCGGAGCTGCTGGTGGTGGCAATCGGCAAGCCAGGATTCGTCACAGCGGAGATGATCAGGCCGGGAGCCACGGTGATCGATGTCGGGATCAACCGGCTGACGGGGGAAGCCGAGGTGGAGCACTTTTTCCCGCGAGACAGCCATGCGCATGCGAGCCGGATGGAAGGCTTTCGCAAGCGCGGATCGACAGTGATCGGCGATGTGGACCCGCGTGCGTTTGCTATCACGGGGGCATATACCCCGGTACCGGGGGGTGTCGGCGCGTTGACGATAGCGATGCTGATGGCAAACACGGCAAAGGCGGCGCGGCAACGGCGCGGCCTGTCGGCATAGGGGCGCGGGCATGCTGCGGGTGGGGCGCACGGGAGAGCTGGGCAGCGGCAAATCCACAGTAGGCCGCATCTTTCAGGAACTCGGCGCGACGGTGCTGAGCTCCGATGAGATGGCGCGCGCAAAGATGCAGCCGGGCGAGCCGGTCTACCGGGCCATCGTCGAACGGTTTGGGCCAACGGTGGTGTTGCCGGATGGCTCCCTGGACAGGCCGGCGCTGGCGCGGCTGGCGTTTGACCCTGAACACCCTCGTGTTGAAGAACTCAATGCGATCGTGCATCCGGCGGTGATTGCGGAACAGGAGCATTTGCTTGCGGAGATCGCGCAACAGCGCCCCAAAACGATCGTGGTGGTGGAATCGGCGCTGATCTTCAGCACGCGCCATGCGAGAGGGGACAACGGCGCGGGGCGAGATGCCGTGGGTCAGAACGTCGCGAAGAAGGCGGGCTGGCAAATGCGGTTCGACGCCCTCGTTGTGGTGACCGCACCGGAGGCGGTGAAGATCGAGCGCTTTGTGCAGCGAGCCGCCGGAGGGCGAGCGCCGTCTCCGGAAGAAACGGCTGGAAGGCGAGCCGATGCCCTGGCGCGCCTCAGGGCACAGCGGCTCCCGGCGGAGCTTCCTGCGGACTGCCTGGTCATCGACAACTCCGGCGACCATGCCGCTTTGCAACAAAAGGCGGAGGCGATTTTTTCCATTCTTCATCGGCGGCTCCTTATGGAAGGATGAGGAAAACACCCGGTATCCGATCGCGCAGGCCTGAGCTGCCGGTGGCAGTATTCACCGCGCGCACAAGATGTTTTTCGAGCTCAAAGAATCCACGTGCCTTTGATAGTCTTAGCGGGTACGATTTTTGTGCAAGAACGAACAACGTACACGGGAGAAAAGCATGGCGGCAGCGGCGGTGATGGAGCAGGCAACGGCGGTGGATTACAAGGTAGCGGACATTTCGCTGGCGGACTGGGGACGCAAAGAGATCACGGTTGCCGAGCAGGAAATGCCGGGCTTGATGAGCATCCGGCGCAAATATGCACCCGCGAAACCGCTCCAAGGCGTGCGGATCACCGGATCGTTGCACATGACCATCCAAACAGCCGTGCTGATTGAAACCTTGACCGACCTCGGAGCCACGGTCCGCTGGGCCTCCTGCAACATCTTTTCTACGCAGGACCACGCGGCTGCCGCGATTGCCGCATCCGGCGTTCCTGTTTTTGCCTGGAAGGGCGAAACGCTGGAAGAGTATTGGTGGTGCACGAACCAGGCGCTACAGCATGAGGGCGGGCTCGGTCCACAGCTGGTCGTCGATGACGGCGGCGATGTGACCCTATTGATCCACAAGGGGTATGAGCTCGAAAATGGCGACCGTAGTTTCGTCGATGGGGCCAAGGGCTCGCAGGAAGAAGAAGTGATCAAGAACCTGCTGCGCGACGTGCTGGCTGACGACGCGCAGCGCTGGCATCGCGTCGCGCAGGAATGGCGCGGAGTTTCGGAAGAAACCACAACCGGCGTGCACCGGCTGTACAAGATGCTCGAGCAGGGCACTCTGCTGGTGCCCGCGATCAATGTGAACGATTCGGTGACGAAATCGAAGTTCGACAACCTTTACGGGTGCAAAGAGTCGCTCGCCGATGGAATCAAACGCGCCACCGACGTGATGATGGGCGGCAAGGTAGCCGTGATCTGCGGCTACGGCGATGTCGGCAAGGGTTCGGCGCACTCTTTGCGGGGCATGGGCGCTCGCGTGATTGTGACGGAAGTCGATCCGATCAATGCCCTGCAAGCCGCGATGGAAGGTTTCGAGGTCACCACCATCGAAGAAACACTTGGCCGCGCGGACATCTATGTCACCTGCACCGGCAATCTCGACATCATCACCTTCGAGCACATGCAGCAGATGAAGGATCAGGCCATTGTTTGCAACATCGGCCACTTCGACAATGAAATCCAGATGGCGGAGTTGCAGTCAGCGCCGTCGGTCAAGCACCTCAACATCAAACCGCAGGTGGACTATTACACCTTTCCGAGCGGCAATTCGATCTTTATCCTCGCGGAAGGTCGTCTGGTCAACCTGGGTTGCGCCACCGGCCACCCCAGCTTCGTCATGTCGAACAGCTTTTCCAACCAGACGCTGGCGCAGATGGACCTTTGGGCCAACCGGGACACTTACAAGATCGGCGTTTATGTCTTACCGAAAAAGCTGGATGAAGAGGTCGCGCGGCTGCACCTGGAAAAGATCGGTGTGAAGCTGACCACGCTTTCAAAAAAGCAGGCGGACTACATCGGTGTGCCGGTGGAAGGACCGTACAAAACGGACCAATATCGCTACTGATTTTTTGCGTATTCTCACGCAAAAGGCGCCTCCCTGCGAGGCGCCTTTTTGCGTGGCGTTTTTTACGTGGTTACGCACCGCTGCGAACCGACAATCTTTGTGCCCGAAAACTTCCGTTATAGTGCGAAGATGACTCGCTCCGCCCGTAGCGTCTTTGCCGTCTTCGATGGTCTTTTACTCTTCCTCGCGCTGGAAGGCGTCTTTTATGCTGTGGCGTATCTGGGGCTGAGCCGGTCATTCGATACCCCAACGCCGGGTTACCTCAGCTGTAACCTGCTTTGGGCCATGCTGGCGGCGCTGGCCGGCGGCTATACCGCGGCGAAGGTGGCGCGGCGTGCGTTTCTGGCCCACGGCGCTGCGGTAGCCGTTCCCTTGCTGCTGCTTGGACTGTTCAATCTGCACAAGGGCCTGGGCAATCGAAACACCCCGTATGTGCTGGGAATCAACCTGCTCGTTCCTTTTTTCTGTGTGGGCGGAGCCGCTTTATTCGCGCGACGCTTCCGCCTGCATCCGTAATCGGGTGTCCGATTTCAGGGCACGTCCACATCGTTGAGCACGTCCACATTTCAGGGCACGTCTACATCGTTGAGCACAAACCCGTACAGCCGTTCCCTGCTGCCGGCAGGTGCGTCGCCGATGACCAGCGTGTGCACCGCGCCGGAGTTTGCGACGAGGGCTACCCCATTCAGCAGCGTGGCATGAGCGCCAGCGACGCCTACCGAAACGGCTACGCTGTACGAGATGCCGGCAGGCAGGTTGCTGTACCCATTGCTGGCCGCATAGCCGAGATCCACAGCCAAAGGGGCCGTCGTGGCTGCATTGCCGCCGCTCGGAATGAGGTACACGCTGAGCGGACCGGCACTGGCGGACTCCTGCAGCACACGGATCGCCGTCATGCCGGCAGGCGCTGCTGTTTTCTGGTCGGGGTAGAGCGTTTCCTGCAGCCCTCCGAGCACATTGCCGATGACGGCGGTATATTGACGCGCCCCGGCCAGGGTGGCGTGGGCGTTGGCCAGGGCCTGTGTCGTGCTCGCACGGTTGGCTTTGATCTGGTAATCGCCGGGGCTGAGCGCGACGTAGGAGGTAAAGGTCGCGTAGCCGAGGTTGTACGCGGCGCCGGTGCCGCTCACGTAGATGTCGAGCGGGGGTGCGTCGATCGAGGTATCGACAAAGCGCACTTCAGCCGCACCCGCGCTGCCGGCAACGATGTTTTGGCAACCGGCGAGCGCCAGCGATCCCATCGCTGCCACGCCGGCCGCGAGCAGGCGCCACGGGGGACGGCGGGCGAGGGTGAAC
>CAXTRN010000042.1:0-22013 GCA_964246645.1 uncultured Acidobacteriaceae bacterium
CTGGCTGTAGTCGCCCATGCCGGAAAAGATGCCCAGCGCGCCGGGCAGCGGCAGGCCAAGCTGCTTGAGCTTGACCGCGACCTCGGCGGTGAGGATGGCGCCGGCGGAGCTGCCGTATATGGCGATGTTGCCGGGTTTGTGCGTCTTCAGCAGCTCACGATATACCGCGACGGCATCGTCCACTGCGGCGGGAAAGGGGTGCTCCGGCGCGAGACGGTACAGCACCGCTACCGTTTTGGTTTCCGTGAGCGCCGCCATGGGAATCGATTCGGTCAGCGATCCGGAATCGACATTGAAGCCGCCGCCGTGGAGGTTGATCAGCACGCGATCGCGATGCGCCCCCGGGACCGACGGCGGCGTGATGAGCCGCACCGGCACCCCGGCGAGGGTGCCCGGCTGTACGTCCACGGGGTACTGCGTGCGGAAACCGGCCCCGGCCCGGGCCTGCCAGGCATCGACATCGCTGCGCCGTTTGCTGAGCGAATCGACCGTGGGGTCGTCAGGCACCGCCTGCGCCAGCACGCGCTGCGCCTCCGGGCTCACGGTGGTGGGCACGGGGACCACGCGGGCGACGTGCGCGGTGCCGTCGGGCGCAATGAAGCTGGTGTCGGTCTGTGGAACGGCTTGCGGGATGGGCGTGTTTGGCTGAGAACCGGCCTGAAAACCAGCCGAGGGATTGTTCTGGGTGCCGGTGGGGGCACTGGTGGGAGAACCGGTTTGGGCGTGAAGCGATGCGCTCATTCCACCGCAAAGCGAGACAAGCAAAACCAGCGGGGCAAGCAAAACCAGCGAGCCGAGGACAAAGGACCCAGCGGAAAGCGATCGTTTATAGAAGTTCAAGCTTGGCTCTTTCTCCACCGGAAGTGCAAACCCTGCGCACCCCACGTTACAGGAACAAAGGAACCTCTGTGTACCTCCAGCATCTCTCAACGATCAATTCATCGAAGCATAGGTGGTACGCGGGCTATTGCTTCCTGCACTCATGCCGCCATAGGTTCACCGGCGGCTCACGCAAGCTCACGTGGGAATGCAACGTCACCGCGAGGAAAGCACCTCCCGCATCACCTCCGCCGTTGCTTGTTGCCATGAGGGCATCGTGAAGCCGAGCACGGCCTGGAGCTTGGCGCCATCCAGGCGTGAGTTGGGGGGACGCCTGGCAGGGGTTGGGTATTCCGCGGTGGTGATGGGGGTGAGCGCCGCAAAGCGATGTTGCGGCTCAACTTCCTGCGCCAACCGGACAAACTCCCGCCCAAAGCCAAACCAGGTGGTTTCGCCGGCGTTGCAAGCGTGAAAGATGCCGCCGCGAGCCTTTACGACCTCAGCAAGATTTTTGCCGGTTTCCGTCGCATGCGCTTCACATCCGCGCATGGTGTGTGCGACGAGGCGTGCCAGATCGGTGGCCGAGGTGGGAGCGCCGTGCTGGTCGGCGACGACTTTCAACTCGGGACGCTCGCGGGCAAAACGCAAAATCGTCAGCAGAAAATTCTTGCCGCGTGGACCGAACACCCAACTGGTCCGAAAAATCATGTGCGCGGCACCGGAAGCGGCAAGGGCCTGTTCGCCGGCCAGCTTGGAAGCACCGTAAACCCCCAACGGCGCAGGCGCATCGTCCTCGCGCCACGGCCTGGTGCCATCCCCGGAGAAGACGTAATCCGTGGAAAAGTGCAGCACCGCCGCGCCGCTGCGGGCGGCTTCTTCGCCCAGCACGCGCGGGGCGTCCCGATTGATGGCGTATGCCGCCGCGCTGTCGCTTTCGGCTTTGTCCACCGCCGTGTACGCCGCGGGGTTGACGATCCACCGCGGCTTCAGTTCTCGCACGAAAGCGCGCACGGCATCGGCATCGGAAAGGTCGAGTTCGGCACGTGTGGGTGCCACCACCTCGCCAAACGGCTGCAGCAACGGCAGCAAGGCGCCGCCGACCTGGCCGTGAACGCCGGTCAATAGAATGCGCCCGGTGGTTTGTGCTGAAGAAGCGGCGGCCATTAGTAAACCGTTTCCGTGAGGATGCGCTTGAGATAGCTGCCGTAGGTGCTTTTGCCGATCTTCGCCGCCAAACCCTCCAGCTGTTCCCGCGTGATATAGCCAAGACGAAAGGCAATCTCTTCCGGACACGCGACCTTTAAACCCTGCCGATGTTCAATCGTTTGAATGAAATTGGCGGCTTCCAGCAGCGATTCATGCGTGCCGGTATCGAGCCACGCGGTACCGCGGCCCAGCACCTCCGTATGCAGCTGGCCGTGCTCCAGATACCAGCGATTGACATCTGTGATTTCGAGTTCGCCGCGCGGGGAAGGCTCCATGCTTTCGGCTACCGAGACCACCTGGTTGTCATAGAAATAAATGCCCGTCACGGCATAACGGGACTTCGGGTGAGCGGGCTTTTCTTCCAGTGTAAGCACACGCCGGTCGGGTGCGAACTCCACCACGCCGTAGCGCTCCGGATCCTGGACGGGATACGCGAAGATCGTTGCGCCGCGTTCGGTTTCCGCCGCGCTACGCAGCGATTTGGCAAGGTCGTGGCCGTAGAAGATGTTGTCGCCGAGTGCCAGGCAGCAACTGTCGTTGCCAAGAAACGCCTTGCCGATCAAAAAGGCCTGTGCCAGGCCGTCAGGCGAGGGCTGCACGGCATAGTGCAGCGTCAAACCCCACTTTTCCCCGTTGCCAAGCAGCGCTTCGAAGCGGGGCGTGTCCTGCGGCGTGGAGATCAGCAGGATTTCTGTGATGCCTGCCAGCATCAGCACCGACAAGGGGTAGTAGATCATTGGCTTGTCATACACCGGCAGCAACTGCTTGGAGATGCACTGCGTGACCGGATGCAATCGCGTGCCCGAACCGCCGGCGAGAATGATGCCCTTCACTGCAAACCCTTTCTTGAAAACCTTTTCTTGGAAACCTGTTCTGGACTTCTTCCTGGGAAGCCGTGTTCGGGGGCTTCCCGCCCAAAACCTAGTGTGTGATGGCTTCAGCCGCTGTGGCGGCGGTCCGTTCCGCATAGTTAGCCGAAACCCATTGCTGGTAGCTGCCGCTGGTCACGCCCTCCACCCAACTCCTATTGTCGAGATACCATTGAACTGTTTTGCGCAGCCCGGTTTCAAAGCTTTCCGCAGGCCGCCAGCCAATCTCGCGCTCGATCTTTGTGGCGTCAATGGCATAGCGGCGATCATGGCCGGGACGGTCCTTCACCGACGTAATCAGTTGAGCGTGCGGCTTAAACGGGGAGTCAGGCACCAGTTCATCGAGCAGGGCGCAAAGGGTGTGCACCACATCGCGGTTGGTCCGTTGATTGCAACCGCCTACGTTGTAGGTTTCACCCACCGTGCCCTTGGCCAGCACAGCCGCAATGGCGCGGCAATGGTCTTCCACAAACAGCCAGTCGCGCACCTGCAAGCCATCGCCGTAGATGGGCAGCGGCTTGCCGCCAAGCGCGTTGTGAATGACCAGCGGAATCAGCTTTTCAGGAAACTGGTAGGGGCCGTAGTTGTTTGAGCAGTTCGTCACCAGAACGGGCAATTTGTAGGTGTGCACCCAGGCACGCGCCAGAAAATCCGAGGCAGCTTTCGAGGCCGCGTAAGGGCTGTTGGGCGCGTAGGGCGTGGTTTCGGAAAAGGCGGGATCGTTCGGTTCCAGCGTTCCATACACTTCGTCGGTTGAAACGTGAAGGAAGCGGAACTTTTGTTGCTCTTCTTCGCTCAGGTTCTTCAGATAGGCCCGTGCGCCTTCGAGGAGCGTAAAGGTACCGTGGATGTTGGTCTGCAGGAAGACCTCGGGGCCCAGGATGGAGCGGTCCACGTGGCTTTCCGCGGCAAAATGCACGATTGCGCGTGGCTTGTGACTGGCCAGCAGTTCGGCAATCAGTGCCGGATCGTCGATGTCGCCATGGACAAAGGTGTAGTCTGTGCGGTCTTCCACGCCGGCAAGCGTTTGCGGATTGCCCGCATAGGTAAGCTTGTCGAGATTCACGACCGGCCCGAGGTTTTCCCGGAGCCAGTGCAGCACAAAGTTGCCGCCGATAAAGCCGGCGCCGCCCGTAACGATAATGGTTTCAGTCATGCGCATCCGGTCTTCAGTGTGTTCGGTACCGCCATGCCCCGTCCATACCCCAGAGGTGGTATCCGGTTTAGGGTAAGGGTCAGTACACCTCCCCACCTTACCAAGGAAAACCGGGCTTTTGATTGATCCGGCAACAAAGCATGGCGCGCGCACAAACAGCGCTTGACGATTCGGCAAAGCGGGGGCGATGATAGGGCATCTCGACCATAGGTCTTCACAGAAAGACCGATTCTTGTAAGTTCTGCAAGGCCGCTTCGCTTTCAAGCGTTCCGATGGGCATGTGCACCTTTAACGGCCCCTCCGCGGGCCTTGCACGCACGTACAGGAGGCTCTTTTGAAGAGCAAACTCTTTCTTTCTCTTCTGCTTCTGGCCGCGCCGCTGCCAGGCTATGCGGCCGAGCAGTTGGTGCCCGGCGGTTCACTGATTCAGTGCACCGTTGCCGAGCCAAAACTATCTTCCAAAACCGAATCAATCGGCGACCCGGTGCTTTGCCAGGTCAGCCATGTGGAGCTGTACGGCCGCTCCGTTTTTCCTTACGGCAGCTATATGGAAGGCCGTTTTGAGGATTACAAAGACCCCGGCCACTTCGTCGGCAAGGGTTGGATGGAACTGAAATTCGATCGTCTGATTGTGGGAAACACCGTGGTGCCGGTTGCGGCCAAGGTGGTGTACGTGCCCAAATATCCGGTCGATAAGGAGGGTCGCATCCACGGCACCGGCCATCCGGTGCGGGATGCCATCGAATGGGCGATCCCGGTGCTTTGGCCGATCGATCTGCTCAACCTGCCGCGCCGTGGGCCACGGCCGACATTGAAGGCGGAAACCCGGTTGACGCTCAAGGTGATGGACGATCTGGTGATCCCGAGCCGTGAAGAGTTGGCGGCGCAGGAACGGCCTGCCCTGGTGTCCCGCGCGCCCTACCAGGAACCGCTCCAGCAGCCAACATATCCACCGCCGCCGCAACAGTCCTATGCCCCGGTCCCGCAGCAGCCCGCGTACCAGTACGCGCCGCCGCCGCAGCCAGTGGTGTATTCCTATGCGCCGCCGCCGCAGGCTGTGTTTGTGTCGGCGCCGGTGTTGTACGGCTATGTGCCCGCGCCCCCGCCGCCCCCG
The DNA here is from genome assembly GCA_964246645.1 of uncultured Acidobacteriaceae bacterium. Lineage (GTDB taxonomy): Bacteria > Acidobacteriota > Terriglobia > Terriglobales > Acidobacteriaceae > Granulicella. The sequence continues at coordinate 5,165 of CAXTRN010000042.1, forward strand.
CCTGCTGTTGTGGCGCCGTATGGCTACGGATACGCGAGTTACGGGCCGCCGGTTTACCACCCACGGTATTACGCTCCGTACTAGCATCAGCTTCAGCCACCAAAAGAAGCCTTCAACCAACAAAGAAACGCCGCCAGGTTTGGCGGCGTTTCTTTTGATGGAACAGGTTCGCGGACCGTTAATCCTTTCGCCTGTCGTTTTGCGGTTCCGCGGCATGTTCTACAGAGGCTTTCACCAGCGAGCGCAGCAGATCGCCGCTCATGGCCTGCGGATCGAAAAGAAGGTTCAACGCCAGGCCATCAATCAAGGAACTAAAGCGGGCGGCGTGCTCACGGCGGCGTGTCAGGTCGTTGAAGCCGAGCTCCGGTAACAGTTCGGCGATATGCGCTTCGGCGCAACGGAGCTTCATGCCGGCGTGCAGGGTGGCCAAACGCTGCTGTTTGGGGGGCCGTCGGATCGCGTACAGCTTGAACTCGATCGAAAGCAACATGCGCCGGCGATTCTTCACAAGGACGATGAGCAGGTCGGTGAGTGTTTCGATCCGTTTGGCAAGTGACTGTTCCGATCGCATGGCGTGCTGCAGGCGCTGTTCGTCTTCGGCCAGGTCTTCTTCAAATATTGCGAAAAAAACGTCTTCCTTGTCGTCAAAATGCGCATAAAACGCACCGCGTGTTTTGCCGGCCGCGGCGGCGATGTCCTCTAGGCGGGCGACTTCAAAGCCATCGCGGGCAAAGATGTCGCGAGCGGCCTGCACCAGTTCACGGCGGGTCGCTTCTGAGCGCTCACGGCGGCGGGAGCCACCTGCCGGGGTGAGCGGCGAGGTGAGCGGCAATGTGCAAAGCGCGGCACCGTCGGATTTTCCTGAGTCGTTCACCTGCTTTCAGAATCTCACGTTCATATACATCCGTGTATGTTTCGTAACCAAATCGCTACGGGGCGACTTTCATGATTGAAAAAGAAAATCTTTGTTCTTCTGCTTTGCACGAACCGGCGCAGTGGTGGCTGCTGCTAGGTAGGCTGGGTGTGCTGGGTTTGACGCTGGCCGCGTTAGCCGGCTGCGACAAGCCAAAAGCCGCGGCAGGGCCGCCCCCCATGGGGCCGCTGCCGGTATCTGTGGTGCGCGCCGCCACCGCCGATGTGCCGCTGAAGAATGATTGGGTGGGCACGCTGGACGGCTTTGTGAATGCCAACATCCAGCCCCAGGTGAGTGGTTACCTTGTCCGCCAGCTGTACCGGGAAGGATCGCCGGTGAGCAAGGGGCAGGTGTTGTTTGAGATCGATCCGCGGCCGTTTCAGGCGCTCGTAGCGCAGGCGCAGGGTCAGGTGGGGCAGGCGCAAGGGCAGCTCGGGCAGGCGCAGGCGCAGCAGGGGTTGGCACAGATCAATGTGACGCGCGATGCGCCCCTGGCCGAGCAGCGCGCCATCGCGCAAAGCCAGCTGGACAATGACAAGCAGCAGGTGCTGAATGTGCAGGCGGGCGTGCGCACCGCGCAAGCAGCCATCGCCGCCGCACAGGCCAATGTCGCGACGGCCAAGCTCAACCTGGGCTTTACCGAAGTGCGATCGCTAATTTCAGGGGTCGCAGGGCAGGCCACCACGCAGGTCGGCAACCTGGTGAGCCCGCAATCGGTGTTGACGGCGGTTTCGCAGCTGAACCCGATCAAGGTGTATTTTTCGATCTCCGATAGTGAATACCTGGCGCTGACGCATCGCGCCGCGGCCGGCAATGGCGATCTGCTGCGCAGTTCCGCGAAGCTGCCCTTGACGCTTACGCTGGCCAACGGCGACGCCTACCCGCAAACGGGGCACATCGTCTTTGTCGACCGGCAGATCAACCAGCAGACCGGCGCGATCCGCATCGCCGCGGCTTTCCCGAATCCGGGCAATGTGTTGCGGCCGGGGCAGTTCGGGCGTGTTGCGGCCAATACGGAGGTGCTGCATAACGCGTTGCTGGTGCCGCAAGTGGCTGTCACGGAGTTGCAAGGCACCGAGCAGGTGTATACGGTCGGCGCGGACAACAAGGTCCATGTCGTCAACGTGGTGCTGGGCCCCCAGGCCGGGACGAACTGGGTAATCAAAAGTGGACTCGCGCCGGGAGCGCAGGTCATTACAGACCAGTTGCAAAAGCTGAAGGAAGGCGCGCCGGTGAGTCCGCATGCGGCCCCGGCCACAACGGAAACGGTGGCCTCCACCAACACAGACGCGACGGGACGGTAACCCATGTCCAAATTCTTCATTCGCCGCCCCATTGTCGCGATCGTCATCGCGATTCTGACCGTCATCATCGGCCTGGTTTCACTGTTTACCCTGCCCACGTCGCAGTACCCCGACATCGTTCCGCCTGAGATTCAGGTGCAGGCCACCTATCCCGGCGCCGATGCCAAAACGCTGGAGCAGGCGGTCGCAACCCCGATCGAAGAGCAGATGAATGGCGTCGACAACGCCATTTACATGTACTCGCAAAACGCCAACAACGGGCAATCGACGTTGTATGTCGACTTCGATGTGAAAACCGATCCGAACATCGATCAGGTGTTGGCGCAGTTGCGTGTTTCGCAAGCTCAGTCGCAGTTGCCGCCGTTGGTGAACACGGCGGGCGTGACGGTGCAAAAGGCGCAAACCTCGCCGATGATGATCGTGACGATCAACTCGCCGAGCAATGCGTACGATGCCGAGTTTTTGACCAACTACGCGATCATCAATGTGCAGGACCAGCTCACGCGCGTGAAGGGCGTGGGCAAGGTGCAGGTGTTTGGCGGCCAATATGCGATGCGGGTCTGGGTGCAGCCCGACAAACTGGCGCAGCTCGGCGTTTCCTCGACGGACGTGATCAACGCCCTTGCGACGCAGAACAATGTGTACCCTGCCGGCCGCATCGGCGGCGAGCCTGTGCCCTCCGGCCAAGCGCTTACCTACACGGTGCGCACGCAGGGCCGGCTGGTCGAAGAAAAGCAATTTGAAGACATCATCCTGCGGTCTAATCCCGATGGTTCCGTGCTGCATTTGCGCGATGTGGCACGAGTGCAACTGGGCTCGCAGAACTACGATCTGAGCGCACGCTATAACGGCGCACCTGCCGGGATTATGGGCGTTTACCAGCTGCCGGGATCGAATGCCGTGCAAACGGCGGCGGCGGTGCGGGCGCAGCTGGCCTTGCTGGCAAAGAGCTTCCCCGCCGGCCTGCAGTATTCCGTCACGCTCGACACGACCCAGGCCGTCACGGCCGGTATTCACGACATCACCGTCACGCTTGTGATCGCGCTGGTGCTGGTCATTCTGGTCACGTACCTGTTTCTGCAAGGGTGGCGTGCGACGCTGATCCCGTTGCTGGCCGTTCCTGTTTCGCTCATTGGCGCGTTCATTCTTTTTCCGGTGCTTGGCTTTTCGATCAACACGCTTTCGCTGTTTGGGCTGGTGCTGGCCATCGGCCTGGTCGTCGATGACGCCATCATCGTGGTGGAAGCCGTGGAGCACCACATCGACGAAGGCCTGACACCGCGCGCTGCGACCGAAAAGGCCATGGAAGAGGTGGGCGGCCCCGTGGTGGCGATCGCGCTCATTCTGGCGGCCGTGTTCATTCCGACGGCGTTCATCCCCGGCATTACGGGACGGCTGTATCAGCAGTTCGCGGTCACCATTGCCGTTTCCGTGCTGATCTCTGCCTTTAACGCCCTGACGCTCAGCCCGGCGCTGGCTTCGCTGCTGCTCAAACCCAAGGACAAGAACCGCAAGCCGGGACCGCTGCAACGCTTTTTCGATGGGTTCAACCGTTTGTTCGGCAAAACCACTGATAAGTATGTATCCACCTCCGGCGTGCTGATCCATAAATCCGGCATCACGATGGCCGCGCTCGCGTTGATCGCGGTAGTCGCCGTTTTTCTCGGGACGCGGCTCCCCACCGGGTTCATTCCGACCGAAGACCAGGGCTACATGTTTGTCGCGCTGCAGTTGCCCGATGCCGCCAGCCTCGAACGCACCGATAACGCCGGCCTGAAGGTGACCAAGGCGCTGCTCGACACGCCGGGCATCAGCGGGGTGATGCAGGTGAACGGCTTCAGCCTGTTGACGCTGACGGAAAGCACCAACACCGCCTTTTTCTTCGTAACCCTGAAGCCGTGGGATGAACGCAAAGAGGCCAACGTGCAGCTCGCGAGCATTCAAAACAGCGTGCAAGGCAAGCTGGGCGGCATGAGCGATGGACTTGCCTTCAGCTTTCCACCCCCGGCTATTCCGGGCATCGGCACCTCGGGCGGCGTCACGATGATTCTGGAAGACCGGTCCGGCAAGGATGATCCCCAGTTCCTGACCCAAAACATTTATGCATTCCTCGGCGCAGCCGCCAAGCGGCCCGAGATTGCCGCGGCGATCCCCTCATTTTTACCCGCCGTGCCACAGCTTTACGCCGATGTGGACCGGGAAAAGGCAAGCCAGCAGCAGGTCGATCTCAACAATGTCTACACAACGATGCAGACCTTTCTGGGCGGTTATCTGGTGAACTACTTCAACCGCTTCGGCCGCCAATGGCAGACCTACGTGGAAGCGGAAGGTTCTTCACGCACAAACATTGCGAACATCAACCAATTTTATGTGCGCAGTGCCAACGGCGGGCAGGTGCCGCTGGGTTCGCTGGTGCACACCAAACAGATCACAGGTCCGGAGTTCATTACGCGCTTTAACGAATATCCCGCGGCGCAGATCAATATCGCGGGCAAACCCGGGTTCAGCTCCGGCCAGGTGCGCGCCGCGCTTGAAGACGTGTACCGGCAATCCATGCCGGCCGGTATGGGCTACGACTATTCGGGCATCACCTTCCAGGAGCAGCGGGCGGCGCAGGGTGTGCCGGCCTCGGCGGTCTTCGGGCTTTCGCTGCTGTTCGTATTTCTCATCCTGGCCGGCTTGTATGAGAGCTGGACCCTTCCGTTCAGCGTGCTGTTATCAACGCCGGTCGCCATTCTGGGCGCGTATGTGGCACTCAGCATGCGGGCCTTTGAAAACGACATCTTCGCCACCATTGGGCTGGTGATGCTGATCGGGCTTTCGGCCAAAAATGCCATTCTGATCGTGGAATTCGCGGTTTCGAATTACAAGGCCGGCCAATCGATTGCTGAAGCGGCGTTGAATGCAGCCAAGCTCCGCTTTCGGCCGATCATCATGACCGCGCTGGCGTTTATCTTCGGCTGTTTGCCGCTGTGGACGGCGACAGGTGCAGGCGCGGCTTCGCGGCGGATTCTCGGCACGGTCGTTATCGGCGGCATGCTACTTGCCAGCGTGGTCGGCATTCTTATGGTGCCGGTGACGTTTGCGGTGGTTGAATACCTTTCGCACCGCTTCGGCCGTGGCGGCAAAGGCACATCGATGGACTCACGGCACGATCCTGAAGCCGAGGATGCCCATGCCGATGCTGATGCCCACGCCGAAGCCGAAGCCGAAAAGCAGATGGTCACAGCCACAGGAGGTCACGCGTGAAGTACGTCCATCGTTTTCTGAATTTTGCGCTGCCCGCGGGCGTTGCCTTGCTGCTGGCCGGTTGCAATATCGGGCCAAAGTACACGCGGCCCGTGGTGCCGGTGCCGCCTGCATTTCGAGGCGCCGACAACGCCAACGTGTCGAGCGCGCCGCAAAATTCGCTCGGCGACCAGCAATGGGCGCAGGTGTTTCGAACGCCGGAGCTGCAAGCGCTGATTCGCACCGCGCTGGAAAACAACTTCGATCTGCGGGTCGCGGCCGAGCGTGTGCTTGAGGCTGAAGCACAGGTGCGCGTCACGCGGGCGCAGCAGTTTCCGCAGATCAACGTCGGCGGCACGGGCATCGGGGCGGAGTTCCCGAGCAATCTCGGCAGCACCATCGCCAGCCCCATCGAGTTCGGCAGCTACAACGTGTCCGCGGCATGGAGCCCGGATTTTTGGGGCATTTACCGCAAACAAACGCAGGCCGCCCGCGATCAGCTGCTCGCTCAAACCTGGGCGCAGCGCGCGGTGCGGTTAAGCCTGGTGCAGCAGGTGGCGACCACGTATTTTCAATTGCGTGTGCTGGACGATCAACTTCTCATAGCGAGGCAAACGCTGAAAACGCGCCAGGATTCTGTCGACCTGACCCGCACGCTGGAGCAGGGCGGCGCGGCGCCGCTTTCTGATCTGCGCCAGGCCGAGCAACTGCTGTACACGGCGAGCTCCCAGATTCCGCAGTTGGAACAGCAGATTCAGCAGAACGAAAACGCATTGCAACTGCTGCTGGGGCAGAACCCCGGTTCGGTCGCGCACACGGATCCCAACGCACTGGCGCCGCCCCCGCAAGACCTGCCCGTCGGTTTGCCTTCGCAACTGTTGGAGCGCCGGCCCGACATCCAGCAGGCCGAGGCACAGTTGCGCGCCGCCAACGCGCAAGTCGGTGTGGCGCGGGCGCAGTTTTTTCCGCAAATCTCGATCAATGCGTCGGGTGGTCTGGGCGGCAGCACCTTTGCCGATCTTTTCAACACCTCGGGGCAAACGGTGTACGGCTACAGCACCTTGGCGCAACCGCTGTTTGAGGGCGGAAGGTTACGCGGGCAACTGCAACTGTCCGAGCGGCAAAAAGAGGAGATGATCCTCAGCTACCGGCGAGCGATCGCAACGGCGTTCCACGATGTTTCAAACGCTTTGATTGCGGTAAACAAACAACGCGCTGCCCGGGTGGAGCAGGAAAAGCTCGTCGCCGCGGCGCAGGATGCCACGCGTTTGGCGCGGGTGCGTTATCGGGGCGGCGCCACGGCCTATCTCGAGGTTTTGACGACCGATTCCAATTTGTTTTCCGCGCAGCTCAACCTCGCCAGCGCGCAGCAAAGCGAGGCGTTGACACTGGTGCAACTGTACAGCGCGCTCGGCGGGGGATGGCAGTAGCGCGGTGCGCCGAATGCAAAACGGATTCGGGACGGATGGCAAAGATCGCACGCGGAGGAAAGAAAACAGCGTAAACGGCATTTGCCGCATCCAAAGCCGCAAAGGTTCACTGCGGTTCGAGGTGTTTGCCTGTACGGTGCGGCTGCGCCTTTGCGCGAAAATTGCAGTCTACCGAGTCCTGTGGGATTCGATTCGCAATGTGCTTCTGCCAAGGCAGAAGCGCCATGGGTGTGACCAGGGTGGAAGCAGATTTTTACGAAACGGGTGGCACAGACAGGAGTTCGTCCCCGCAGGCTGGGTCGCGCGGACGCTCCCGCCTGGCGGTGATGGCAGGGGGCGCCTCGCTTAAAACCAATGCGGGAACTGGCCCAGGCATTGGCTTTGGGATCGCATTGGCGATCGTCCCTGTCGCCGCACTTGGAAGCGCCTTTGGAAGCGCCTTTGGACGCCGCGCCCGCAGCGCAAGGACGTTGCGAAAACCGCTTCTGTTGGCCTCTGCCCTGTTCGGCATCTTGCCTTTCGCGGGGATTGCCAAGGCGCAAAGTCCCTCGGAACAGGTCACCGGGCCGACCCCTGCGGCAGCGGTGCCGCTTTCCGGTCAGGCCCAGAGCGGCACCGTGGCGGTCACCCAGGGTACGACCAATTCGGGTGGCGGCAACACCGTGAACACCATTAACAGTTCCGTTACGGTGTTGCCGCCGTACACCGGAAGCACCGCTACCGGCAAAGCCACTGGCGGTGTGATGCCCTTGACGCTTGGCAATGCGCTGGCCCTGGGGTTGCGCTACAACCTCGGCGCGGTTGAGCAGGCAAATACCGTGTTGCAATCGCAAGGGCAGCGCGAGGTCGCCCGAAGTGCGCTGTTGCCGTCGCTGAACACCGGCATCAGTGAGGTGTTTGAGCGTATTAATCTGCGCACCGAAGGCATCACGCTGAACATTATTCCGGAATCGGTGAAATTCAATTACTTCGACGCCCGAGCGGCGCGGTTGAACCAGTCCGTGTTCGATCTGGTGCGCATCGACAATTTACGCAGCGCGAGCGAGTCGCTAAAGGCGAGCCTGGGGGCCGCCCGCAACGCACGCGATCTGGTGGTGCTCGCTGTGGGCGGATCATACCTGCAGCTGATTGCGACGGACGCCCGCATTGTTTCGGCAAGAGCGCAGGTGGAAAGCTCGCAGGCCATCGCGAAACAGGCGGCAGACCGTTTTGCGGCCGGCCTGGCGGCGCGCGTCGATGCCGAACGCGCGCAGGTGCAACTGCAAACCGAGCAGCAACGCTTGCGTTCGCTCCAGGCGGATCTGGACACCGGCAAGCTGCGACTGGCGCGCATCATCGGCCTGCCGCTCGGCCAGCAGTTCACGGCCGCGGAGGACTATCGTTTTCAACCGCTGACCGACGTCACGGTCGAAAGTGCCCTGCAGCGGGCCACACAGGGGCGTACGGATCTGCAGGCCGCCGCGGCCAGCGTGCGCGCGGCGGAGTCAGCCCTGAAGGCAGCGCATGCGGAGCGCGTGCCCAATCTGGCGGTCAATGCGGATTTCGGCGCTGCCGGCACAACGCCTTCCCGGCATGCCACGGGCGTGTACACCGTGAGCGGCACGTTGACGATTCCGCTCTACGAGGGTGGACGCATTCACGGGGAAATCGACCAGGCGACCGCATCGTTGCGGCAGCGCAAATCGGAGTTGGAAGATGTGCGCGGGCAAATCGATCAGGATGTGCGGCAAGCGTTTATCGACCTGAACTCCGCGGCCGATCAGGTCGGCGTCGCGCAAAGCAATGTGGGTTTATCGCACGACACCTTGCAGCAATCGCGGGATCGCTTCGCCGCGGGCGTGGCGGATACGGTCGAGCTCGTGCAGTCAGAACAGGCCGTGGTACAGGCCGACAACGATTACATTACCGCTGTGTTTGAGCACAATTTAGCGAAGGTCTCGCTGGCGCGCGCCATGGGCAACGCCGAACAGACGCTTCCGCAATTGCTGAGGAAGTAACCGATGCCTGAATCGCCGACCCAAGCTACACCGCAAGCTACGCCGCCGCACGAGCCCGATCTCGCGCCTGACGCGGCTGCCGCGCACAAAGATCTCGCGCTGCGCATGCTCTACGATGAGCAAACCCGCCTGCGCGCCGAGCTCGATGCGCTGCGCCAAAAGCAGGACGAGGCCGCCAAGGACGGCGGGGGCGAGGACAAAAAAGAGGACAGCGGGGAAGAAGGCGGCGAGCAGAAAGACGACAAAGGCAGCGGCGACGAAGACAAAAAAGGCGACGAAGACAAAAAAGGCGATAAAGACAAGAAGGATGGTAAAGGCGACGAACCGCCGGCCAAGGAAAAGGCCCGTGGCTGGGTGCGCACGCATCCACTGAGCACGCTGGGCATCGCCGTCGGATTCGTTCTGCTCGTCATCGGGACCCTTCTGCTGTTTCGCTATCTGGACAGCTATGAAAGCACCGATGATGCCTTTGTGGAAGGGCACACGGACCCGATCAGCGCGCGCATCAATGGCTACGTCACGGGAGTGTATGTCGAAAACACCTATCGCGTGAAGAAGGGCCAGCTCTTGGTGCAACTGGATCCACGCGACTACCAGGTGTCTAAGGAAAACGCGGTGGCGCAGGTGTCGCAGGCGCAAGCAGCGGTGGCGGCACAAAATCCCAATGTCGGCATCACCACCACCACCCAGGGCAGCCAAGTAGTCAATGCGGAGCTGAGCGTAGCGAGTGCAGCGGCCAACGTCCCTGCCACCGAAGAACGCTACCGTTCCGCACTGGCGGACCTGCACCAGGCTGAAGCGAACGAAGCCAATGCGATGCGCGAAGAAGAACGTTATCGCACGCTTGTCACCAAAGAAGAGGTCTCGCGCGAGCTGTACGATCAGCGCGCCACGGATGAACGGGCGCAGGCGGCGACAGTGGCTTCGCGGCGTGAAACCGCCGACGCGGCACAAAAATCCGTGACACAGGCGATCGCCTCACTCGACCAGGCGCGCGAGCAGGCCAAAGAAGCCAGGCAGAATCAGCCTCGGCAGATCGCCGCGCAAAAAGCCACGGTGGCCCAACGCCAGGCAAGCGCGCAGGCCGCGCAGGCGCAGGCTGCACAAGCCGAGTTGAATCTGGAATACACCCGCATCTACGCGCCGGAAGACGGCATCATCGGCGATAAGTCCGTGGAGCTTTCCACCCAGGTGACACCCGGGCAGGAGTTGTTTGCGCTTACGCAGACAAACGATATCTGGGTGGAAGCCAACTTCAAGGAAACCGAAATTCAGAAGATGCGCAAGGGGCAGTCGGTCAAGATTCATGTGGACGCGCTCAAGCTGGATTTTGACGGCTACGTCGAAGCGCTGCCCGGCGGCACAGGGGCGATTTACAGCCTGCTGCCTCCGGAAAACGCGACCGGTAATTATGTGAAAGTGGTGCAGCGCCTGCCGGTGCGTATCCGGTTCAAGCCGGGGCAGGCCGGGGCCGAGCGTCTCGCGCCGGGCATGTCGGTTGAGCCAAAGGTCTGGGTGAACTGATTGCCGAAACCCAAGGTGAATCCATGGTGGATCGCCACCGCCGTGATGATTGCGACCTTTATGGAGGTGATGGACACCTCCATTGCCTCTGTCGCCGTGCCGTACATCGCCGGTTCGACCGCGTCGACGACCGATGAAGCCGAGTGGGTTTTAACCGTTTACCTGGTAGCCAACGCGGTCATTCTGCCGGCCAGCAACTACTTCGCTCTGCGCTTCGGCCGCAAGAAATACCTCATGGCCTCGATCGCGGTGTTCACGGTCGCTTCGGTCCTGTGCGGCCTTTCCCCCTCGCTCGGCTTCATTCTGATGGCGCGCATCATCCAGGGTGCGGCCGGCGGTGCCCTGCAGCCGCTTTCGCAGTCGATTCTGCTTGAAAGCTTTCCTCCGGAAAAGCAGGGGCAGGCCCTGGGGCTGTATGCGCTGGGGGTGGTGATCGCGCCGGTGGTCGGGCCGGCATTTGGCGGCTATCTCACCGTAGCGCTTTCCTGGCGATGGGCGTTTTATATCAACGTGCCCATCGGCCTGCTTGCGTTGCTGTTGCAAAGCAAATTCCTGGAAGATCCGCCCGAATACAAGAACGCCAAACCCGGCAAACTGGACGGCGTCGGCCTGGGGCTGCTGGGGCTTTGGATCGCCGGCATGCAATTCGCGCTCGATAAAGGACAGGAACAGGACTGGTTCGGCGATATCCGCATTCGCTGGGCGGTGGGAGTGATGGTGGTCGGCCTGATCTCCTGGATCGTCTATGAACGTCGCCATCCCAAGCCGCTGGTTGACATGTCTATCTTCAAAAACCGCAATCTTTCCCTGGGTTGTGTGCTGGTTTTTGTGCTCGGCGTCGGGCTTTACGGTTTGACGACGATTTTGCCGGTGTTCTACCAGAGCCTGCTCGGCTACGACGCGTTCAAATCCGGTCTGGCGGTGAGCCCGCGCGGTTTGGGGTCGTTTCTTGCCGCGCTGATTGTGGGCGCGCTGACCAGCCGGTTTGACCCACGCAAAATTGTCTCTGCGGGTTTCGCCGTGCTGGCCCTTTCCACGCTCTGGCTTGGGGTTCTCACCCTGGACATCTCGCCATGGTCGCTGTTTTGGCCAACCACGTGGGGCGGTGTGGGCCTGGCGATGATTTTTGTGCCGCTATCCAAGGTCGCCCTCGGCACTCTTTCCAAGGAACAGGCAGGCATCGGCAGCGGTATGTTCAACTTCCTGCGCAATGTGGGTGGCAGTGTCGGCATCTCCGCGGCCAACACCATCTCCCAGCGGCATGCCCAGTCCCATCGTAATGAGCAGGTCCATTGGCTTTCCGGAGCGAATCCTCTGTATCAGCGCACCCTGATGATGCGCACGCAGATGATGGTGCACCATGCTGGACCGCGGGTAGCCGCCCTGCGCGCGCTTTTGCTGACCAATCGGGGCCTGGACAGCCAATCGCAGCTGTGGGCCTATGTGGACGTTTTCCGCTACATGGCGTTGGTGCTGGCAATCTGTGTTCCAGGGGCTTTTCTGCTGAAAAAACCGAAGCCCGGCGCGCAAGCCGATGCCGGCTAGGGTAGAGCCTCTAGCCGGCCGGATGCGCTCTTACGGCGCACCGGTTTCGGTCCACAAAAAGCTCATCTCGTCGCCGTAGTCGGTGATGAGTTGGGTTTGCGACACACCGGCGCTGTGGCCGCCTTCTGTGCTGTAGTGCAGCAGAATGGGGCGTCCGCCGGCGCTTGAGGACTGCAGCAGCGGCGTCATTTTGCGTGCGTTCATCGGGTCAACGCGGGTGTCCCCGTCCCCGGTGAAGAAGAACACCGCAGGGTAGCGAGTGCCCGGATGCATGTTCCCGTACGGCGAGTATTTGGCGATATAGGGGAAGTCCGCGGCATTTTCGGCGTTGCCGTATTCGGTCGTCCAGGTACGGCCCATTTCGAAGCGCTGGTAGCGCAACATATCCAGCAGCGGATAGCCGCACCAGATGGCGCCAAACAGATCCGGCCGTTGCGTTATCGAAGCGCCCATGAGCAGGCCGCCGTTCGAACGGCCGCGAATGGCAAGGTGTGCAGGCGCGGTGTAGCGGTTCGCGATCAGGTACGCCGCTGCGGCAAACCAGTCGTCGAACACGTTTTGCTTCTTATCGAACATCGCGGCCTTGTGCCACATTTCGCCGTATTCGTTACCCCCGCGGAGGTTAGGCAGCGCGAACCAGCCGCCATGCTCGAGCCACCAGGCATATTCCGGGTTCCACACCGGCGTTTCGCTGAGCGCGAAGCCGCCATAGCCGGTCATCAACAGGCGCTCTGAACCGTCGCGCTTCAGCCCCTTGCGGCCGGCGATGAACATGGGTACGCGGGTGCCGTCTTTCGAGGTGTAGAAGACCTGCTGCAACTCATACTGGGTGGAATCGAACGGCACGGTTTGCGCGTAGAAGACGTCGGATTTTGCCGTTTCGACATCGTAGCGGAAGATGGTCGGCGGCGTGATGATCGACTGAAAGGTGTAAAAGCCGCCCCGGTCCTGTGGCCGGCCGCTCAGCGTGGAGCCCGCGCCGATCCCCGGCAGATGGATGCGCCCTTCCGGTTTGCCTTCGAGGGAGTAACGGGTGAGCTCGCTATTCACATCATGGAGGTGCAGTACGAAAAACCGATCGCCCACAATGGACACCTGTTCGAGCACATCTTTACTTTCAGGGATGACGGTCGGCCAATCGTTGGGCTGCTTGCCGATCTCGGCACGCAGAACGCGGCCGCCCGGCGCGCCAAAGTCGGTGCGCACATAAAACGTGTCGCCGGCGGTCATTTCGGAAAAGCGATTGGCAACCCCGTAGACCAACGGCATGATCGGCGCGTCCGGCTTGCGCAAGTCTTTGAGCAGAATGTCTTCACGTTTTGCGGGCACCCCATGGCCGATGCTGAGCACCAGCCAATGGCCGTTTTCGGTGATGCGGATGCCGACATTGTCGATTTCGCCGAGTTGTTCACCCCTGTATTCGCGGCCGAAAACGACAACGTCGGCGCTGCCCGGCGTGCCGAAGGCATGGAAGAAGACCCGGGTACCCTCATGCGGGAAGAATTTTGAGTAATACACGCCCTTTTTGTCCGGCGCGAGTTCGACACCGTAATAACGCGCGCTCGGCAGGGCATCGTAAACTTCTTTGCTCGAGGCGACATTGAGGAAGTGCACGGCGACCTCATCCGCCCCGCCCACGCGAATGCCATACGTCATCACGGAGCCGTCTTCGGCGACACCGAGCAGGTTCACCGAGGTGTTGCCGTTGGCGCTGAGCGTGTTGCCGTCGATCAGCTTTCGGTCATCGCCATGGAGGCCGGTGCGCACGTAAAGGGAGCCCTGGTTTTCGCCCGCGAGCCGCCGCGAAAAGAAGAGCTGCCGGCCGCGTTCCACGGGCACGCCAACCGTGTCGACGCGCATCAGTTTGCTCAGCTCGGCTTCGGTTGCCGGCAGCATCGGCACCTGCGCGAAGTACTTCGCGGTGTATGCGTTCTGGTCGGCGATAAAGGCGCGCGTCGCCGGGCTGTGCGCATCCTCAAGCCAGCGATACGGGTCGGTGACCTGTACGGGCGCTGCGGTGCCGGCAGTGGGGTAGGTGTCCACCACGGGGTGCGGCTCGGCAAAGGGCGGCGGCGGAAGCGTGATGCCGCCACCACCTCGTATTTGCTGCTGCGCCTGTTGGCCTTGTGCTTGCTGACCCTGCGCCTGCTGGCCCTGCGCGTGCAGGCAGGCGCTGGAAAGGAGGAACATGGCGATCGCGAACACAGGCTGTGAGCAAAACTGTGCACAGGAAAACCGTACACAGGGCAGGGAAAACGGACGCTTCGGCAAGGGGCGCTCCTTATGCGGGTGGATGCGGCGGAGTTCTCTTCAGGCTACACGGCCCGGGTGACACCCATAAAGGTCTCGGAGACTTGCGACAATGAAGATGTGCGACCAAGCGCAGCTCCCATTGTCGGCATCGATTTCGGCACAACGAACAGTTCTGTCGCCTGGGCGCAGGACGGGCAGGTGCGCCTTGTGCCGTTCGCGACGCCGTCCTTTGGCCTGCCACCAACGAATCGCACCTCGACCTCTTCACGATCGCTGCTTTACCTGCAGCGGCGGCTACAGGCCGCAGGCAAGCCGGTCGCTGCGTGGACAGGCGCTGCGGCCATCGACCATTACCTTGCGACCGATAGCGGGGATGACGCGGTGCAGGGCAGGCTCATTCAGTCGCTGAAAAGCTATCTTTCTTCGCGGGATCTCACGGGCACGGAGATCTTCGGCCGGCAATACCGGTTCGAAGAACTGGTCGCCCGCCTTTTACGCGATCTGCGGTTGCGGGCAAGCGAAGGCTTCGGCTTCGAGGTGACGCGCGCGCTCGCCGGGCGGCCGGTGGTGTTTGTCGGTGCAGCATCGGAAGCCGACAACGCGTTCGCGGTGCAACGCTTACAGCATTCCTTTCTGCAGGCCGGCTTTACCGAGGTGGAGTTTGCGATGGAGCCGGTTGCGGCAGCCTACGCCTACCAGACCGAGGCCGCTCGCGAAGAAACCGTGCTGATCGGCGATTTCGGCGGCGGCACGACGGATTTTTCGCTGTTGCGGATGGGCGTCGCCGGGCAGGCACCGCGGGTGCTGGGCACCACGGGGGTGGGCCTGGCCGGCGACAGCTTCGACGCTCGTCTGGTACGCCGCTTGATCTCGCCCGCGCTAGGATCGGAGTCGAAGGCGCGCTCGCTGGGCAAGGACCTGCCTGCCCTGCCGGCGTGGGTGTACAGCAACCTCGAGCGCTGGCACACCTTGTCGTTTTTGCGCACGCAGCCGGTGCGCGAACTGCTGCGCGCGGCGGAACGAACGGCAAAGGAACCGGACAAGATCGCTGCGCTGAAAGCCGTGATTGAAGACGATCTCGGATACCGGCTGCACCAGGCGGTGCAGCGTGTGAAGGTTGAGCTTTCTACAAAGGAACAGGCCGAGTTCGTTCTGGAAACCGAGTCGGTACGCCTTCGCGTGCCGGTAGCGCGGGCGGCATTTGAAGGCTGGATTGCGTCGGAACTGGCGCGTATGGAAGATAGCCTGGACGATCTGTTTGCTCAGGCTGGGGTTGCGGCAGGAGCCGTGGACCGTGTCTTCCTGACCGGCGGAACGTCGCTCGTGCCTGCGGTGCGCCGGGTGTTTACGCGGCGGTTTGGCGAAGAACGCGTGCGGGGCGGCGAAGCGTTCACATCCGTGGCATATGGCCTTGGACTGATGGCGGAAGCGAAGCTGAACGCTTGAGGGCGGTCAGCTTGCTTTGCCGGTGAGGTCCTCGCCCAGCCACTTTGGATTGCTGGCGGTGCCGTCGAAGTGCGACGAGGTCTTGAAGAGCTCGTATTTGCCTTCAGCCGCAGCGGTTTCGGTACGGCTTAGAATTGTCTGCTGCTGCTCGGCGGTCATCGGCTGAAAGCCCTTCACTGCGGTGAGCGCCTGCTGGAGCACCTGGTGGTTATCGATGCCCGTGATGAGGACGGAAATTTGCTGCGAAAGGCCGTATTGCAGCGCTTCGATCGGTTGCACGGTGTTGCTGCGCAGGATGTAGTTGTCGCCGAAGGTCTTCATGGCGAGCACGCCGGTGCCATGCTGGACCGCTACCGGAATCACCTGTTTGGTGAAGGAACGGAAGTGGGCGTCCATCACGTTCACAGGCATCTGCACGGTGTCGAAGTGAAATTTGTTCTTGTCGGCGACCTCGAACATGCGCAGGTGCACGGCGGGGTCTTTGTGGCCGGTGAAGCCGATATAGCGGATCTTGCCGGCATCGCGGGCCTTTACCGCAGCCTCGATCGCGCCGCCTTTGGCGAAGATGCGATCAGGATCTTCCAGGCGGATGACCTCATGAAACTGCACCAGATCGATCACATCGGTATTCAAGCGACCCAGCGACTGTTCCAGCTGCTTGTCATATTCTTCGCTGGTGCGGCCGTCGATCTTGGTCATCAAGAAGACTTTTTGCCGGTACCCGTTCTTGAGCGCCTGGCCGACGCGTACCTCCGAGATGCCGTCGTTGTAGTCCCAGCAGTTATCGAGAAAGGTGATGCCGGCATCCACGCCTGCGTGCACCAGTTCTACCGCCTGGTCCTGCGTCAGTTCTTTTTTGCCCAGGTGATAGCCGCCCATGCCGATGGCGGAAACGCGCTCACCAGTGGTGCCGAGCTGGCGATAGATCATGTTCGGCGATTCGGCTCGCTTGCTCGGGGACTCTTTGGAGGTTTTGCCGGCTTGCGCGGCCGCGGCGGCGGGTACAGCGGCGGCCATGCCGGCGGCAGTGGCGGATTTCAAAAACTCTCGGCGCTCCATGACGACTCCGTGAGATGCGATTGGCTCTCAGCAGGTCAGATGCAGCTTTTCAAACCGGCGAAAGCGGCTGCAGACCCGGCATTGCCCAAGGTCGCGGTCGCCCCCGCGGCAGGGCTACGCTGCCACGCCCGCCCTTGGCTTGCGGATCAG
>CAXTRN010000043.1:0-13081 GCA_964246645.1 uncultured Acidobacteriaceae bacterium
GCGCGGTGAGGTCGGCAGGGGTCGCCATGGACGACAGAACAGCGTCAAAATCGCCGCTCTCCACGTCGTTGGTCACTGGCGTCCCTGCCGCCACCGCTACAAGGGCCGGCCGTACCTGTTCTCCGGTGCTTTGCCGTTCATTGAGCAATGGGCGAAGCCGGCGGGCGCTCGCGATATCGGCAATGACGAGCTCGTAAAGACTGGATTTTGCGAGGGCAACGATTTCTGCCTCATCCACTATCTTGGCTTCGAGATCCAGTGTTTCCGCGATGGACGCAAACATACGCTGGACGGAAACGTCCGCGAGCAACAACGCGACTACCCGCGGCGACGCTGTTCCTGCCGGTCCCCGCAGTTGCGTCGGCTCCGACACCATTTCCGGCTCCAAGACAAACTCAGGAATTCCACTCACCTGCAACGATCACCCTGGCCGATGCTGTTCCGGTTAGTTCGGCAGATCCGAAACATCTCCGAATTCGCCCCATTCACCAGGATCATGCATCAACATCCCCACAGACTGAAGGTACTGCACCGTTTGCCGGGCTTTGCCATAAAACACGTGCCGGCACCCAAGCAGATGCGTGCGTTCAAAGGTGACCGCGTCGCCGTTGTAGCGCAGCATGCAGTTCACAAGGGTGCAGTCACGGAAGTGCTTGCCGTCGACCGTCACCCATTCATTGGTAATCGTCTGGCCAGCAACAAGGTCCATAGGGCCCTCCAAAAGATAGGCCAAACGTCCGGTACTGACCAAGAGCAGAGTACTACGAATAGAGGAGCAAGAGTCTACCTATTTTTCCGGGCTTCGTCGAGCTAATATTTAGGCGGGTATTTCACATCACGCAACGAAACTGCCTACTGCGACGATGTACTCGCGTGCGGCAGCGCCACGGGGTCACCGACGATCTCTGCATGACGCAGCACGCGGTACCCTTCCCGCGTGCGGATGTGGTATTTCGCCATGTCCTTGCCCACCAGCTTGACCGTGATGTGACGCCAACCCCGGTTGTTGTTGCTTTGCGGGTAGTAGCTGAGCGTATATAGATGCGCGAAATCATCGCGAATGGAGGCGAACGCCTTGTCTTCGTCCTGCCAGCTTTTGGCGAAATACGCTTTGCCCCCGGTGGCTTTGCTCATTCGCTCAAAAACAGCGCTCGAGATGGGCTCTGTTTGCGCTTCACGCGTGCTGATCATGTAAATAATGGTGCCGGTGGACTGCGCCAGTTCGGCGATATCTTCCGGAGGCACGAGGCTGGCGGTGTCGGGGCCGTTGGAAAAAACGACAATCGCCTTGCGGCCCAGCAGCGGCGCGGCATCCTTCACCGTCAGCAACAGCCCGTTGTAAAGCGCGGCATCATCGCCCGCCACGGTTTGCCGCACGCCCCGCAAAACCTCCCGGCGGTCCGCCGTCAACGGCGTCACGCGGGAAAGATCGCGGCTGTAGGAGTAAAACGCCAGCTTGTTGACCCCTTCCAGCGACCGGACGAACTGAGCGATCGCGTCCTGCGCGAACACAAAGCCGCGGTACATGTAGTTGCTTGTGTCGAAAAGAACAAAGATGTTGGAACCCACCGCGCCGCTGCTGCTTCCCAGCGAGGGCAGGCTCGGGCCGGCAAACGGGGCGATTTGGCCGCTGGGAGCCGTCGCCGCTGTCGCCGCAGCCCCACCCGCCGCGCTGCCGGAAGAACTTCCATGGCCGACGACCACGCGCGGGGCGACATCGCCTTCCTCAAAGGTCGCGATCTTTTCAGGAATCCTGTCCTCGACGATCTGGAAGTCTTCGGGACGGAGGCCGGTGATGTAATTGCCTTTCGCATCGGTCACGGCGACGTTGACCTCCACCAGCACCACCTGCACACGGAAGCGTGAAGGATCGGCCTGGCCGGGTGCCGGACCCAATGCCGGGCTGGAAACCGGACTGGCTTCCGGATTGGGCGTCCGGTGAAGCGCATGGGTGTCGGGGAGCAGTAAAAAAGCAAGAAACGCAAGCCAGCAACCGTTCCGCCTCATGGAGCGCTCCTTGCCGCATACGGCATTTGTGGCGTCTGCCGGGAAGCCGCGAGGCCCGAACCGGAGTGCCCATCGATAACGGGCCCATGGATAGCGCGCCCAGTCATAGCGGGACCATCGAGGGCAGGCTGCCCAAATGCAGCAGCTTTCACGGCGTCCATCGCAGGGGCCGGGCTGCGAAACGCCTCTACGGCGTTTGGTTTTGTGGCCCGTACCTCGTCGCCGGTTTCCTGCATGGCGCGTAGCACCGCCGGCCAATCTTCCACATTGCTGGCGAAGATTTTTCCCACCATACGCCGGGTCAACTCCGGCACAAGGCGATTCAACGCGACCGGATCATAGCCCATGTCGTCGGCCAAGCGGGCCCAATACAGGTTTTCCGATTCCAGCGATTCGCTGAACAGCCGATTGGTGGACCCCATGCAGTACGGAAACGGCTGCAGGTGAAGCAGCTCGCGACCGTTGGTCGCCGCCAGGGTCGGGTGCGAAACGCCGAAATCCGCCGCCAAAGCCGCCGTCAGGTGGGCTGCATCGGTTTCCACCGGCAGGTGCTCGATCAATGCCGTCAACTCGCGGTTCGCCGGTCCAGCTGCGTCCGCTTCGCCCGGAAAGCTTCGGCGGTACGCTTCCGTGAGATAAAAGGTGTCGGAAGGCAAAAGGTGATCGGCGAGATGATCCGCGAGGTGATTCACGGCGGCATCCAGGGTGGTTTGCTGCAGCAGGGCTGCTTCCAACTGACCCAATCGCTGCGGCGACATGCGGTCGTTCAACAGCTGCAACAAGCGCAGCCGCACGGTTGGGCTGCCACCGGCGGACCGCGCCAGTTCCTCACCGGCGCGCTGATACAGTGCGGCCGCGTGCATCTCTTGCGGGGAAACGCCCCACCAGCGCGGCACCGTGGCGTCGGCGATGAGCCCCGGCACCAATTCTCGCCAGATCAACGCCTGCACCTTTTCCGGCACAATGAAATCCTGCTCGGCCGAAGCCAGGGCATAGGGCAGATCGGCCAAGGAGCCCATCAGATACGCGCCGCCACCGGCGGATACACCCGCCCCCATCAGCACCGGGGGCTGCCAGCTGTATTTTTTGCCGACGACCGAAAGCCCGAGAAAATCATGCGCACGCACAAACAACGGATTGATGTGCAGGATCTGCGCTCCCGGCGGCTCGTAAAACGCATAGTTCAGGCCCACCAGCGTATCGCGCAGGTACGGCGCCAGCTGCCCGCGCGCCGCCTCCAGCCGTGCCCGCATGGCTGAGGTGTTGGCCGGGTGCGCTTGCAGCACCGCCACGAGATCGGTTTGCACCCGCAGTTCAGCATGGCGGGTCTTGTACACGCCCGGCGCCCAGTTGGTCTTTTCCTGATGCGTAAAGATGGAGTGCGGGATGTCGAAGTTCCGCAGCTCACCGGCCAGCGCAACGAGCTCGTCGCCGCCCGGTTTACCGGTTTTTTCCATCGTTTCGAGCCCATCGCTCAAGGCGAAGAGCGTGTCGAGCGAGACCAGCTGCTGATCGTCCAGCACGGTTTGCAGCCGCGCGGCGAGCTCCCCGTGGATTCGCTGCCCGGCTGCGCCCGCCTGCACCGGGCCGGCGAGCCGGTCGACAATCTCCCCCGGGCCGACGGCCTGTTCTCCGGGTGGAGATAACGTGGTTACTCCCACCGCCGTTGCCGCGCCGGCGTTGCCGCCGGAGCTCGCCAGCAGCGTCCGCAGGGACGCGCGTGTGGCGTCGAAAAGCTGCACCGAGGAGGTCACCTTCGCAAACGGCTGCACAGTGGCACGCCACGATGTATTCAACGCTGCATTCATCGCCGTATTCATCGCTGCATTCATCGACGGGGCAGAGATCTCATGCTGCCTGGCCAGAATCGCCCAAAGCCCCACATTCGCCTGCAGGGAGCCGAGCGCGTTGGCACGCAGATCGTCGGCATGGATCCTGTCAACGGCTTCTGCACTTTCCAGGAATTGCGCAATCGAGGCATCGTCCAACGCCGGAAACTCTGAAAACAGGAGGTACCAGCTGTTCAGCATCGAGGACTTCGGTGCCAGCGATTTCGAGGCCAGCAACGAAACGGTCGCTGGGGACAGCTGCCGGTCCAATGGCCGGCGCCGATCCATCTCACACAGGCTCAGGTACAGCTGCACCGGGCCGCTGGTGGATTCCGTGCGCGAAAAGGCAGTGAGTGCTTCGATCAGCTGATCGGGACGATCGAAGTCCTGCGCGCGCCTGGCCCAGGTGCGGTCGACTTGATTGTGCGTATCGGACCGGAGAATGCCTTTCCATGTTTCCAGCGTTCCGGGAACGTGCGGGTTGCCGTCGGCGTCCCATAGCAGGCGCGTATCGAGCACCAGGAGTTCGGAAGCGGGCCGCAGCATGCCATTCGCGGCACTTTCCTTGGGGTCGGCCAGGTGAAAGGCCTCATAGTTGCGAAGCAGACGCGTTCCTGCGGTGAGGTGGCGCTGCTGCTCGGCACTGGCGCGCGATAGCACGTCGAAGTAGGCCAAAAGCCAGCCCCGGTCGCGGGCCAGGAGTCGAGCCACAAATTCCGCGGGTGCTGCGGGGCTCGCCCCCACCACGGCTTGCCAGGCCGGCTCCGCGGCCGCCCCGCCCGGCACCAACACACGGCCTGAGCGCACACTGATCTGGCTGCCGTAAAAATCGACTGCCGTGGCCATCGCCAAAAGGCTCTTCAGCCGCAGGGCCTGTGAAAGATACGTTGCCGTTGCCGCATCCATCTTGCTCATGCCGAAGTACAAACGCGCCACGGCAGGATCGCTGAAGATCGCGTCGAGCAGGTCGTTGCTGTGCATGAGCCGGGGCGCGCCCAAGGCCACCCAGTCCGACTTATGAAACAGCACCGGCAGGCTGAAAGAAGCGTACGGATAGGTAAAGGGCACGCCCCCTTGCAGCGCTTCTTCAAGCTCCGTCAAGGGAAAGCCGGAGTCCACCGTGAGAAAGGCGCGCTCGGGGTCTTTTGTTTCCGTCGCGATGACGCCGTTGCACCCGTGACGCAACTGATAACCCAGAATGAACAGGAGCCGGTCCGCCCCGGCACAATCGGCGACACGGATGGTGTGGTCTGCCCCGGCCAGGGCCTGTAACTCGCGTGCCTGGGTCAGGTAACGCTCAATCAAGAGTAGAAATTCAGTGGGCGCTTTGGCGCTGTAGCCGTTCTGATACACATTGCGCGCAAGCAACGGCAACACATCGGCGGCTCTGGCCTGCTGACTAATGCTCGCCATGCGCAGAAAGGACCGCAACGGGCCCGGAACGACGACGGTATCGACGGCAGGGCTCGGGAGCGATGAGATGGTCGGTACGACCGATGATTGAGTTGTCGGCGGCGCGGCGGCGTTCTGCAGCGCCCGCGCGCCGGGGGCGATGAGACCGCATGCGAGGCTGAACAGCGCGATCCGACGGAGCGCACAGCGAAACGAGGACATCAGCAAAGCACCTCACCCAACGTGAGCAATACCAGCAACGCGAGCCGACCTGAACACCGCCGTACAGCAATCTCTGCCCAACGAACACCGAACGAAACGATCCTGCCTGCGCCACCCGGCTTACAACACAGACCGCAGGGCTTGCCGGGGCGTCCTGCTCGTGAGCCTGCCTTGCTGTGATCACGCCTTGTGGCGCTTTTTTCGCGCTTGTGTGGTGATTTATGGCGCAGCAGACCAGTTGTGTCCCGGTGCCTAGCACCATACCACATGCATTGGAGCTCTGGGTTCGGCCGGCGCAAGGCTGTCAGTCGTATCAGGCTTCCCCAAAAGCGCCATGCGGCAAAGGCAGGTGCAGTTCCGCCCGGCATCCCGGCCCGTCCTTTCGATTCAGCAACCGCAAGGTGCCGCCATGGCCTGAGGCGATCTGCTGCGCCAGTGCCAGCCCAATGCCGCTGCCGTCCGGCTTTGTTGTGTAAAAGGGCACAAACAGGTTTGCCGTGTTCGCGAGCCCCGGGCCGTTGTCGCAAAGGGAGACGGTCAGCTCGGTCCGATTCGCCGTCCAGCCGACGCTGACGTGTGGGGCATGCCCTGGGACGGCGATGCTTTGCGCCGCCTCCACGGCATTGCGCAGCAGATTAATCAAGAGCTGCTCGATCTGCGCCGGATCGGCCAGGGAGACCAGCGCCGACCCTGGTTCGAGCGTCACCGCCATCCGCGTTTCCAGCCGCACCACACCCTCGATCAGCATGGGCCAGTCCACCGGTTGCAGATGGGGCTGCGGCAATCGCGTCAGCTGTCCGTAGCTCTGCAGAAAACGGTGCAGCGCCAAAGCGCGATCCTCGATGAGGTGCAGCCCGCGGCGAAGGTCCGCGATCCGTTCGGTCCCCTGGTTCTTTGCAACAGGACCTTCGGCGATGGGCTCGTTTGGAACAGAATAGGTTTCCATCTCCCTCAGCCGCTGTTCCAGGCTACCCGCCAACGAGCTGATCGGCGTCAATGAGTTGTTGATCTCATGGCTGAGCACGCGGACCAGGCGCTGCCAGGCCACGCGCTCTTCCTCGCGCAACGCCGCTTGCACATCGGAAAGCACAAACAACACATGCGGCACGCCCCCCAGCCGGAAGGAGGATCGCCGCAACGACCAGCGTGTTTCACCGGCCACGCCGGAAACCGCCGGATGCGCATGCACGGCACCATCCGCCAGGCAGAACAAGGGCTCGAGCCCGAGCGCACCGGCGTGTTGCCCGAGCGCAGTGGCGCGCTGTAGCGCAAAGGCGTTTTCCGCCGCCGGATTTAGCAGCCGCAGCGTCTCATCGGGCGCAAAGGCCAGCACCGGCGTACGCATGGCGGCCATCACGCGTTCGGCCAGCGTCAACGCATCGCGTGCGGTGCCCCGTTGCGTTTGCAGCGTGCCCGCAAGCGCATTGATTTCGAGCGCCAAATCCCCAAGCGAATCGCCGCGCCGGGCACCTCGCGCCCGAAATGAAAAATCATCATCGCGCAACGCAGCCACAATGTTCGACAGCGTTTGCAAAGGGCGCGTGATCTGCTCAAACAGAGTTTCCGCCACCACCGCCAGAAAGAGTGAGGAAACGCCCGCGGCCACCAGTGCCCACGCGAGCGATGCCGCGTACCGCCAAACGAGCAACGAGGTCACCGCGACCAATGGCACAGAAAGCGCAAACAGCCACAAGCGCAGCCGCAGATCATAGCTCAACCGGCGGCGGTCCGCCTTGAGCGGCAAACGCTTGCGCTGTACCGCAGCCGGCCGCCCGTGCCCCTTGGTTCCTGCAGTATGCAGGGTTCCTGCGGCATGCCGGGCGTCTTCAGAGACCATGTTTTTCCATCCGCCGGTACAGCGCTCCACGGCTCAAGCCAAGCGCTTCCGCGGCCTGGCTCACGTTGCCGGCCGAACGCCGCAACGCTTTGCGGACAAGGATGCTCTCGACCTGTTCGAGGCTGAAATCGTCAAGCATCTGATCGAGCAGATGGGGCGAGGCGCGTTTGTCCTCCATGTCGCGACCTGCGTTGAGGCCCAGATCCGCCGTACCAATCAGCGCCTCGCGCGCCATCAACACCGCGCGCTCCATGGCGTGGTCCAGTTCGCGCACGTTGCCGGGCCAGCCGTAGGTCAGCATCGCCTCCGTGGCCGCCCGATCGAAGCCTTGCACCGGTCGCCGGTATCGCTCGGCGTAGCGGCTGAGGAAGTGTGCCGCGAGCGGAATGACGTCCTCACGACGATCGCGCAAGGGGGGCAGATGAATTTCCACCGTGTTCAAGCGGAACAACAGATCGGCGCGGAACCGGCCTTCCGTCACCTCTGTGTGCAGATAGGCGTTGGTGGCCGAAAGCATACGCACATCGACCTTGCGCGTGGTCGATGACCCAACCCGCTCCAACTCGCCTGTTTCAAGCACACGCAGCAATTTGGCCTGCTGCCGCATGGGTACGTTCGCAATCTCATCCAGAAACAGGGTTCCGCGCGAGGCCAGTTCGAACCGTCCCAAACGATCCGCCCGCGCATCGGTGAAGGCACCCTTTACATGTCCGAAGATTTCACTTTCAAAGGTGCCTTCTGAAAGCGCGCCGGTATTGACGGCCACCAGCGCATGCGCCGCGCGATGCGACAAACGGTGCAGCGTTTGCGCGATGATCTCCTTGCCCGTGCCATGCTCGCCCGTGATGAGCACGTTGGCGTCCGAGGGCCCGATGCGCTGCAGCAATTCCAGCACGGGCTGCATCGCGGGCGCGGTTGCAATAAACTCCGGCGCGCCTTCCGGCCGCAACATCCGGTTTTCCGCTTCCAGCCATTGCGCCCGACCTTGCGCACGGTGCAGGTCCAGCTGTGTACGCAGGATGGTGAGCAAACGCAGGTTGTCCCAGGGCTTGGCGACGAAGTCATTTGCGCCGCGCCGCATGGCCTCCACCGCAAGTTCCACATTGGCCCATGCCGTCATCACGATCACCGGCAGATCCAACCCCCGCTCCCGAATGGCCGCGAGCAGATCGAGCCCTTCCCGGCCGGAGGTGGTATCGCGCGTGTAGTTCAGGTCAATCAGCAGCCCGTCGTAGCGGCGCGTTTCCAGACACTCCAACACGGCTGCGGGTGTGCGCGCTTTTTGCAGCTGATACCCTTCGGGCTTGAGTAAAAACTCCAGGGTTTCGAGAATGTGCTGCTGATCATCGGCGATCAGCAGCACGGGCGCCGCTTCTTTGCGTGTGCTTTTTGCGTTTCCGGATTGGGCGTCTATGGCAGTGGGCATGTGGCATTCGTTTTTGCGGCATAAGAGCAAGGAAGTGTAGCGATTCTACGGAATGACGTATGGGCTTGTTTCTAAAGGGCCGTTTGCTTTCGCGCACCGCATCCTCCGGCAATCGCAACACAATGGAGTTATGGTGACACGTAAAAGTTCACTGCGGCCTTTCCGCTTGCGCCACGGCCGCCGGCACGCCGCGCCGGGCCGAATCGATGGCAATCGCGTTGGTTTCAAGCGTTCGACCCACGGCGCGTTCCAGCTCCACACGAGCCTTCTGGTAGCCGGTACGCGCATCCACCAGTGCCGAATCCGCCGTTGCCAGATCATGCCGTGCACCCAGCGTTTGCACATTCGACCCCGCCCCCAAGGCCTGCTCTTTTTGCATGATCTCGAATGTTCTGGCCGCGAGATCGCGCGCCTTGGCCGCTGCCTGGACACGCGCGAGGCTTTCTCCCAGCGCGTACTGTGCGTTACGCACTTCGATGCGAATCTGCTTGCGCAACTGCGCCAAACGCAACTCCGCTTGCCGTGATTCCAACTCCGCACGGTATTGATCGCTCTTTGCCACGCGGTTGCGCAAGGGCAGCACCAACGACATGCCCACATAATAATCCGGCGCCGCATTGTTGAAGGCGTTGTCGAGCGCGCCCCCAAAGCCTGCCGGCGCGGTCGAAGGCACCGTGGCGGAGTTTGGGTTCACCTGCCCCGCCAAACCGCTGCCGCCATAAAACGCGTTCAGCGTCAGCGACGGCAGCAGGGCATTTTCAGCGGCTTTGCGGCTCAAGCTGCGGCTTTCAAGGTCGATCTCCGATTCCTTCAGATCCAGCCTGCGACGCAGGGCTTCGTTCACGATGTCGTCGGTGGGGGCTCCCGCCAGCGTGCCGGCATCGGCCGCGACGGTGCTTAAATCCGTAGGCCGCACCGGCATCGCTTCCAGCGTTGGATCGTCGAGATTCTTTGTCACCGCATTCTTCATCAGCAACTGCTGAAACTGCAGCTGCGAACGCGCGATCGAAAGATCCTGCTCGCGATTGGCGACCTCCACCTCGTCGCGCATGACCTGGATCGCCGGAATAGCCTGTAAGGCCAACTGCTTTTGATCCATCAGCAGCGTCGCATGGGCAAAGTCGAGAGATCCCTGCTTTACACCTTCATCTTCAAAGGCGCTGACGAGGTCCCAGTACAGGTTTTCAATCTGCGTCACGGTGGTGATGACCTGCAACTCGAACGCTTTGTCGGTGATGCGTCGATTGTTGCGTGCAATGCGCAGAAAGCGCAGGTTCGGCCCCAGCCCGAAGCCTGCCAGCAGTTGTTGTTGGAATCCCGCGCGGTAGTAGGTGTTGATCTGCGGATTCAAGAAGATGAACGGGCTGTTTTCCGTAGCCCGGTTATTGTCGAGCGCGAAAGAGAAGGTCGTGCCCGTGGCAAAGGATTGCGTGTAGCCGAAGTCGCCCAGAATCGTGTTCTGGTGCAGCACCGGTACGTTGTAAATGGCGAGGCTCGACAGCGGCGCGGCGTAGTGTTCCACGCTGCCCTCGGCCGTGATGAGCGGATCGTATGAGGCCACGGCTGTGCCGGTGCCCAACGTCGATTGCACGAGCCCCGAAGCGCCGCCGCCGGCCCCGCCCGCGCCGCCCGTGGTGCCGCCGGCCCCGGCTCCCGCAGGCCCGGCGCCGAAGCCGCCCACACCGCCGCCGGGGGTGTTTTGCACCACGCCCGCGTTTACGCCGCGAAAGCTGCCGCCGGCTTTGGTGCGCAACACATCGGCCTCCGCAATCGGCAGGTTGTATCGGGCGATGGCGAGATCAAGGTTGTTTTCAAGCGCAAGCTCAATCGCATCGTTCAACGAAAGCACAAGCACACCGTTCTGCACCAGGGCGTCCACGTGGGGAGAGTTCGCCAGGTTCGGTTCAGGCACATGATCGGCACGGTACATCCGCAAGGGGTTGAAGGAATGCGGCAGATCGAAGCGCAAAGTGGGCGCAGCTTTCGCCTGTTCCTGCGCGGACGGAGTGCTTGTCTGCGCCTTAGCCGTTTGCTGCAAGCAACACGCGACGAGCGCCACAGGAACCAGCGCTGCACGAACGAGTGCTGCTCGAACCAGCAACGCTTGAAGCCGCAACGCTCGAACCTGCACCACAGGAGACAGTGTCCAGGAAGATCGTCGGGCGCAAATCATCGTGCCGCATCTCCTGTCCCGGTGGACGCCGCTGCGCCGGGCTCAACCCCAGCGGGCACCGGTTCTGCATGTGCCGTGTCGCGGGTCAACCACCCGTCCCGCAACTCAATGACGCGTGTGCCGAAAGCGGCATTTGCTTCCGAATGCGTCACCTGCACCACCGTGGTCCCTTCGTCGTTCAAGCGGCGAAACAGCTCCATCACCTCCGTTGCCTGCGCGGAGTGCAGGTTCCCCGTGGGCTCATCGGCCAGTAGCAGCGCCGGTTTGTGAATGACCGCACGGGCCACGCCCACCAGCTGTTGCTGGCCGCCGGAAAGCTGCGAAGGGTACAGGTCTTTTTTGCCCACAATGCCGAAGCGGTCGAGTGTGTCGGCGACCAGGGCCTGCCGTTCCGCGCGGCTCACATCCTTGTACGTCAAGGGCAGCTCGATGTTTTCCGCCACGGTGAGGTCATCGAGCAGATGGTAGCTCTGGAACACCATGCCGATACGCTTGCGGGCAAGCTCCGCGCGCTGTTTGCGGCTGAGCGTGTGCACCGGCGTGCTGTCGAAGGTGAACGTGCCGCGCCATGCATCGTCGAGCATTGCCAGCACATTCAGCAGCGAGCTTTTGCCGGCTCCGGAAGGCCCCATCACTGTGACGAACTCGCCGGAAGCGATGCTCAGCGAAACCCGCCGCAGCACAAAAGTTTCCGTATGACCGTTTTTGTAACTACGTTCGAGATTTTGCAAATCAAGCAAAAGTTCAGGCATGGGTTCACTTATTCCGTTCTGAGCGCTTCGGTGGGATCGACCGAAGCGGCGCGACGCGCAGGCAACGCTGCGGCAAAAAGGGCCACAACCGTGAGCAGAACCACGGCTGCAAGAAGAGACAACGGATCGGCCGGCGACACGCCGTAGAGCTGGCTGCGCACCAGATGGGCCAACGGCACGGCACCGGCAAGTCCAACCGCCGTGCCGCCGAGCGCCATCTTCAGCACATCGGTGAGCACCAACTGCGACACGCTCCAACGCGAAGCGCCCAAGGCCATGCGCACGCCGATTTCGCGCGTACGCTGTGCCGTCACAAAGGCCAGCACACCATACAAACCCACCCCCGCCAACACCGCCGCGAGCACGCCGAAGAAGATGGCGAGCGACTCAATCGTGCTCTCGTTTGTGAGGGAAAGGTCTACCTGCTTCTCCACCGTGCGAAGCGAGTCTAACGCCAAGCCTGGAGCTGCCTGCGCTATTGTGCGACGCACAGCGGCAAAGGCTTGCTCCGGCGCGCCCGCGGTGCGTACGTAAAATGTTAGGCCCTCAGGCAGATGCTGCTTTACAGGAGTGAACAGCGTGGGATCGATAGGATCGCGCAGGTTGAGATGGTGCATATTGTCGACCACACCGACAATCGTGAAAAACTTCAGGGCGTTGCCAGCCCCGCGCGCCACTTTGCGGCCAAGTGCCTGCACGGGTGTGCCAAGACGAAATCGAGCCAAGAAGGCTTGGTTAACGACAGCTACCAGCGGATGGCTTACATCGTCGGTTGCGGTGAACGCACGGCCCGAAAGCAGAGGTGCCTGCAAGGTGCGGAAGTACTCCGGTGTGATCTGCGCCGTACCAATGTTCATATCCTCGTCGGGCGTCTCGTGGTAGCCCTCCACGGTCACGTTGCTGCCGCTGTTGCTGTCGCTCAGTTCCGCTGAAGTGGTAGCGCCCACCGAGCTTGTGCCCGGCATGGTTGTCAATGCCTCCAGCAGACGATCATCCAATGCCGGAATTTGTGCGGAGGTGTACCCGGCGAGCTCAGGGTCGATGCCGAAGCTGATGAGGTTCACTGTGTTGAAGCCGGGCCGCACGTTTCGCAGGTTTTGCATGGTGTGCACGAACAACCCTGCGCACACGAGCAGCAGCATGCTCAACCCAACCTGCAATCCAATGATGATGCGGCGGAAGCCAAGCGCCCGTCCACCAGCCGTGCCGCTCGCCTGCTTCATCGCGGAGGCAAGATTGCCCGGACGAAGCTGCCAGGCCGGGACGATGCTGAACAGGATGCTGCTTGCAAGCGCTACGGCGAAGCTGAAGCATAACAATCTTCCGTCGAGCGCGGCGCTGAATGCGCTAGTGCCGTCACCGCGGGTGAGTTGATGTACAAGCGCCTGCATGGCAATAGGCGCGAGCAGAGGCCCAGCTACACCGCCCGCAACACCGATCAGA
>CAXTRN010000043.1:13091-21463 GCA_964246645.1 uncultured Acidobacteriaceae bacterium
CCACCAGCAGCTGACGTAAAACACGCGCGGCACCCGCGCCTAGCGCAAAGCGAAGCGAAAATTCGCGCACACGCACAGCCGAGCGAACCAGCAGCAGACTCGCTACGTTTACCCCGGCTATGAGCAGCACCAGCAAAGCCATACCCATAACGGCCAGCAGCGGTGTCCGCAGGGTGTCGCGGCTATACGAAAGCCCTTGTGCTCCCGGCAACACTTCCAAACGAGCGTTCGTCAAAAACCCTGCAACAAAGCGCGGTGAACGCTGCCCGATCGCCTTCAGCTCCGCCGCGCGCAGCGCGTGCCACAAGGGTGCAAGCGAAGCCTGTGCCTGCATCGCGCTTACCCCTGGCTTAAGGCGGCCAAAGATGTTGATCCAGCGCTCGGTATGGTCCGTTAACCGGTTGCCGGCACCGGGCATCACTGCATCAAGCATCGACAGGGGGACAAACACAGCGGGTAGCTGACCCCACACCGCACTTTGAAATTGGGGCGCTGCCACGCCAATGACCGTGAATGGATGGCCGTTCAGTGAGACGCTCTGCCCCACAACAGATGGATTGCCTCCGAAGTGCGATCGCCAATAGCTTGCACTGAGCACCACTACCGGACTTGCGCCGGGTGCGCCGTCATCGCTGGGCAAGAGCAGCCGTCCTGCTGCGGGTTGCACTCCCAGCGTGTTGAAATAGTCGCCGCTCACCAACTCGGCTGGAGCCATCTCCGCTTGTGTTCCACGGGCGAGGCTGACGTCGACGTGCGCCGTCGCGGCAAGCCCCGCAAACAACATTGCGTGGCTGCGCAAATCGCGATACATCGGCACGGAAAAGTAGCGGCCGATATCGCCGCCATAGCTGCTCGTGCCGCCCTCCCAGGAGCTCCCGCCGGTGTTGCTTAGCACCACAAGCTGCGCCGGATCGCGCACGGGCAAGGACCGCAGTAAGGCTTGATCGAGCAGCGAAAAGATAGCCGTGTTGGCGCCGATGCCCAGCGCCAGCGTGAGCACCGCGGTGACGGCGAAGCCCGGTGCGCGGCGCAGTTGGCGCAGGGCGAAGCGAATCTCCTGCCAGAGATTTTGCACGATGTTTGCCATGGAAACTCCTTGCTTGCGGGGAAAGGGTAAGAGCTCAAAGGTGGATAGCAGAGAGTCGTTACTCGGCACGCAGAGCCTCGGTAGGCTCGGTTGCTGCTGCGCGTTGTGCAGGGATGAAGGCGGCCGCAAATCCCACCAGCAGCAATGCACAAGCGGCAGCGGCAAAGGTGCGCGGGTCATACGCGATAACACCATACAAAAAGCGGCTCAGTAGATGAGCGCCCGCAAGGCTCAACAAGAGCCCTAGCCCGATGCCCAATGCCAGCAACCCTGCCGCCCCACGCAGCACGAGACGCAGAATATCGCCACGCTGCGCCCCCAACGCCAACCGCACGCCAAGCTCGCGTGTGCGCAGCGTGACGGTATATGCCAGCAAGCTATAAAGGCCTGTAAGCGCCACC
Source organism: uncultured Acidobacteriaceae bacterium (assembly GCA_964246645.1). GTDB lineage: Bacteria > Acidobacteriota > Terriglobia > Terriglobales > Acidobacteriaceae > Granulicella. The sequence goes on from CAXTRN010000043.1 coordinate 14,580, forward strand.
AGGAGTGCTAGTCCCGCAAAGGCAAGCAGCAGGCGTTCCGCGATCAGCTGCGCCCCAAGCGAATCGTCGACGATCTGATCCATGGTGCGAATACTCGACGAGGCCAATGCCGGATCAGCCCCTTGCAGCACGCGCCGCAGGTCGGTGCTGACGGCCGCGGGTGCAAGCCGCGTCCGCAAAGCCAACTCGACATGTGCCTGCATCAGCGTCTGATAGACACCGGTAAACGGGACGCTTGTGTCCGGTGTCAATTGCGCAGCCGCGAGATCGAGTTCAGGAACGGCCGTGTCCTGCACGTTTATCTGGCGCAAATCGTCCATCACGCCAACAATGTGTACCGGTCCAAAGCTGAAGTTTCCCGCAGCGAACCGCTTGCCATCCGGATCATAGCGGTCGCGATACGCACGGTTCACGACGGCAACCGGCATGGACGCGGCAGTATCATCCGCATTGAAGTAGCGTCCCTGTACCATGCGGAATCCGAGTATCTCGTGGAGTTCCGGCGTAGCCATGCGCAGTTTGATAAAGGAGACCGCCGGCTTGGCTTTATCCTGCGGGTTGAACATTCCATAGGTCATATCGAAGTCATTACTCAACGGCATCACTGTGCTCAGGCTGGCTGACTGCACACCAGGCAGCTGCTGCGTCTTTTGCAGCAATGCTTCATACAGCGCATGCAGCTGATTCTTCGCTGCGTATCGATACGTGGGCACATTCAACTCAGCAACAAGAATATGATCCGTACGAAAACCGAGTGGTATTTTGCGCAACGAAAAGACGGTGCGCAGCAAAAGGCCGCATGAAATGAGCAGCGTCAACGTAAGGGCCAGTTCTCCCACGACCAGCATGCGTTGCATTCGTTGTTGCAAATGGCCGGCACTGGCGTGCCCGTTGCCTCCGCGTAACCCGCTTCCAACCGAAGCACGCATGGCCAGCAGCGCAGGAAGCCCGCCGAAAAAAAGGGTGCTCACCAGCGTCGCCAATAACAATGTCAAAACGACAAAGGGTGAAAAACCGGTTGGCACGGGATGTCCCAGTTGCCGTAGTAGGACCCGGTTGGACATGGCGAGCAAAGCATGCGACAGCGCCATTCCGCACGCAAAAGAAGAGCAGCCGAGTAGAAGGCTTTCCACCAGGAGATGTCGAACGACCTGCCACCGTCCCGCACCCAAAGCGGAACGGAGAGCGATCTCGCTTCGGCGAGCGGTACCGCGTGCCAGGAAGAGCGCGGCGGCGCTGGCGCAAGCGATGGACCAGAGTACAAAAACGGCCGCGCTGATCGTGAGAATGATCGGCCGTGCTTTGTTGTCGAGACTTGCTCGATAACTCATGGCGCGCACACGCGAAGGACCAAGGGCTTCCGCCATGCCCCCTGTGTAAAGCGGTTTGAGTCCTTGTTGCAATGCCGTGAGTTCTTCGCCCACGGTGGCTGAGTTCACCTCGCTTTTCTGGCGTGCAATGACAGAAAAGCCAGCAGTTTGCATATTTCTCGAGCGTTCGGCTATCGGCACCGCAACAGGGATCCACACCTGTGGCACCTTGGCGTTTGCAGGAAAGCTGAATTGTGCAGGCATAACGCCGATGATGTTGTATGGCTTCCCATCGAGCTTAAGGCTGCGCCCAAGGACACCAGGGTCCGCTCGGAATAATCCGTGCCAAACGGCGTCACTGATGAGCACCACTTGCGCAGCTTCGTCCTGCTCCTGTTGGGTAAAACAACGTCCCAGTCTCGGTGCCACGCCCAGAACCGAAAAGAGCTCAGCACTGATCGCCGGTGTATCCACAAACTGATCACCTGCAGAAGAACTTAAAAAGGAGCCTCCTTCGCGGTAGAACGCGAGCCCTTGGAGTGTATGGCTGCGTTGACGCCACTCCGAAAGATCAGGAAAGGTGTTCGAGGACGGCTCCCCTTTAGGGTCGAGCGCCTCCAATGTCACAAGCCGCGAGGCATCCTTGTATAGCAAAGGCCGCAGCAGCGTCGCGCGTAGCACCGTGAACATGGCCGCGCTCGCGCCGATACCGAGCGCAAGCACCCCGATGACGCCCAGCGCGAATCCCGGACTGCGGCGCAGCGAGCGGAGAGCGAAACGAAAATCGTGGAGCAGGAGCATGGTGGCATCCTTGGTGGTGAGCAGGTTATTCGGCGCGTAAAGCTTCAGTGGGTTGCACGCCGGCGGCACGGCGCGCGGGCAGCAGACAGGCCGCGGCGGCGGTGAGCAGCATGGCGAGCGTGGTGGTCAGCAAAGGCAGCACGCGTCCGGGCAGAACGCTATGCGCCTCGGCGAGCGAAACATTGAGCGTGGAAGCGATGAAGCTGAGCAAGGAGCTCTGCAAGACGACGCCGAGGACGATGCCCGTGAGGAGACCGAGTGCGGTCAGCAGGAATCCGCGCCGCACCACCAGGCCGGCGATCTGCACGCGGCTTGCGCCGATCGCCATGCGCACCCCGATCTCGCGTGTACGCGAGGCGACCTGATAGCTGAGCAGACCGAAAAGGCCGATGATCGTCAACAACAGGCTGAACGCCGCGAAGCCTCCGGCCAACCAGGAAAAGAAGCGCGGCGCAGCGTAGCTCTTTTCGACAAGACCCTGCATTGGAATGAACTTGCTGACCGCCACGTCTGGATCGAGGTCGCGAACCGCAGCAGCCGCGGCCTGCGCAAGTGCGGGATCTTCCCCGTTTCCCGATGATTGCAGCCGCAGGACCAAGCTGACCGGAAACCAGCCATTGATCGTCTTGGCCGTTGCATCATCGATCTGCGCGATGGGCTCATACATCGTGGGCGCCTGCGTGTCCGCAAGCGAGGCGACATGGACAGGCGCAACGATGCCAAGAACACGCAGCGGCTTGCCGCCACCCTCCATCACCAGGCGATCCAACGCTTGGGCCGATCCGTTGAACCAGCGCTGGGCTGCGAATTCACTGATGAGCGCTACAGGCTGCGTGGTCGGGCTAACGGAGGCGGGCAAATCCGCCCCGGACAGCAGGGGCGTGCCGACTGTAGTCAAGTAGCCCGGTGTGATGTAGCGAATTTCGGCGTACTTGATCAGATCACGGCGACTCGCTGGACCCGCAGAGTCGTTCAGCCCGCGGTCGAGCGGCAGACCGTATGCGGCTGCTGCTGTGCCCACACCGGGCAAGGCGGCGAGCTTCTGCGTAAGAATGTTGATGAACTGCGCCGTTCGTGCCGCCGAGGTATAGCGTTCGCCCTTCAATTGAACTTGCAGGACGTCCAAATGTGCGGGCTGTAGACCAGGCGTACGGGCGCGCAGATGTGCAAACGTACCCAGCAAAACAAAAGCGGACGCAAGCAGGGCGGTGGCCAAGGCGACCTGTGCTGCCAAAAGGGCCCTGCCAAGTCGTTGGCGCGGCGCTGTGTCGCCCACCGTGCGCCCATTGCCGAGTGGGGCGACAGAGCGCGTACGCAGCATGCTCCACGCAGGCAGCAGGCCAAAGAACAGCGTGGCAAACAGGCTGATGGCTAAAGCAAACAGACATGTACGCAGGTCCACCACAGCTGAGTGCAGCTTGGGCAGCTCCAACGGCGCATCGTGCAGCAGCACAGGCAGCAGGGCATAGGCCAGCAACAGGCCAAGCAGCCCGCCGCTGACGGCCAGGACCAGACTTTCGCCAAGCATGGAGCGCAACAGCGACCCGCGACCCGCGCCCAAAGCTGCGCGCAAGGCAAGTTCGCTGCGGCGGGCTGCGGCCCGAGCGGTCATCAGGGCAGCTAAGTTCAGGCAAGCGATCAGCAGGACAACTCCGACCGCAACGGAAAGGGTAACGATGCCTGGTCGCGCCTCAGCTGCGGCAACGGCCTGCAATGGCCAGGCAAACTCGACAACAGGCGGTGCACCCGGAGCTGTGTATTGCTGCATATGCGGTATGGCATGAAATAACGCCGGCTCAAGGGTTTTCAGCTCCGCATTGGCCTGGGCGAGTGTGCTTCCCACACGCAGGCGCGCCACCAATTGATAATTTCTTCCGTCATAGCCGGGATCTTTCGGCGAAAGGCGAAGCGGTTGCCAAAGATCCGGAGCGTCTGCAGTCGCGAAGCTCGCAGGCATAACCCCGACCACGGTTGCCGGATCGCCGTCCACGCGTACCACGCGCCCAAGCACGCCCGGGTCGCCGCCCAGGGAGCCGCGCCATAACACCTCACTGAGCAGCACCACCGCACCGGAGCCCGGCGTGTCCTCCGCTTGCGTGAAGCTGCGCCCCAGCAGCGGAGCGACTCCGAGCGTGGGCAGAAAATTTGCATCGATGCGCAACGCGCGCACAGTGGCAGCCCGGTGGTTCCCGGCAGCGAAGTTGATTTCCGACGCACCTCCTTCCGCAAGCCCGAAGCTGCGGAATGCCCTTGCATTCTGCTTCAAGAATTGCGCGGTTGCCCCGGTCTGGCGCGCGTCCGGTGTGCCGCCGGGCTGGTCCAGGCCAATGCCCGCGAGTTGTTCCGGCGCTGGATAAGGCAGCGGCTCCAGCAACGTGCTGTGCACCACCGAGAACATGACACACGCCGCCGCGATGGCCATCGCCAACGTGAGCACACCGGTAGCAGCAAAGCCCGGCGCACGGCGCAACTGGCGAAGAGCGAAGCGAAGGTCCTGGATGATGCCGGTCACAAAGCTCATGATGGGTTCCTCGCGTTTATGCTGACCTGCGTGGCTTAAGGGCGCAGAAGAGGTGTTCGTTTTTGTTGGCTTACTCTGCACGCAGCGCTTGCATGGGATCGGTTGCAGCGGCTCGGCGCGCCGGGGCAAAGGCCGCGATTTCACACACCGCAAACAGCCCCAGACAGGACATCAGCAACAATGCCGCTTCGTGTTCCGGCTGTAGTTCCACCAGCGTGGCCAATGTGCGTTGGGCACCGGCGGTCAGCAGCAAACCGACAGCAAGACCCGTGGCCGCCAATCCTGCCGCCCGGCGCAGCATCGCAGCCAGGATGCTGCTGCGGCTTGCGCCCAAGGCCATGCGCACCCCGATGTCTCGCGTGCGCAATTCGGCTTCATGCCGCACCGTGCCGTAAATGCCGACAGACGTGAGCAGGACGGCGCACACGGCAAAGCCGATGAAAAGATCGTTCAGCAAGCGCTGAAACATCAACGCCTCGTCGAGCTGGTCGCGCAGGGTCATGCCTTCTTCCAGCGCTGCGCCCGCATCGAGCGCATGGACGATTCCCCGCACGGGAACGAGCAAGCTCATGGGATCTGTCCCGTCTGCCGCATGCAGCACAACAAACAGGTGCAGCAGATCCGTGCGCCGGTCCTTGAGCGGTATCGAATCGATCAGGACGTCCATCTCCGGCATTTGCGGCTGGTCAATCGCCTGACGCATATCGGCGTATTCGCCAACGATTGCCGTGTGCGCAGGCGTGCCATCGTCAATCTGCGATCCCACGGCATTGAGCTTCTTCGAAACAAACTCCCGCGCAAAGGCACCATTCACCACTGCATTTGCCGTATCGGGCCGATCGACCGCAGCGGACAGGGCGCGGCCGGCGAGCAAACGACTGCCCATGGCCTCGAAGTACCCGGAGGACACGAGGCGGTACTCCGCCAGATGCACCTCATTGGGTGGTGGCGGTGGTTCGCCCACGATGTTGACTTCGCCGTTCGAACCATACATCGCAATCGGCAACAGGTTCACCAGACCGGCCGCCTGCACGCCATGCAGATGGCTCAACCGCTCCAACAGCGGCGTGTAAAAGTCGCCCAGTGGATCACGCGCCTTGTAGTCACCCTCGCCAAGCATAAGGCGAACGGCCAGGATGCGGTCAGGCGCGTAGCCCAGATCCATGGTCATCTGGCGGCGCAGGTGCTGAAGCAGCAGCGCCGCCACGGACAGTAACACGAGCGACAATGCAATCTGCGTCACGAGAAAACCCGAACGCAGCCGCTGCTGCGCTCGGCTTGTGCCTGCCGAAGCTGTGCCGCTGCGCAACGCGGCGTTGGGGTTTGCCCGCGAAAGCCGCAACGCCGGCAACAGACCCGTTACCAGCGTCGTTGCTGCCGCGAGTCCAAGGGCCGCCAGCAGCGCCGTCCCATTCACGCGTATATCCGCTCCCCGCGTGAGTGAGGTAAGCATGAAGGAGCGCGTGGCCGCGAGGAGTGCCGTGGCCAGTACCGAGCCCGCAAGTGCGCTCATAACCGCGATAAGCAGCGTTTCCGTAATGATCTGCCGCACCAGACGGATGCGGTTCGCGCCCAACGCTGCGCGCAGCGCCATCTCATGCTCGCGGTGCACACCACGCGCAAACAGGAGGCCCGCGACGTTGACGCAGGCAATCAGCAGCAGTGCGCCTACGGCTCCGGTCATTAACGCAAGCGGCTGCGCTACAACTCCGTTCAATGCCTCGGCCAGCGGCTTCAGCACGGCACTGCGCCCCGCGTCCGAATCCGGATACGCGCGCGCCAAGGCAGCCATCTCGCGTGACACATCTGCCTGTGCCTGCGCAAGCGTCACGCCGGGCTTCAGCACCGCAACAAGCGCAAACTCATGAAAGCCACGGGCATTGAGCATGCGCGCTTGGGGATGCAACGGGGTATACACAGTGGTCGTTTCCGTCATCGGAAAACGAAAGCTTCGAGGCATGACGCCGACCACGGTGTAGGCTTCACCATTGAGCCGTGCCGGCGAGCCAACCACGTCGGCCCGTCCGCCGAAGTCGCGCTGCCACACGCCGTAGCTCAGCACAGCCACCTGATTGCGGCCTGGCTGTTCTTCACCGGGCAAGAAACCGCGTCCCAGCAATGGCTTGGTCCCGAAAACCTCGAAAAGATCGTCGCTGCCCTGCACCACATGCACGGGCGAAGCCCCATTCGCCGTTTGCAGATTGGCGCTGGTATTGTCCACAGCGGTTAGCGCGGCCAACGAGTGTAGATCG
>CAXTRN010000044.1:0-21256 GCA_964246645.1 uncultured Acidobacteriaceae bacterium
ACCAACAACGGCCTGCCAAGCAATTGCAGCAAGGGCAGATCCGCGAGCAGGGCAACATTTTCCGCGCCCTGTTTGCCGAAGCCGAAGCCCGGGTCGAGGACCACGGTTTCAGTGCGGATGCCGGCAGCCACGGCCCGGCGCAACCCCAGGCTGAGCCCTTCCAGTACATGCTGACGAAGCGCGTGACGCGACAGGGGCAACAGCGTCTGCCACTCGCCGGGACGCTCGCGCGTGTGCATCAGCACCAAACCGCAACCGGTTTCGGCCACGGCGTCTTTCATCGCCGGATCCCAGGTCAGGCCGGACACATCGTTCACGATCTCCGCCCCAAGCGCGGCAGCGGCCCGCGCCGTGGCCGCATGGTAGGTGTCCACCGAAAATACGGCATCCGGCCGGATGCGGCGCACCTCGGCCAGCACCGGCAAAAGCCGCGCCTGCTCGGTAGCGGCATCGACCGGCGTGGCGTTGGGGCGGGTGGACTCGGCGCAGAGATCGACGATGTCGGCACCGCCGTCGAGGGCGCGGCACACAGCCGCAACGGCTTCGGCGACTCCGCGATCCGTTCCCGCCTCCCGCACCCAGCCATCACCGGAAAAGCTGTCAGGGGTGAGGTTGACGATGGCCATGAGCCGGGTGCGCTCGCCCAACGCCAGCGTGCGGGTGCGCAGTTGCCAATCAAAACGGGGACGCAAAGCAAAGCTCACGGGCGTCATTGTAGACTCCGGCCCATGCACCTCCTGCGGTCGTTGGCTGTTCTTGTTGGGATTTCTGTAAATCTTGGCGCCGCGATGCCGGGCGAAGCGCAAGCGGTACCGGACCGTACTGGACCGGACCACACTGGACCGGACCGCGCTGGACCGGGCCAAACTGGGTCCCCTGCACCAGAGCAAACGGCGGCAGGGGCCACCGCTGCCTGGGCAGCGTGCCGGCAGAGTGATGTCGCCGGAGAGACTCCTGCTTTGGGCAGCCGGGTTGCAGCCCTGCTGCAAGATCCGGCTGTGGTTCGTGCGCATTGGGGCATCGCGGTTGCGGCGATGGACGGCACGCCGCTGTATGGGTTCGATGAAGCGAAGAGCTTCCGCCCCGCTTCCACCGCCAAGCTCTTCACCACGGCCGTGGCCATGGCGGTGCTGGGTCCCGGGCACACCGTGGCGACCGAGATTCGCGGCGATCTGGACATCGGTACCGGGACCATTGTGGGTGATCTTGTGCTGCTGGGTGGAGGCGATGCCAGTTTCGGTACGGACGACGTGCCGTATCGGCGGGTGGATGGTCCGGTACTGCATCCCGGGGACCTCGACAGATTTGCAGACCAACTGGTGGCCAAGGGGGTACGGCATATTACCGGGAACATCGTCGGCAATGACGCATTGTTCGGGCAGGAGCCACCGCCGGAAGGCTGGGCTGCGGAAGATCTGCTTTGGGGTTACGGTGCCCTTCCGAGTGCCTTATCGATCGGCGACAATGCGCTTCGGCTCACGATCACACCGGGCAATGTTGTTGCCCCGGCAGCGCCAGGAACCGGCATGGCCGCGAAGGTAGAAGCAGCGAAGGTAGAAGTGGAGCAACTGGTTGCTTACGAGCGTGTGGCCGGAGCGGTGATCACGGAGCCACCGATGCCGGGGCCGCGTGGGAGGGGGCCGCACGGGACAGCGCCGGGTAGGACGGGGCCGGTTGCCGCCGTGACGGTATCGGCGACGCCGGATCAGCCGCGGGTGCTGCATGTAGGAGGCGGCATCACTGCGGATGCCGCCCCGGTCGTGGAGCACATTGCGATTGCGGATGTCGCGCAGTATGCGGCGGAAGCTTTGCGTGAGGCGTTGCTGGCGCGCGGGGTGCGAATTGACGGTGTGGCGCAGGCCCTGCATACGAGCCCTGCTGCGACCGAACCGTATCTGCAGCAATGGCGCAAGGGGGATGCGTGCGGCGCGGCCTACCCCGGTGAAGGGCGGAATTGTGCCTTTTCCTGCTTTGCCACACCTTTCCCGCAGCAGGTTCTGGGCAGCCAAACCTCTGCGTCGTTGGCGGACGAGGTCACCTTCACCCTGAAGACCTCGGCCAATCTCCATGCCGAGGTGCTCCTACGGCAACTTGCGCTGAAAAACGCCTGCCCGGGAGGCCCGGCGGTAAACGGGGCCAGCCTGATCCGCACGGCCTTGCTGCATGCCGGTCTGGCCGAGGGTGATTTTGTGTTCTATGACGGCTCGGGCCTGAGCACGAAGGACCTCGTGACGCCGCGGGCGGAGGTGCAACTGCTGGCCTATGCCGCGCAGCAGCCATGGTTCCCGTTGTGGAAAGCGGCGCTGCCGGTGGGCGGTGTCGATGGAACGCTGGCGGCGCGGTTTACGCAGGCGCCCTTGAAAGGGCATGTCTTTGCAAAAACCGGCAGCCTGGGTGAAAGCCGCGCGCTGGCCGGCTATGTGCAATGCGCGAGCGGGCGCACGGTGATTTTTGCCATTCTGGATGACGATCACGAACCCGGAAGTACAGCGGATCGCGTGGCCATGGACAAAATCGTGGAAGCCGTTGCGGCGGCGTATTGAGGCAGGAATGCAGGGGTATGGCGTGCCCTAGTGGGATCTAGCGAGGTCCAAGCGGGGACTTGGCGGGACCTAACGAGGGGTGTGCTGCTTGATGTACTCCCGCAATTGCAGGTTCAGGTCCAGCGCTTTGGCGACGCCTGAATCCAGCATGCGCAGCCACTCCGCGGCAGGGTCTTTCAGGTCGGCCATCGAGAGCAGGTAGCTGGTTTGCACAATGATCTCGAGAGAATTCGACAGATCGTGCGCGATGCGGCGAATGTCTCGCGCGAGGTCTTCAGGAATAACGGCGGCACCGGCGGTGGACACAGGGGTCGGGGAGGACTCACTCATGACGCGGTTTCTTGCTCCGAATGGGTATGTACGACGTGTTTTCAGCAACGCAGAAGGCCTGTGATCCAGGCACGCGGCGTACTCGGGGCCGCGGAAGACCGTCGCTCGAAGGCCAGTGTATCGAACAGAGGTGCACATTGACAGCACTGCCCCGGTCTGGGACACTTAGACGTTACGTGGCGGACGCGCAAGCGGTGTCGGCCGGTAAGCCGAAGTGGCGGAATTGGCAGACGCGCATGGTTCAGGTCCATGTACTCGCAAGGGTGTGAAGGTTCGAGTCCTTTCTTCGGCACCACAAGTTTAAAAGCTCAAACTGGAAAGATTGACGGGTGTGTGGCCAGTTGGAGTTCTGGAGCACTCCTCCTCCGCATCTTCGCGCATCCTACCCTTTAGAAAGACTTGAGCCCGACGGCTTGAGCGAGGGTTTCTGCAATGGCAGACAAGTTGGCGGTCGTAACAGGTGCGTCGAGCGGTATCGGTTTTAACCTGGCGAAGGTTTTCGCAGAACATGGCTTCGATCTAATCATCGATGCGGAAGATGCGCGCCTTGGGCCGGCGGCAGAACAGCTGATGGCGCTGGGTGTGCAAGTGACGCCGGTGCATGAGGATCTTGCAACCTTTGATGGCTGCACAAAGTTCTGGAAGGTTGTGGAATCGACAAATCGCAAGATCGATGCGGTGTCGATCAATGCCGGCGTGGGCGTGGGCGGCTTGTTTGTAGATACAGATCTTGAAAAAGAGATCAACATGGTTCGGTTGAACTGCGAAAGTACGGTGCACATTGCAAAGTACGCAGCTCGCAAGCTGGTAGCGCAAAAAGACGGCAAAATCCTGATTACCTCGTCGATTGCGGCAGAGATGGTGGCTCCCAAGGAAGCCGTATACGCAGCGACCAAGGCCTTTGATCAGTCCTTTGGCAAAAGTTTGCGGTACGAGTTGAAGGGGACGGGCGTAAGCGTTACGTTATTGCAGCCCGGCCCGGTGGATACGGATTTCTTCAATCGCGCCGACCTCGGCGACACCAAAGTTGGCACAAAAGGCAAGCACGAATCGGAGCCTTACGACGTGGCCCAGCAAGGCTTCAAAGCATTGATGGCCGGCGAAGAACATGTGTACGCCGCAAGCCTGACGACCAAGCTTGAGGGCGCCATCCTCGGTCTGGTACCTGAAGCGCTGCAAGCCAAAATGCACGAAAAAATGACCGCACCGGCGAAGTAAGAGGAGCAGTTCGCTTTTCGGGAAGACCCGGATCGTGCTGCAATTTGCGGAACCCCTTGTATGCGCCAGGGGTTCCGCTTTATTTTGAGCTGATTCACTGCAGAAGAAACCAAAGCGACAAGCGATCATCTTCCGACGATCGCCTGTCGCTGTTTGGGCGCTGGGTGCGGCCTAATGGCCGGCGCTTGCCGCAGCGTTCTTCGGCGGACGTGGGATCAGGAACAGCAGCGGCAGCATGGCCGCGCAGAAGATCGTCAGGTAGCGGATGATATCGACATATGCGAGAGTTGCCGCCTGGGCATGCAGTTGGTTGTAGATGTATTGCTGCGCCATGTGTTTTGCCCCGGTAAAGGCGTCGCCGAGGTTTCCCGTCCGGTTTGCCGCTTTCAGGGCATCGGCGACCGAATTCACCTGCTGATTGAAGGCCGGGTTGGAAGGAACGAGATTCCGGATCATGGAGCTCTCGTGAGCCTGGGAGCGTCGCACCAGAAGCGTTGCCATAAACGCCGTGCCGCACGATCCGCCAATGTTGCGCGCAAGATTGGTCAGGCCGGAAACGTCGTTGTTTTCTTTCTGTTTTACGCCGACATAGGCCAAAGTATTGATCGGAATAAAGAGAAACGCCAGGCCTGAGGCCTGAAACATACGCATGACGACCAACTCGCCGTAGCTGATGCCCAGGTTGATTTGCGACATGTACACCAGACTGAGCGTGAGCGAAAGAAAGCCATAGCCGAGGAGTTTGCGGGGATCAACCTTGCTCGAGAGAATACCCACCACGGGCATCATCGCCATCATCATGAAGCCGGCGGGAGAAAGCACGAGGCCGGCAAGTTCCGCGGTATAGCCCAGCAAACTTTGCACAAACTGCGGGATGAGGAGCGTTGTGCCGTACAGGGAAAAGCCGAGCACGAACATGAGCACAAACGAAATGGCGAATGATCTTCGCGTGAACATGGTGAGGTTCAAAAGCGGTCGACGACCCTCACGCAACAGCTTCAGTTCCCACCAGATAAGCGTAATGAAGGCGATCGCCATGATGACCGTAAACGACGTGATGAGGTGCGAACCGAACCAGTCATCTTCCTGGCCCTTATCGAGAACGAACTCGAGCGAACCGAAGGTGATACCGACCAGGGCGAAGCCGAGCAGATCGAGCTTGATGCCGCCTTTTTTCGATTCGGCAACCTCGTGCTTCACGTACGGCGGATCCTCGACGATGCGGGAGGTGAGGAAGAGCGAAAGGAGGCAGATGGGAACATTGAGAAAGAAAATCCATCGCCAGTCGAAATTGTCTGTGATGTAGCCGCCCAGGGTCGGCCCGATTGCGGGAGCGACGACAACGGCCAAGCCGTACATGGCAAAAGCCTGCCCACGTTTTTCAGGCGGAAAAGTGTCAGCGAGGATGGCCTGTTCGCTGGGTGCGAGCCCACCGCCGCCGACGCCCTGCATCACGCGGCAAAGGACCAGGATCGGCAAGCTGGGCGCGAGGCCGCAGAGCGCCGATGAAATGCCGAAAAGCGCCACGCAGATCATGTAGAACTTTTTTCGGCCGATAAACGTAGTCATGTACGCGCCGGCAGGCAGGATGACCGCATTGGCGACCAGATACGCCGTTAGGACCCAGGTCGCTTCGTCCTGGGTAGCCCCCAGACCGCCCGCGATATGCGGCAGCGCCACATTGGCGATCGACGAGTCGAGCACCTCCATGAAGGTGGCAAGCGTCACCGTCATGGCGACGATCCAGGGATTGATCCTGGGTCGCCAGGGCTGGCTTACGGACATGCTGGTTTCGGCGAGGTCTGCAGTTGCGGCGGCGGCCATAGTTTCTGATGAGATTCTCGAAGCGCATGCCGGATTCAGAAATGACACTTTGGTTGCCTCCTTGTTGCAAAATGCGACACCTGCCGCGAAGAATTTCGTGACATCCTGATGGAAACGCGCCTCAAGCGGCTCCAAGGAAGGAGGGTGCCACCAAGGAAGCGCTGGAGATGCTAGGCTTTTCGTTTGGGCTTCTGTTTTGTGCGGCCTCCGGTGCTCGCTACAGCGCTACCAAATTGCAATGAATTGCCGTGAAACAGCACGGATCGGGAGTTTGCACGATGAATGCGGATCTTGAACATCTCGTCATCTTGCAAGCGCAGGATCTGGAACTCGCCCGGTTTCGTGGCGAGTTGGCCGAGGCGCCGCGGCGGGTGTCCGCCGCGCGGGAGGTACTGGCAGCCGCCAAAGCCTCGCTTAGCCACGACGAAGCGCAACTCGCGACGGAAGAAAAGCTGCGCCGGCATCAAGAGTCTGAAATTACGACGCATCGGACGAAGATGGAACGGCTGCGCCGGTCGCTCGACGGAGCCACCAGTACGCAGCAGGTAGCCGCCTTTGAGCGGGAGATCGGCTTTGCCGCAGCCGCCGTCGGTACGCTGGAAGAAGAGGCATTTTCCTCCTTGGAGCGCACCGAAGCCCTGGATGCCGAACGGAATGCGCACACGACCGCGGTGGCGCGCGCGCAGGCGGCGTTAGGCGGCGAAGAAGAACGCGCGGCGACGACGAAGACACGAAATACAGCAGCTATCGCAGGGCTTGAAGGAGAACGCGCTCAGTTGCGCCCCCAAATCGCCGAGCGCTGGTTGGCGGTCTACGATCGCCTGGTGAAGACGCGCGGCACGGCTGTTGCGGAAGCGCTGGGTACGGCGACAAGCGGCAAATGTGCTGCGTGTCAGATGGGGGTGCGTCCGCAGCGCTGGCAAGATCTAATCGGCCGCGATCACCTGGACGAAATTTTCCACTGTGAAAGCTGCGGGCGACTCTTGTTTTGGGATCCCCGCCGCGACACGCCCCGGCCGTGGGCTGCGGGCGAACGCCTCATGACTGCCCAGGGCGCGGGCGCGCAATCGGCGGGTGTCACCTCCAGCGCCGATCATGGCGGTGCCCGATGAGTCTTGACCGCACGGTGGGCGCGGGACGCCAGATTATCTGCGTGGACATGGATGAAGTCATCGCCGATGCACTCGGCGAGCACCTTGATCGCTACAACCGCGAGTTCGATGAACGCTTAACCGCCAAGGATCTGCACGGCCGCTGGATTTGGGATGCGGTGCCCTCTGAACGGCACGAGGTGTTGGAACGCTATATTCGCTCGGACGATTTTTTTGCGAAGCTTCGAGTATTTCCGCATGCGCAACGTGTACTGGAACGACTACAGGAACGGTATGAGGTGTACATCGCCACTGCCGCGATGGAGGTGCCTACCAGCTTCACGGCGAAGTTCGAGTGGCTGAAGGTACATTTCCCCTTTATCCGCCCATCGCACATTGTTTTTTGTGGCGACAAGGGCATTTTGAAGGGCGATTTCCTGATCGATGACAACCCGCGCCAGCTACGCCGTTTTCCCGGCGAAGGCATTCTATTTACAGCGCCTGCAAACGTGGATGTTACCGAGTTTCGACGGGTAAACGACTGGCTTGAGGTGGAAGCGTTGTTTCTTGGGCGAGGCTGAATAGGGGATGGGGCGGTAACGGCAAAAGCAAACCCAGATTCCCTTCGGGAATGACAAAACGGGAGTGGCAAAGATGGAACGCAGATTCCCTTTGGGAACGACAAAAAGGGAACTAGGCGTTAGCGACGACGCTTGCTCCCGCCCTGGTTGCCGCTTTTGGCGCTGCGTAGCGGGATGCGGGAACCGCTGTGGTGGCCGCGCGGCTGTTCCTGCATGGTAATGATGAGGGCGGTGCACTCAGCGGCACCGATGCGCTCGTAACTGTGGGTGGTAGAGGCATGGAAGAAAACGGCGTCGCCGCATTCCAGGTCTTCTTTCTGGCCCTCATGGGTTAAGCGCAGACAGCCGGAAAGTACATACAAAAACTCGGAACCGACGTGACTGGTCGTACGGGGCTGACGGCTTTCGGTCGCGGGCAGAAACTCCGCCACATACGGCGCGATGCCGCCATCTACCGGTACATGTCCGAGGCTTTCAAAGAAGTAGCCGGGGTCTTCCACACCGCTTTGCGGCAAGCGCTGGCGATCGGCGGCACGCAGGATGCGGAACAGTTCCGGGCGCTCCGGCTCAAAGAAATAGCTCATGTCCTTGGAAAAGACCATGGCAATGCGAGCGAGATTACGCAGGGTTGGAACGACGCGCCCGGTTTCGAGCTGGGAAAGAAAGCTCGCGGAAAGGCCGGTGTGGCGTCCCAGCTCAACAAGACCCATCTGTTTGCGCTGGCGAAGATATTTGATGCGGTCGCCAATGCGCTTGTTCTCGATGAAAGCTTCGGCAACCTGCGGATCGATGCCACCTTCGCCGGTTTCCGCCGTTTCAGCGACGGTTTCCTCGAGACGTTCGGCGAGGCCCTTGCCATCCATCGCGGCCAGGTCTTCAAGAGTCACCGCCGCGTCGGCATGCGTGCCGTTACCGTTGTGCCTTCCGGCAAAAGAGTCGAGGGGGTTGAGCTGTGGAAGCGGCTGGGGCATTGGATTAGGCACTGTGTGGAGTCTCCGGGCCACCGGCGCAACCTGAGCAGTGCAGGCCGGTTTACCCTATGAAAGATGTTGAAGTGGGACGGGACGATGCTCGGCTCCTTGGAGCGACCTCATCAATTCACGCGATAATCGGCCAGACTGGGCGATAAAGGGCTATGCTCGTCATCATGCAACGGGATGTGCAGTGGGTAAGGCGATGTTTGTCTGAGAACGTGGCGAAGGGCGTGGTTTGCACGGTCGTGGGACTTTGCGGCTGCGCCAGTCCGGGGCCACCGCATGCTCCCTCGCTGGGGCTGCCCCACCCGGTTACCGATCTCACAGCGAGCCGCGTGGGGGATGCGGTGGAGCTACGCTTTACGGTGCCGACAGAAACGAGTGATGGCCAGCCCTTGCGCGCGAAGACCGTGACGGGCACGTTGTGTCGACAGATGGGTCCCCAGGCACCGTGCGTGCCCGTCGATATGGAGCAAACGCAGACGGCTTTGCAGGTTCCGGCAGCGGCCGGGCGTGCTGCTGGCCGCCTGGCGGGAGGTCCGGCAGTCGGCCCGGCGGGGCGTGGGGTCAATCAGACCGTATGGACCGACACCCTGCCGGCGGCGCTGCGCACCGGTTCACCGCGCCTTTTGCTGTATCGGGTGGCCTTCGCGAATGAGGCGAAGCGCTCCGCCGGCTTTTCCGATCCCGTTGCGGCAGCCGCAGGGGCAGCCCCGCCCATGGTGAGTGAATTGCGGGCTGAAGGCACCCGGCAAGGCGTGCTTTTGCGCTGGACGCCGCTGCGCGATGCCGGTGAGGTGTTGATTGAGCGTACCGACACCACAGCCGCCGCCGAGCAGGTGCCGGTGCGGGCACACACGGAAACCGCGCGAACAACGCACCCCCAAGCCGCGCGGCGGGCGCAGGACGCCGTAAATAAACCGGAGCACACCGGAGCCGAGCCGCGGGGCACGGTCTGGCTGCAGGCTGCGCCGGGTGATGCCGGTGCGGCCGCGACGGTGGACGGCACGGTAACAGAAGCCGTGCTGTATCGGTATCGCGCGGTGCGGCGAAGGATCGTGCAGGTCGGGGGTCACACGATGGAACTGCGCAGCGCGTCCTCACCGCCGGCCGCTGCACGTTGGCGCGATGTGTACCCGCCCGCCGCACCGCAGGGGCTTGCCGCCCTGGGGTATGCGGTTCCCGACCCCCAGGGAAAGGGCAAGAACCTGGAAGCGGAGGAGCTTTACGCGGTTGATCTGATCTGGCAACCGGTCGACGACACGCATCTGGCTGGGTACCTTGTATACCGGCAGGGGCTCGGCGGTGAGGGTGTTTCCGAGGCGAAAGTACGGCTCACGCCGCAGCCGATTCCCACGCCGGGCTTTCACGATGGGACAGCTTTGCCACATCAGCGGTATCGGTACAGCGTCTCGGCGGTCGACCCCGAGGGCAACGAGAGCAATACAGTAGAGGCGGTTGTTGAGCCCTCGCCATGAGCGGCTCGCGATAAGGGTACGGTGAAGACGCGTCGCGGCGCGACGATGAGCCCTCGCCGTGGGGCTTAAGGGGCGCCGGAGCTTTTGCGGGCGGCTTCGAACTCATCCCCGGGATGCCAGCGGACGGACTCCGGCTGTGCCAGGGCCTGCCAACCCAGAGCCATGCCGAAGCGGACGAGCTTGGCATCGCCGCGGAAGTCCCATTTCACATCGAATTCGTCAGAAAAATTGTGGTAGTTGTTATCGTTATAGGCTTTTTCCTGCGCTGCGCCCCAGGCCTGGTCATGTCCTTCATACAGAGTGCCGGCGTCGATGGAAAAGGCGGGGATGCCCACGCGTGAGAGCGAAAAGTGGTCGGACCGGTAGTACGACCCCGCTTCGGGCCGCGGGTCGGGAACAATAGCCAGGTCAAAGCGTTGGGCGGTGGCTTGCACCGTGGGATAGAAGTTTGTACGCTGCGCTCCATTTACGTTGACTTCGCGCTGAATGCCCAAAGGCAGCAGCATGTCGTAATTCATGTCGAGAGCAATTTGTGCAGCGGGAACCGGCGGATGTTGCCCGAGATATTCCGAGCCGAGCAGCCCTTGTTCTTCGGCGGTAACCGAGGCAAACAGAACCGAATGCGGCAGGGAAAGGCCGTTATCGACGGCGGCCTTCCAGCTGCGGGCCATTTCGAGCAGTATGGCCACACCGGTGCCGTTATCCGCTGCGCCGTTGTAAATATTGTCGCCGCTTTTACCGGGCACGATGCCGAGATGATCGTAATGGGCGGTGTACAGGACCGCCTGGTCGGGCTTGTGCATGATGGCACTTTCGCCGGGCAGCATGGCGACGACGTTGGGACTTTGGAACGGCCGCACGGTACTGGCGACCACCGCCTGCAGCTGCACCGGCAGGGGCACCGCCTGGAAGCCGAGCCCGCCGGCTGCGGTGAAAGCGGTGTCGAGGTTCATGCCGGCCATGGCAAACAGCTTGCGGGCCGCTTCGAGATGGATCCAGCTGGCGGCCTGAAGGCGCGGGTTACGGTCGTCGCGCAGAAAGGTTCTTTCGCCGGAGTTGGAATTGCGCACCACATCCCAGCCATAGCTGGCGAGATCGGTGCGATGGATGATGAGCGCACCGATGGCGCCCATGCGCGCGGCCTGCTCGAATTTATAGGTCCACCGGCCGTAGTAGGTAAGCGCACGGCCGCCGAAGAACTTCGGATCGGTCGAGGGTGGATCTCCCACGATGCAAACGACCACCTTGCCTTTCACGTCAACGCCGGCGTAATCATTCCAACCAAATTCGGGTGCGGTGATGCCGTAGCCCACAAAGACGACCGGGGCGTTGAAGACGGCGGTTGGTGTCAGGGTCTGGTTGGAAACGACGAAATCCTCGCCAAACTGCAGGCTGAGTGCGCCGGGCCGCGGGGCCGCGCTTCGGGCGCCCGCGGGCGGCCTGGCGCCCGTGACCGACCTTGACGAGGGCGTGGCCGAGGTAAAAGTGAAACTGGTTTCGGCCGGATTTGCCTTCATGCCGACGAAATTGACCTCCTGCAGGTAGGTGCCGTGGTCTCCTGCCGGGTAGAGCCCCGCCTGAGTGAACTGGTCGGCGATATATTCGGCGGCGAGTTCCCCGCCCCGCAGCCCGGGGTAGCGACCCTCAAACAGATCGGAAGAGATAAACCGGTCGGCTTCGCGAATGCGATCCGCACTCACGGCGGCTTCGGCCTTTACGAGGGATGCGGGCTCGTTGGGGGCGGGTGCGACCTGCGCATGGAGCGCACCTGTGGGCAAACAGGCCAGCGCAATAGCGAAGAAGGGGGCAGCAAAAGGGGCAGCGAAAGGGGCAGCAAGGATTCCAATGCGCATCACGCCTCCAAGTTTGATCATGAGCTTGGTTATGGGCTTGGTTATGAGCTTGGTCGTTGATTCGGTGATTGGCTTAGGCAATGGACCGGGACTCCGGTTGTACGCCCGAAGGTACTACACGTTGAACTTGAAGAACAGGATATCGCCGTCCTTCACCACGTACTCCTTGCCTTCCGAACGCAGGAGACCTTTTTCCTTGACGGCCTGCTCGCTGCCGAGGGCGAAAAGATCGGTGGAGCTGTAGCAGTCGGCCTTGATGAAACCCCGTTCGAAGTCGGTGTGGATGACGCCGGCTGCGCCGGGAGCCTTGGTGCCGCGCTGGATGGTCCAGGCGCGTACCTCCTGCACACCGGCGGTGAAGTAGGTAATCAATTCCAGGAGGCGATAGCCGGCATGGATGAGGCGATCGAGGCCGGGTTCGGTGAGGCCGAGATCGGCAAGGAATTCGCCGCGTTCATCAGGCTCAAGCAGGGCGATCTCGGATTCCAGCGCGCCACAAATGCGGACCACTTCGGAGTTTTCGGCCGCAGCGCGCGCTTCGACCTTCGCCGTGTGCGCGTTGCCGGTGCTGAGCGCGCTTTCATCGACATTGGCGACATAAAGCATGGGTTTTGCGGTAATAAGGTGCAGGTCGCGGGCGGCTAGACGCTCGTCCTCCGTAAGGTCGACCGTGCGCGCGGGGCGACCGGCTTCGAGCGCTTCTTTCAGCTTGAGCACGGCGGAACCTTCAGACTTGATCTTCGCGTCTGTGGTGTTTTTCAGGAGCTTTTCGAGCCGTTGGGAACGCTTTTCCACGGAATCGAGATCGGCCAACAGGAGCTCGGTGTTGATGGTGTCGATGTCGGAAAGGGGATCGACAGTGCCGGCCACGTGGACGACCTCGGGATCGTCGAAGCAGCGCACAACGTGAGCGATGGCGTCCGTAGAGCGGATATGACCGAGGAACTGGTTGCCGAGGCCTTCCCCTTTGGATGCCCCGGCGACCAGGCCGGCGATGTCGATGAACTCCATGGTGGTCGGCACGAGCGATTTGGGCTGGATCAGCGCGGCAATCTTCTGCAAACGCTCATCGGGCACGCTGACGATGCCGACGTTTGGATCGATGGTGCAGAAAGGGTAGTTCGCGGCTTGCGCCTTGGACGCGGTGAGCGCGTTGAATATGGTGGATTTGCCGACATTCGGCAGCCCGACGATTCCGCAGTTTAAAGCCATACAGCGTGTGCACTCCCAACCACCCATTGAAACACGCAGGGTAACGTGGAGGTAAGCACACCGGGCGTTACCACAAAGTTGTAGACATCGCGAACAAAAGTGGTACGTTGAACCGTATCAAGCAAGAGCGGCTCGTTCTGGAAACAGAACGGGAGCAGCGGTAACGGGAGCAGCGGTGCCGGCAGCGGGTTTGCCGTGATGCCGGCAAATCCAGCCGTTTTGTGGGGCGACGCCGAAAAGTGAGTACGACCCCGCCCGTGTGGTTGGCTCCCGTGTTCCTGTTTGGTGGACGTCTGCCTCAAGGTTCTTGCTGACGTGTTTCGATTGTCGACCGCGTGCGCGGCCCGGGCCAGCTTTCGATTTTGCATGTGCAGCACCGATGCCTTTTCCAGGAGACCTTGTGCGCGTATCGATACTTTCCACTCTTCTTTCCCCGCTATTGTTGGGCGCGTTGTGTGCGCCGTTGGCCGCGCAGACTTTTTCCGCGGAAACGAGCACCCGGCCGGAACCGGGCGGCGATATTCCCCTGAACGTGCCTTCGGCCCTGCCGGCTCACCACAGAAAAACAGAGGCCCCGCTGTTGTACGCCCGCGTTCGCGAAGGGATCTACAGTGTGGATGGCCTGGTGGGCAAGGTGAAGCTGAACTATGACGTGCGTGGGGCGAGCTACCTGTACTTCTTTGCGCCCGGCCTGGGCACGGCCGTCGTTTCGCTTGAACCGTCGCAGGACGGTGTGTCGGCGCCGGGCGCTTACCACGATGGTGAGTTAACGATGCGGGTGGGGGAGCATACGTTCAACCTGACCGGCGTGGAAAGCCTGGTGGACGACAAAGGCAAACAGCCCGGCCAGCTTTATGTGCGGCTGGACCGAAGCGCGTGGCGGCTGAGCCGCGGTCCCATGCTCGGCTTTGGCGCCGCGTCCCAGGCACCGTATGAGTGGCCGGGTGCCTTGCCGACGCAACCGGCGGCAACCGCAGCCGGCGAGGGCACCTTGGCGGTGCCGCCGAATCTGCTGCCACGCAAGGTGGCCTACCACGTGCCGGCGGCGGCGCTGCGGTAAGTCGCGCACGCCGAGGCTGTCCGCTTTCGCGCTCAGGGCTGAGCATTTCCGCTCAGGGCTGTGTTGTTTTTCCGCTCAGGGCTGTATTGTTTTCTGCTCAGGCTGGGTCATGCCGACGCGTTCGCCTTCGGTGCTTGCCCAGGCCCAGGCCATGCGCGGGGTGTTGTGGGCCAGGCCGAAGCGGCCATCCGGCCCAAGGAGAATGATGCCGCCGTGGCCGCCTAGCCGGCGATGCAGATAGGCGATCGCCTCCGTGGCGGCCTTTTGCGGCGCGATACCGGCGGCGACGCGGTCGGTAGCCCACTTGCCAAGCACGAGCTTCATAATGGGTTCGCCCCAACCGGTAAGCGAGACGGCGGCGGAAGCGTTATCGGCGTAGCAGCCGCAGCCGATCAGGGACGAGTCGCCGACCCGGCCCGGAGTTTTGGACAGGGTACCGCCGGTAGAGGTACCCGCGGCGAGGTTGCCGGCCGCATCGAGAGCGACCGCGCCGACGGTGTCGTGCGAGTGGAGCGTCGGGTCGTCGAACTGGAACTCAGTAGGAAGGCCATGCTGGATGGCCTCGTCTACAGCAGTTTGGGCGGCGGTTTGGGCGGCAGTTTGGGTTGCAGGATCCTCCCTTACCTCGGTGGCGGGCTGTTGGCGGATTGGGCTTTGGGCGAAATCGTTCAAGGGTCCGGCAAAGGTGGTATCAGGGAGGCCGGCGGCTTCAGCGGCCTGGAAACGCTGTAAGCGCACGCGTTCGCGGTCCAGAACGAGTTCGGCATTGTCGATCAGCGGCATGCCGTGCGCGGCGGCAAAGGCTTCCGCGCCGGGACCCACGAAATAAACGTGCGGTGAGCGCTCAAGCACCAGCCGCGCGGCCTGAATGGGATGGCGGAGGCGCTCGACACAGGCCACGCCACCTGCGCGCAGGTCAGCGCCGGACATCAGCAGCGCATCGAGCTGCACGCGACCATCCCGGGTGAGAAAGGAGCCGCGACCGGCGTCAAAGGTGTCATCGTCCTCCATGGCGGTGATGGCAGCTTCCACGGCCTCAATCGCCGGCCCGCCGCGGTCGAGGATCGCCCACCCGGCACGCAGGGCCTGGCGCATGCCGTGCTCGTGGGCAGCAACGGCGTCGTCCGGCATGGCCCAGGCACCGCCGTGCAGGAGCAGCCTGGGTCGCGAGTTCGGAAGAGCGCTGGAGTGGAGCATGCCTTGCAGTGTACGGCCGGGGAGAGAGGGCGCGGGGCAAGGGAAATGCTGCAGATGGCGTTCTTCCCCAGGTCAGGGAGCGGCGACCCAGTAGGCTTCGCGGTGCTTGACCACGGCATCGGGGTATTTGGGAACCCGCACGGTCAGCCGATGCAGCCCGGCGGCGGCCGCCTCAGTTCCGGACGCTGCAAGGGCATTGGGCGCAAAGTGTGGCTGAAAACTGAGCGCGTAGCCGTTGTGTACGCGATTGGCGAGCGTGTTGAGGCTGTGGTCGAAGCCCTTTTCGGAAGAAAAATTGATATATTCGCCACCGGTTTCGCGCGTGAACTCCTTGGGTGCGTTCTTGTGTAGCGCTTGAAGCGCCATCAGGACGAGGCCGACCACACCCATTTCGGCACCGTCGCCGGTCTTGAGATCCTCAACGATTTCTTCGCGGCCGGGCGAAAAGGTGAAGGCGTCCACCACGGTATTGGTGCGATGGAGCGCTTCAAGAACGGGCGCGGCTTTGGCACGGCTGCCGTGATCGCGGGTCTCGGAGACGAGCAGAATCATGCGGCGGCCAGGGGCGTGACGGCGCTCCAAAAGACGGTTCGCAAAGGCAATGGCGTCGAGAATGCCATCGCCGCCGTCGTCAGGGCAGAGCTCGATCAAGGAAAAGGCGCGGTCGCGTTGCTCGGGGTCGGCGGTGAGGCCTGTAAGCAACTCCGGTTCGGTGCCGAAATCGGCGACGGCCACCTGTGCGGGCGCGCCACCCACGAGAGCGTCGACCATGGTGGCCAGACCACGGATCTTCGGGCCTTCGCGAAAAGCTGTGCGCGAACATTGCACCAGAACGACGAGGGAAAGCGGCACGGGCGCACCGGACTCATCAAGCTGTACCCGTTGCGGCACACCATCGGCTTCAAGGGTGAAATCGCTCGCATGAAGACCGTAGATGGTGTCGCCCTTTTTTGTGCGAACGTCGGTGGGCACCAGCACAAGTTGCGATTGGACGGTGATAATCGTTTGCGGATTGGGTGCCGGCGTGCTCTGGGCTGGCGTGTTTTGGAAAGGTTTGGTCTGAAGAGGCGTGCTTTGGGCCGCAAGAGGGACGCCGGTGAGCAGAAGGGCTGACAGGAAGCCGTGCACCGGCACCTGTCTCGAAACGCTGAAGAGCAGCATTTTGAACGTGGGTAGCCCGAATGCCGGGAGCCCGGATGCCGATAGCCTGAATGCCGTACCCGTGAAACGCGAAGCCATGCCCCAGTGTAGCGGCGCACAGTGTAGCCACCGGCAGGGTTGGCCGGCTTGGGGTACTCCCGTTCACCACGCCTCATCCCCGTTCGGCAATGGAATACAGCCGTTCGCTGTAGCGTCGATGACGAGGAAGGCCGTTGCGCTTACTCTCGAAGACGTATGGCAATCTCAGCTGCACGTGGCTGCAAGCTGCGCCCGAGCCGCCTTCGGGCAGCTTGTTGGGAACCTCGATGGGGACTCTGCAGGGGCGCAAAAAGCAGATAGGCTTGGCTTGCCGAGGCCGCATCGGATAAAAACACGCGGCGACAACACATCGAACGACACACCTCTCAGGAGAAGGTACGGAATGGGAAAAGCAGTCAAAGTTCTTGAAAAAGGCGTGGTGTACGCGGCGCGGGCGGGCTGGACCGTGTTCAGCAAGCTGAACGCGATCAGCCCAAACAAAAGCTTCACGCCCAAGTGGAGCGACAAGCCCTTGTTGAAGAGCTACCAAAAAGAAAAGCCGCCCCTCGGCTGGCCGCGCACCACCGATTCACTCTGCCCCAAGTGCATTCCGGAGATCCGGCAACAGATCGTCGACGGCAAGCTGCCGCATGAGATCCTGCTGAACGAAAAGGTCGGCGAGATCAAGGCGCAGATCATCGAACGCGATGGCAAGATCCTGATGGTGAAGGATTGCCCGATCCATGGTCATTTTGAAGACGTGATGTCGATCGATGCGCCCATGATGCAGCATCTCGAAGACGTTTTCCCGGGCCGCGACATCCGTGCGCACAATGATGAAGGCCTGCACAATCATGGCACCTCGACGGTGACGCATGGCCGCGGCTCGGTGCTGACAATCGATCTCACCAACCGCTGCAACATGATGTGCGATCCGTGCTTCATGGATGCCAACCAGGTCGGTTTTGTGCACGAACTGACGTGGGACGAGATCAAGACCATGCTCGACAACGCGATCACGATCAAGCCGCGTCGTCAGATGAGCGTGCAGTTTTCGGGTGGCGAACCGACCTTGTCGCCATATTTCCTGGATGCGGTCGCGTATTCGCGCAAAGTGGGATACAACTCCGTGCAGGCGGCCACGAACGGCATTGAGTTTGCCAAGTCCAAGGAGTTTTCGAAAGCGGCCGCGGAAGCGGGTCTGCGCTACGCCTACCTGCAGTTTGACGGTATCGGCAACGCCGCCAACTCGCACCGCAAGGTGGGCAATGCATTCGATGTGAAGCTGCAGGCGATTCACAACCTGCACGAAGCCGGCGTGGATATTGTGCCGGTGACGACGATCATCAATGGCATCAACAACGAGCAGGTGGGCCGCATCATCCAGTTTGCGCTGGACAACCCCAAGAAGATCAACTTCCTCTCGTTCCAGCCGGTCAGCTTCACAGGCCGCGATGAAGCCGTTTCCGATGATCGCCGTGAAGCACAGCGGTACACGCTGTCGCACCTCGCGCACGACATTCGCGATCAAACGGGGCTCGGTGAATCGACCCGCGACTGGTTTCCTATCTCGTTCATGTCGACCTTCTCCGACTGGGCTGATCTGGTGCACGGACCGGAGCACGACTGGGGTCAGCTCTCCTGCGGTTGTCACCCGAACTGCGGCATCGGCATGGCGCTGATGATTGATAAGGAAACTAAAGAAGCGGTGCCGGTGACGGCGTTCCTGAATGCAACGCAACTGGCCAAAGACATCGCTAAAGTGAACGATGCCGCGCGCGGCAGAGTGATGACGGTCGTTGGCGCGGCGCTTGCGCTCATCCGCAACTACGATCCCAAAAAAGCGCCGACACACTTCAGCATCTTTTCGCTGCTTGAGAAGTTCGATAAATGCTTTGGCGCCACCGGCCGGAACTATGGCAAGGTGACCGCGGATCGTACGCAGGCCGACATCGAGAAGCGCCGCAAAGATCGTTGGAACTTCCTGTTCATCGCGGGTATGTGGTTTCAGGATCTGTTCAACTACGACTTCCGCCGTACGGAACAATGCATCATTCCGTACGCAACCCAGGAAGGCGAGATCAGCTTTTGCGCTTACAACACCGGTGTAGGCTGGCGCAACATCATCGAAAAAATGCACATGACCTCCACGCTCACCAAGTGGTACGACGAGCATGGGCGGCATGAGATCTTCGCGGGCGGTAAAAAGGTCGGTATCGACAAGCAGGATAAATACGATCTCGTCCTAAACGACGCCCACGTAAACTCTGCGGCAAACGATACCTTCGAAAAGTCCGGCATCGCAAAAAATGCGCGTGAGGAGAAGATCCGAGCCCGCGATGCGAAGCTGAAACAGGATGCCGAAAATGCACGCATGGCCAAGCTGTATCGCAAGGAAATCCTGAAGGAACCCGAAATGCCGGGTGGCTTCGTGGCTTTGGGCGAGATCGGTGGCTTCGGTTCCCTGGGTGGCATCAAACCTGCGGCACCGGTGACTAAAGCTTAGGTCGTGAATGAAATTGAAGAACCCGGCGCCGGCGACTAAGCAACACGCACGCTGAAAGACAAGAAAGGGCCGCTCATTTATGAGCGGCCCTTTCTGGCTTCATGATTCATCCCTGGCGAGCGCAAGAAGTTGATACAACAACGATTTCGCCGGCTCGGCGCAACGCCTCGTGAAC
This sequence comes from uncultured Acidobacteriaceae bacterium, assembly GCA_964246645.1. Lineage (GTDB taxonomy): Bacteria > Acidobacteriota > Terriglobia > Terriglobales > Acidobacteriaceae > Granulicella. The sequence goes on from CAXTRN010000044.1 coordinate 19,222, forward strand.
TCACGATCAGCCCTGTGTGCATCCAATCACTTTCGGGAACTCAAACCAATGAGCACGGGATAAACGGAGTGGGGTCATGGCGGATCAGCAATGGAAACCGAAGGTCAACCCATGGCTGATTGCCGCAACGGTTGCGTTGGCCGCCTTCATGGAGGTGCTCGATACCTCTATCGCGAACGTCGCCTTGCCGCACATCGCCGGGAATCTCGGCGCCAGCCAGGACCAAAGTACCTGGGTGCTTACAAGCTACCTTGTATCAAACGCCATTGTGCTGCCTGCCGGAGCGTGGGCTTCCAGCGTCATCGGCCGGCGTAATTTCTTTCTCGCCTGTATCACACTCTTCACCGTGGCCAGCTTCTTCTGTGGCATTGCGCCTTCTTTGCCCTTGCTCTTGATCTTTCGCGTCGTGCAGGGTGCGGGCGGCGGCGGCTTGCAGCCCATGGCACAAGCCATCATGGCCGACAGTTTCGATGAAAAACGTCGCGGCCAGGCCTTTGCGCTTTATGGATTGGTCGCCGTGCTGGCGCCATCCATCGGTCCCACGCTGGGTGGTTGGATCACCGACAACTATTCTTGGCGCTGGATTTTTTACATCAACATTCCAGTCGGCATTCTTGCTTTCATTTTGGTGACGCGGCTTGTGGAAGATCCACCCTGGATTCGCGCCGATCGTGCCAATCTGCGCAATCTGGACTTCGTGGGTCTTGGCTTTCTTTCGCTCGCCATGGGCGGCATGCAGGTTTTTCTCGATAAGGGTCAGGAAAAAGACTGGTTCGGTTCGGATTTTATCCGCTTCTTCGCCCTGCTCTTCGGTCTAGGCATGGTCGGCCTGGTGTGGTGGGAGCTGCGCAAAAAGAATCCGCTGATGAACTTGCGACTCTTCCGCTTCAGAAACTTCGCGATCTGCTGCTTGTTGATGCTCCTGGTCGGTGGCGTGCTCAACGCGGCGACGGTGCTGCAACCGCAATTCATGCAAGAACTGCTCGGCTACACCGCGACCAAAGCCGGTGAGGCGCTCACCGGCGGCGGCATCGCCCTGGTCATCGTCATGCCAATGGCCGGCATCGCTGTCGGCAGGTTTGCCGCACGCAATCTGGTCATGATCGGCTTCGCTTTCTTCGCCTACAGCTTTTATTACTCCTCAACACACATCACGCTGGACATGTCCTTCGGCTACAACCAGTTTCTACGTGTTCTGCAGATGTTGCCGATCCCGTTTGCCTTCATCTCTATCACCAACGCCGCCTATGTGGGGCTGCCGCGCGAGGCGTCCAATCAGGTTTCGGGCATCATCAACTTCGTGCGAAACGTAGGCGGCAGCGTTCTGATTGCGCTCACCGGGGCCGGCGTCACCCAGCGTACGCTCTACCACGAGGCCCGCCTCCAAAACTACATGCAGCCGGGCAGTCAGGCTTACACGAGTCAGGTGAACGCGCTTACCGGCTTTTTCCATGGCATGACCGGCAATACTGCGGATGCGCAGGCCATGGCGCAATCGTCCATCTACCAGCAACTCAACCAGCAAGCCTCCGTGATGGGGTACCAGGACATCTACCGCGTGCTCTGCTGGATGTCGGTAGCTCTGGTCGCATGTAGCTTTCTGCTCAGCAAGAACCGGCCCGGCCAGGGCGCTCCTGCCGGGGAAGCCGTGCACTAGCTCCACGCAATTCGCCGGTCTTCGTCTGTAATGCACACTATGGCAATCGACTATCGCGGCGGGGCTTCGCCCCGAAACATGGCTGCTTCAGCAGCGCGACGCCGCACCAGTCCTGGCACCACGCGCTGGTCGACGTGCACCCATTGCGCAAACTGTGCCGCAGCGGCAGCATAGTCTTTTCCATTCACATAACGAAGCAGGTCAGACCGAACAAAGTTTCCCGACCCCGCGTTGAAACAAAAATCCACCAGCGCGTCGAAGTGAAACTGCTCCATGGGAGCCGTGACGGCTCGATTGACACAATCGATGGCAAAACGCAGATCCGTGCGCAACAGCACCTCCGCTTCAAGCGCTGTGAGGGAGCGGCCGACGGCGACG
>CAXTRN010000045.1:0-21210 GCA_964246645.1 uncultured Acidobacteriaceae bacterium
GTTGCGTTCGCGCTGCTGTGCACCATCTTCTTCTGCTGGGAACGACTGCGATTCCAGCTGACGCCGCTGCAGCGGACCTACGCTGGCGCATTTGCCCGCGCCGCCGCAGGCGCAATCGCAAACACCAAGGGCAAGTACGTGCTGCTCTACGTGGACGGCCCGAAGAAGCCGTCACGTCTTGCGGTTGGGTTGGATTTCATCGAAGGAGAAACCCGGCTGCCGAGCGGGAAGATTGCGCCTGCTGCACTCTCACCGCTGGCCCAGGAAGATGGCCGTACCGCCTTCCATACCGCTCCCGAGCAGGCGTACCAGGACGCTTCCATTTACCGCTGGATGAGCCCTGCGGTGTTCGATGGAAGGAGCTTCATCGGCACCTACGCCGTCAGCCTTGGAGAGGGTGCCTTCGTGCTGATTCTAGCGCTTGGCTTTGCCGCGCCCCAGGACCTGAAGCGATTCCGCGAGCTGAAGTACGGACGGCGCCTCAAGGGGCCGGTGATGAACACGCCCGCCGAATTTAACAAAAGAGTGCGGGGCGGCGGTATCGGCTTCCAGACCACCGAGACCAAGAAGTTGATGCGGATTCCTCTGCGGAATGAGGCCCAGCACTTCCAGATCATCGGCGATACCGGCGTCGGGAAGACGACGCTCATCATGCAGATGTTGCAGCAAATCCGGCAGCGGGGAGAGACCGCCGTCGTCTATGACCCGGCAGGCGAGTACGTTCAGAGATTCTACGATCCAGGGCGCGGCGACCACATTCTGAACCCACTCGACAAGCGAGGGCCGTATTGGGGACCGGCAGAAGAAATGCTGCGCAACGCTGAAGCTGATGCCATCGCTGCGTCTCTTTATCAGCCCACAGCAGCTACCAAGGACGAGTTCTTCCACGAGACGCCGGCCCAGATTTTCGCTCACCTGTTGAAGCAGGGACCCACGCCCCAGCAGCTTGCGGCCTGGATGGCGGACGCGGCCGAGATCGAGAGCCGCGTAGCGGGAACCGAGATGGAGTTCTACATCGGCCAGAAGGCAGGACCGCAGCGCGCCGGTGTGCTTTCGTCACTCGGTCTGGTGGCGAAGAGCTTGCGCCTTCTTCCCACCCGCGAGGAGACCGAGGGTAAGGTTTGGACCGCGACGGACTGGGCGGCAGAACGTAGGGGATGGGTGTTCATTACATCGCGCCCGAGTGAGCGCGTCGCGCTCAGGCCGCTCCACTCGCTTTGGATCGACCTGCTCATCCTGCGACTGCTCAGCAAACCGGAAGCCGGGCAGAAAAAGGTTTGGTTTGTCATTGACGAGTTGGCCAGCCTGCAGAGGCTCCCACAACTCCACACCGCCATCACAGAAAACCGGAAGAGCGGCAATCCAATCGTGCTCGGCTTCCAGGGCAAGGCTCAGGTCGATTACATCTACGATCGGCTGGCCGAGGTGATGATGTCGCAGCCAGCGACGAAGATCTTCATGAAGACATCCGAGCCGAACGCGGCGGAGTGGGTGTCGAAAGCCATCGGCAGCGTCGAGATCGAGCGCCTGCGCGAGACGAAGTTCGACGGCTCGCGCAGCGGCAGAAACTTCGTTCAGGACCGCCAGGTGGAGCCGCTGGTGATGAACTCCGAGATCGCCGGCCTCACCGAGAAACACGCCTACCTGAAGCTGGGGAACAACGTCGCTCGGTTCGCGTTCGACTACATTGACTTCCCGATTCTTCACCCGGCGTTCGTTCCCCGCGTGGCTGACGACGAGGGTTTGGCATTCGACCGGAAGACGCTCAAGCCGAAGCCGAAGACATCCCCGACGCCGTTACAGCCGCCCCCTGCTCAGATTGCTGGACGGGAGGACCAAGCGGAAGAGTCCTCTACCGGCCAGGCCCGCGAGACCATCGGCAAGGGGGTTTTCTAAGCCATGCTGACCATTTCGAAACCTCTCAGCTCCGCCCAGGCTCAGGCATACCACAAGCTGGAGTTCACGTCGGAAACGCAGAGCTACTACAAACAAGGCGGCGCGGTCGAAGGACAGTGGCAAGGCCAGCTTGCGGACAAGTTTGGCCTCACTGGACCGGTGACCGAAGAAGCATTTGCCCGTCTCGCGGACGGCAAGCATCCCGAGACCGAAGAGCAGTTGGTGCGCCATCGCCTTACTCAGACCAGCACAGGCCCGGACGGGAAGACGATAGTCGAGGCCGTCGCTCACCGTGCCGGATGGGACGCGACCTTTTCCGCGCCGAAGTCCGTCTCGCTTACGGCTTTGGTCGGCGGCGACGAACGGGTACGCGAAGCGCACCGCGAAGCAGTGACCGTCGCTCTCACCGAATTGGAGCGGTACACCCAGGCCCGCATCGGTGGCAACCACGCCGCTGAGACGACGGGCAAATTCATCGCCGCGAAGTTCGAGCATGATACTGCGCGGCCCGTCAATGGCTACGCCGCGCCGCAGCTCCACACCCACGCCGTCGTCTTCAATGTCACGGAGCGGGACAACGGACTGACCCGCGCCCTTCAGGAGAAGAGCTTCTTTGAGTCGCAGAACTACGCGACCGCCGTCTACCAATCGGCGCTGACCTACCGGCTTCAGAAGCTCGGGTATGAGATCGAGGCGGGCCGGAGCGGCGCGCCGGAGGTCAAGGGCTACTCACAGGCGTACCTTGACGCTTCCAGTCCTCGCCGTCAGCAGATCGAAGAAGCTGTAGCTAAGAGCGGGTACACCGGACCTGAGGCCGCGCAGATAGCTGCGCACGCGACTCGCGACAAGAAGCAGATACTTTCACCGGCAGAGGTGCTCACGGCTCATAGGGAAATAGCAGCGCAGCACGGCAACCAGGCCGACCATGTCATCGCCTCAGCTCGCCACCGCGCTCAGGTACAGGAATTCGCGGCACCCAGAGATGACCTGAAGGCCGCGCGCGAGGCCGTGAACTACGCGCGCGAGCATCACTTCGAGCGCGAAGCTGTCGCCGATGAACGAATGATCGCTCGCGACGCGCTTCGCCGCGGCTTCGGCCAGGCCACGCCGAAGGAGATCCTGGCGGAGTTCAAAGCGCAGACTGAGGACGGATTGTTCAAGGAAGTTCCGAGAGCGAAGTACGCGAGCGGCCGGAGCTTCACGACACCGGAAACCCTTACTCAGGAGCGAAGCAACATCGCCATCATCAACCGTGACAGGGGTGCAGCCGAGCCGATCCTGAGCGCGGCGCTGGCGACCGCGCAAGCCAGTAGCCGCGAGTTCCTAAATGCATCGCAGCGGACGGTGATTGAAGAAGTGCTAACCACTCGGGACCGCGTTCATGGGTTGCAAGGATTGGCCGGCACTGGTAAGACCACCACCCTTGAGGCCATCCGGGAGGGCGCAGAGAAGGGTGGCTACGCCGTAGAGGGCTTTGCCCCAACCGCCCGCGCCGCCGGCCAGCTACGCGATGCTGGCGTGAACGCATCGACGCTCCAGAGCTTCCTTGCGCGAGGCCAGCAAGGACCCGTAAACCCTTCTGACAAGCACCTCTACCTTCTTGATGAGTCAAGCCTTGCGAGCACCAAGCAGGTGAACGCTTTCCTTAATAAGCTCCAGCCACAAGACCGCGTTCTCCTCATTGGCGACACGCGTCAGCACCAGGGCGTAGAGGCCGGAAAGCCCTTCGAACAGTTGCAAGAAGCGGGACTGCGAACGTCAAAGCTGGACCAGATCGTGCGGCAGAGAGACCCCGAGCTGCTCAAAGCTGTCCAGCATCTTGCAAAGAACGAGACGGAAGCGGGCGTCAAGCTGCTGTCCGAGCAAGGCCGAGTGACGCAGGTAAAGGACGGCACCGAACGCATCGCCGCCATCGCCAAAGACTACGCCGCGAAGCCCGCGAACACTTTGATCGTCTCGCCCGACAATCGCAGCCGCCAGCAGATCAATGAAGCCGTGCGTGAGGAGCTGAAAGCGAAAGGCACTTTGTCCCGCGAGGGCCAGGAGTTGCAAATGCTTACTACTCGATCCGACTTCGCCGGAGCCGACCGGAGCTGGGCGGCCCGGTACGAGTTGGGCAACGTACTTCGGTACAGCAAAGGCAGTAAGGCCGAAGGCATTGAGCGAAACAGCTCCGCAACGGTTGTGGCGATCGACAAGGACCGCAACACCGTCACTGTGGAGAAAGTAGACGGCCAGACCGTTACCTACGACCCCAAGCGGCTTCGCGGCGTTACGGCTTACCGCGAAGCGACTAGGGAGATTGCCTAAGGCGACCGCATTCAGTTCACCGCAGCCGACCGGAAGCTAGGCATCTTGAATCGAGAGATCGGCGTAGTGCAGGAGCAGACGCCGGAGCGCATGACCGTCCAGCTTCCCGGCCAAGCCGACCGCCTCTTGAGCTTCGATCCGAAGCAGTTCCGCAACATCGACCACGGCTACGCCGTGACTTCGCACAGCGCACAGGGCCTCACCACCAAGCGCGTTCTGGCGAACATTGACACAGACGGGCCGCGCGGCCTCATCAACACCCGCCTTGCCTACGTTGCCGTCTCCCGCGCCAGCCACGACGCCCGAATCTACACCAACAATGCTGACGAGCTGGGGAAAGCCCTGAGCAGGGATGTGTCCAAGACCTCTGCCCTGGGACGGAAGCACCATGAGGCATACCAGCCCACCCCAGCCGAACGGCTGAAGGATGCCATCGAGACTCTTGGCAAGAATGACACTGAACGTGGCGTCGCCATGCTGCGTGAGCAAGGCCGTATTCACGAGTACGCCGACCCAAATCATCGTCTCGCCGCGATGTCCACTGACTTCGCCAAAGGACCGGCCCGTTCCATCGTCGTCAGCCCAGACCCAGAAGAGCGCAAGGATCTGACCAGCCTTATTCGTCAGGAGCTAGGGCGTGAAAGGGCCCCCAGCTCGCCGATCCTCGTCGAGAAGAACGGTAGCCGCCTTCGAGCGGAGAGTTACGCTCCAGGCGACCTCATCCGGTACAAAGCAGGTGACGAGAAGCTAGGCATCGCGCCAGATTCGACGGCGACCGTGCGGGAAGTCGGAGTAAAGAACAACCTCATCACCGTGGACACCGCGGCGGGCGAACAGGTTTCCTACCGATTGCACCAGGCGAAGGCCCTCTCGCAGCAGAGCACCCTCTACCGCGAGGAGCAGCGCGAATTCGCCCCGAACGAACGTGTCCGCTTCAGCGCACCCGTCCCTGAGCACGGCATTCCTAACCGTGCCTTCGGCACGGTATCAGGCCGTAGCGATAACGGCAGATCATTGGATGTCACGCTGGACAACGGCAAGCACGTACAGCTCACACCCGACCAGGCGAAGCACATCGACTATGGCTACGCCGTGAGCTCTCCGGGCCGAGCAGACCGCATCTTATTCAACGTGCAGGACCCGGCGCAGCTCAACAAGGACAGCCATCTCTATTCAGCACTCTCCCGAGGTTCTAAGGATGTGGTGCTCTATACCAACGATGCGGCGGCACTGACGCGAACGCCGGCCGTGAACATCGAGCCACCTTCCCGCGACTTCAGCTTCAGTCATGGTCCCGGGCCGCTAACAAAGACAGAAACTGAGCAGGTCTTTGGCCTTCATCTCTAGCGATGATGCAGACGGTATGGGTGAATACGGGTCGGTGAGTGACCCTTCTAGGCAACTACCGGGTTCTGTGCCGAGCGGGTAACATTCGGTAGTGAACCTCTCGTCTTTCATATGGTCTGTAGCCGACCTGCTACGGGGCAAGTACAAGCCGCACGAGTACGGCCAAGTGATTCTGCCGTTTACAGTTCTGAGGCGGATGGACTGTGTTCTTGAGGGCACGAAAGCGGCTGTACTGAAGGAGGCGGCCAAGCGCGAGCCTTCTAGTACCAGCGTCAATCCTTTCCTCACGCGCGCCTCCGGCGCAACGTTCTACAACACCTCACCAATGGATCTGAAGGCGATCGTTGGCGATCAGGACAACATTGCTCCTAACCTTGCTGCATACCTGCACAGCTTTTCGCCCAACGTCAAAGACATCTTCTCCCGCTTCAAGCTGGAGGCGCAGATCGACCGGCTCGCCAACGCCGACTTGCTCTATCTCGTCACCGAGAAGTTCAGCAAGATCGATCTCCACCCGGAGAAGGTCAGCAATGCTGACATGGGCACGATCTTCGAGGAATTGATCCGTAAGTTCGCGGAACTCTCCAATGAAACCGCCGGCGAACACTTCACTCCCCGTGAGGTCATTCGACTCATGGTCAACCTGATCTTCGCCGAGGATGACGATGTTCTATCCAAACCCGGCGTCGTCAGGACAATCTACGACCCGACAGCCGGCACAGGCGGAATGCTTTCGGTGGCGGGCGAGTGGGTGCATGAGCACAACCCGAAGGCGCGGCTTACGGTATCCGGCCAGGAATTGAACGACGAGTCCTACGCCATCTGCAAGGCGGACATGCTTATCAAGGGGCAGGATGTGGCGAATATCAAACCCGGTGACACGCTCGCCAACGACGGCCACGCACATCAGGTGTTCGATTACATGCTCTCCAATCCGCCCTTCGGCGTGGAATGGAAGCAGTCCGAGAAGGCCGTCCGCAAAGAGTATGACGAGCAGGGCTTCAATGGACGCTTCGGGCCGGGACTGCCGCGCATCTCGGATGGTTCGCTACTCTTCATGCTGCATCTGGTGAAGAAGATGCGCCCGCTTGCCGATGGCGGGGCGCGGTTCTGCATCGTTCAGAACGGTTCGCCGCTGTTCACGGGCGGGGCCGGTTCAGGTGAGAGCAATATCAGGCAATATCTCTTGGAGAGTGATCTTGTTGAGGCCATCGTCGCGTTGCCTACGGAGATGTTCTATAACACCGGTATCTCTACCTACCTGTGGGTTGTGACGAACCACAAGCTGCCGCACCGCAAAGGCAAGTTGCAGTTGATCGACGCCTCCGACTTCTGGCAGCGAATGCGAAAGAGCCTGGGCGACAAACGCAAGGAGCTGAGCCCGGAGCACATCGACGAGATCACACGCATCTTTTGCGACTTTAAGGAGGTTCGGCGCGACGGTGTGCCGATCTCGCTCATCTTCCCGAACGAAAGTTTTGGCTATCGGACGATCACGGTCGAGCGCCCCTTGCGCGACGCTGAGGGCAAAGTTGTCCTCGGCACTAAAGGCAAGATGAAGGGAAAGCTGGCGCCCGATGCCGACCTCCGCGACACCGAGAATGTTCCGCTCAGTGAAGATGTGGAGGTTTACTTCGAGCGCGAGGTGTTGCCTCACGCGCCGGACGCTTGGATCGACCATGAAAAGACGAAGGTAGGGTATGAGATACCGTTCAACCGACACTTCTACGTCTTCAAGCCGCCACGTGAGCTTGCGGAGATTGACGCCGACCTCAAAGTCGTCACCGACCGTATCCTGACGATGATTGCGGGGTTGAGCGCATGACGACAAAGCCGAAACTACAAAAGTCCGCGTTGGCGGTACCGCCGCCCGATCCCGATGGGTTCGCCGAGATCGTTGCGTTGATCGCTACGTCTCAGCAAGACGCCTACCGCGCCGTAAACACTGCGCTCATCGACCTGTACTGGCAAGTGGGCGAGTACATTAGCCGCAAGATTGAAGCTGCCGAGTGGGGTTCTGGGACGGTCGAGAATCTGGCCCGGTTCATCGCACATTCGCATCCAGGGTTGCGCGGGTTCTCCCGACCCAATCTATTCAGAATGAAGCAGTTTTACGAGGCATATAGGGATGAAGCAATTGTCTCGGCACTGCTGAGACAATTACCCTGGACCCATCACCTCATCATTCTCGGCCAGAGCAAGCGGCCCGAAGAGCGCGAGTTCTATGTCCGCATGGCGACGAAGGAACGCTGGTCAAGCCGCCAGTTGGAGCGCCAGTTCGATACGGCTCTGTTTGAGCGCGTGGTGCTGTCTCCGCCAAAAGTCTCGGCAGCGGTGAGACCAATGCACCCGGAGGCAGTCAATGTTTTTCGGGACGCCTATAACGTCGAGTTTCTTGGCTTGCCGCGCGAACACACTGAGAACGACCTTCACCATGCGTTGCTAAACCGTATGAAGGATTTCCTGCTGGAGCTTGGTCGGGATTTCTGCTTCATCGGCTCGGAGTTTCCTGTGCAGGTGGGGACGAGGGACTTTGCGCTTGACCTGCTCTTCTTCCATCGTGGCCTCAACTGTCTGGTTGCGTTTGAACTCAAGGTACAGCGGTTCGAGCCTGAACATCTCGGCAAGCTGACCTTCTATCTGGAGGCGCTGGACCGCGATGTGCGTAAGCCGCACGAACAGCCCTCCATCGGTGTGCTGCTCTGTGCCAGCAAGGAAGATAAGGTGGTGGAATACGCACTGAGCCGCACGTTGTCGCCCACGCTCATCGCTGAGTATCAGACAGCGCTTCCCGACAAGAAGCTGCTCCAAGCCAAGCTCCAAGAGTTTTACATGCAGGACATGCGGGAAGGTGAGGCACAATGAGCTTCCCGCGTTATGAGAGGTACAAGGACAGTGGGGTGGAATGGCTGGGTGAGGTTCCGGAGCACTGGACGGTTGCACCAGTGAGGTCTATTGTCCAACACCTCGACAATAGAAACGAAGGTGCTGAGTGCCAAAATTACCTGTCTCTTATGGCGAACATCGGCGTTATGCCATATGCAGAAAAAGGAGACATTGGGAATAAAAAGCCCGAAGATCTGTCAAAATGCAAAGTCGTCCGGACTGGAAATATTGTCATCAACAGCATGAATTACAACATTGGTTCATATGGGATGTCCAGATACGACGGTATCTGTAGTCCTGTCTATGTAGTGCTTGAGATCAATGAAGCGGTCATTCTGCCGCGATTTGGTTTTCGTATTTTTCAGAACACGGCATTCCAGCGATACGCAGCATCATTTGGCAATGGAATTTTGGCTCACAGAGCGGCTATCGGATGGGATGAACTTAAGATCATCGGAATTGCGGTTCCCCCTAAAGAAGAGCAGCAAACAATACTTGCTTTTCTAGACGATGAGACGCTGAAGATAGATGCATTGATCGAGGAGCAGCAGCGGCTGATTGACTTGCTGAAAGAGAAGCGCCAGGCAGTCATCTCACACGCTGTCACGAAGGGCCTAAATCCCGAAGTTCCACTTAGGGATTCCGGTATAGAGTGGCTCGGTGAGATTCCAGCCCATTGGTCAGTTGAGGCTCTGAAGCGGGCTTTCAGTTCAATGGATTATGGTGTTTCTGAATCCCTAGATTCTGAGGGTGCCGTCGCGATTCTTCGTATGGGAAATATCCAAGATGGCCGGGTGGTTACAGACGACCTGAAATACGTCGATTGCATTGACCCTGCGCTCATCCTTCGTGAAGGCGACCTGCTTTACAACCGCACAAACAGTCTGGACCTTATTGGTAAGGTAGGGATGTTTATGGGAGGCCTTGATCTTCCAGTGAGCTTCGCCTCCTACTTGGTTCGACTACGAACAGTCGAAGATTCTATTCCAGCCTATTTCGCATATCTACTCAACACCGAAGGGATTCTTGGAATAGCCAGGGCAAATGCTTTCGTCGCTATCGGTCAATGCAATCTAAACCCAACACGCTACGGACAAATCTTTATTGCGCTCCCTCCGCTGAATGAACAGAGAGAAGTAGTCAAATACTTAGACAGAAAAACTGCTCAGATCGCTGTGCTGAGGGAGGAAGCCGAAGCTGCAATCACGATTTTGCTGGAACGTCGAAGTGCTCTCATATCCGCAGCCGTAACGGGCAAGATCGACGTTCGCGCCGACATCGCCAAGCCCGTCTTAAGCGCAACCCAATACAGTTCGGGTTTCGCACACCAGTTGCTCGCCGCAGAGATTCTTGACCGTTACAACAGCCAACGCATGGGTCGAATCAAGCTGCAGAAGCTGATTCACCTTTGCGAGTATCACGGCCAGGTCAGCGAGTTACAAGGAGACTACAGCCGTAACGCTGCGGGACCATTCGATGCAAGAGCCATGGCTGGTATCAGCAAGAACCTTAAGAAGCAGAAGTGGTTTGAAGAGGTCAAGGAAGGCGAACGATATGTATACCGACCATTGGAAAAGCGCGGCGAACACAAGAAGTACCTTGCCCATTGGCAGGCCGAGATGCCACGAATTGACGAAGTCCTCAGGTTGCTTGGTGCTTTCAAAACCAGAGAATGCGAGATCGTTTCGACCCTCTATGCAGCATGGAACGACTTGCTGATCGACGGTGGATCAACGGATGATGCTGCCATCTTGCATGAGGCCTCAAGCGCAGAACGCTGGCACAAGAGCAAAGAGCAGATTGCCCCTGAGCGGTGGAAGAAGGCTCTGCAATGGATGAAGGACAAGAGCTTGGTTCCGGTAGGCTATGGCAAGCACACGCGACATGCAGCCGGACAGATTGGTACGACGACTGAGGAAGCCCATGAGCCTGCATAAGGAGATTCACTTCGAGGTCGAGATCGCCGAGCACCTCGGGCAGCATGGCTGGATGTATGAAGAGGGCGTCTCCGCGCAGTACGACCGGGTGCGGGCGCTCTTCCCTGAGGATGTGATTGCGTGGGTGCAGGAGTCGCAGCCGGAGGCATGGCAGGCATTGGCGAAGGGACACGGCCTTGGGGCCGACACCCGCCTTCTAGACCAGCTCCGGCAGAATCTGGATACACGGGGAACGCTCGACGTGCTGCGCAACGGCATCGAGCTATTCCCGGTAAAGAGCAAGATTGCCCTGGCGCAGTTTCGTCCTGCCTCCGGCATCAATGCCTCGATTACGACAAGGTATGCGGCCAATCACTTGCGCATCGTCCGGCAGGTGCGCTACTCGCAGAGCAATGAGAACTGCCTCGACCTCGTCTTCTTCCTGAATGGCTTGCCCGTTGCAACGGTGGAACTGAAGTCGGACTTCACCCAGAGTGTGAAGGACGCGGTAGACCAGTACCGGTTCGACCGGCATCCGCAACCGAAAGGTCAAAAGGCCGAGCCGCTCTTGAGCTTTCCCGGTGGTGCGCTGGTTCACTTCGCCGTCAGCAACTCCGAGGCTCAGATGACGACCCGACTTGCAGGGCCAGCGACTCGGTTCCTGCCCTTCAACGAGGGAGACCACGGCGGGGCTGGCAATCCGCCATCTCCGTCAGGCCATCGAACGAGCTATCTGTGGGAGGAAGTTTGGGAGCGCGAGAGCTTTCTCGACATCCTTGGCCGTTACCTCGTCACCGAAAAGGACGACAAGAAGAAGCTGACCCGGTATCTGTTCCCGCGATACCACCAGCTTGACGCTACGCGAAAGCTGCTGAACGCCGTAAAGGCGGAGGGTGCGGGCGGCAAGTATCTGATCCAGCATTCGGCAGGTTCGGGTAAGACAAACTCGATTGCATGGACGGCACACTTCTTCGCAGACCTGCATGATGCCGAACACAAGAAGGTTTTCGACTCAGTAATCGTGGTAAGCGACCGCAACGTGATCGACCAGCAGTTGCAGGACGCTATCTTCGACTTCCAGCGGACGACGGGCGTTGTGACCAGCATCAAGGGCGTCAGCGGCAGCAAGAGCAAGGAACTTGCGGAGGCGCTCTCCGGTGATAAGAAGATCGTCGTTTGCACCATTCAGACCTTCCCGTTTGCCCTGGAGAAGGTTCGTGAGCTTGCAGCGTCCGAGGGCAAACGCTTTGCCGTGATTGCCGATGAAGCGCATAGCTCGCAGACAGGCGAGGCAGCCGCGAAGTTGAAACAGGTGCTCAGCGCCGAAGAGTGGCAGGAGATCGAGGACGGCGGCGAGGTTGGCTTCGACGATGTGCTGCGGGCGCAGATGACCGCTCGCACCGCCGATACGGGCATCACCTACGTTGCATTCACGGCAACACCCAAGGCGAAGACGCTGGAGTTGTTTGGACGCAGGCCCGAACCCGACCAGCCAGCAGGGCCGACAAACGTGCCCGAGGCGTTCCATGTATACAGCATGAGGCAAGCGATCGAGGAAGGATTCATCCTCGATGTGTTAGAGAACTACACGACCTATAAGCTCGCCTTCAGGCTCGCACATCATGGCAAGGAGTACGACGAGACGGAGGTCGAACGCTCCACTGCGATGAAGGGCATCATGCGTTGGGTGCGACTGCACCCGTACAACATCTCGCAGAAGGTCCAAGTGGTGGTCGAGCACTATCTTGAGAATGTGCAACCGTTGCTTGCTGGTCATGCAAAGGCAATGGTTGTCGTCGGCAGTCGACGGGAGGCAGTGCGCTGGCAGCTCGCTATGCAGAAGTACATTCAGTCGAGGGGCTATCGCTTGAGCGCGTTGGTCGCGTTCTCCGGCGAGGTGAACGATAAAGATTCCGGCGAAGACTCATTTACCGAAAACAGCAAGGCATTGAACCCGAACCTGCGGGGGCGAGACATCCGCGAGGCCTTCAAAACGGACGAGTACCAAATCCTGCTCGTCGCCAATAAGTTCCAGACTGGCTTTGACCAGCCCCTGCTATGCGGGATGTATGTGGACAAGCGCCTCGGCGGAATACAAGCCGTGCAGACCCTGTCGCGGCTGAACCGCTCCTATTCCGGCACCTTCGGTATTAAGGACACGACGTTCGTTCTGGACTTCGTGAACGAGGCCGAAGAAGTTCTGGAGGCCTTCCGCACGTACTACACGACGGCCACACTGGAAGATGTGACTGACCCCAACCTTGTTTACAACTTGCGTGCCAAGCTCGACGCAGCCGGACACTATGACGAGTTCGAGGTAGACCGAGTGGCAACGGTTGAATTGAATCCACAGTCGAAACAGGGCGATCTCGTGCGCGCACTGGAGCCGGTGGCCGATAGGCTTGTGCGTCAGTTCAAAGCGACTCATGACCGATGGAAGGCTGCCAAGTCCGCAGGGGATGATGGCGCGGTTGAAGACGCTCACGCCGAGATGGAGACGTTGATGCTCTTCAAGCGCGACATGGGCAGCTTCGGCCACGCCTATACCTTCCTGTCGCAGATCTTCGATTACGCAAATACCGGCCTAGAGAAGCGGGCCATCTTCTACAAGCGGCTCACGCCACTGCTGGAGTTTGGGCGCGAGCGTGACGGCGTTGATCTATCACAGGTGATCCTGACGCACCACATCCTGCGTGATCGCGGGAACCGCACTTTGCCTCTTAGCGAAGGTGACGCGCCGACGCTGAAGCCACTGACCGACACCGGCTCCGGCTCCGTGCAGGAGAAGGAAAAGGCGCGTCTCGGAGAGATCATCGCTAAGGTCAATGACCTTTTCGGAGCCGATACCACCGAAGGTGACAAGCTCGTTTACGTGAACGATGTCATCAAGGGCAAGTTGATGGAGTCGGACACGTTGAGACAGCAAGCGGTGAGCAATAGCAAAGAACAGTTTGCGAACTCGCCCGACCTGAATCACGAACTTATCAATGCCATTATGGACGCCTCTTCGGCGCTATCGTCTCTGAGCAAACAGGCACTGGACTCCGAGCACGTCCGAAGCGGTCTCAAGGAGGTTCTGCTGGGCCCAGCGCAGCTGTATGAGGCTTTACGAGCACGAGACACGGCAGGCACATCTAACACGATGTAGCTCTGCGTCTGCTGGCCATGACTGAGTGATGACAAACTACTTATCGCTTTGATATTTTCGCTCACGATGCACAAAAGCCGGCCGCGTACCCTCGAGCACAGTGATGCTGAGAAGGTTCGTTGCAGGATTCTCGATGGAGCCAGATGTGTACGTGACCTTGTTGAGATTGTTCTGCTTGTCGATGTGTGAATGAATGATCTGGTCCGCATCACACACAACCGCCAAGTTCGGATTGTGCGTAACAATGATGACTTGACGGCGGCTTCGCGCTTCTCGAAGACAGGCAACCAGCATGTCGTAAACCGTTTGATTGTCGAGATTGTCTTCGGGCTGATCGATGATTAACGGAATGTCACGGCGGTCGATCAGTAGGTAGAAGATCAACAACAGCGTTCCACGTTCTCCCGGCGACAGCTCGTCAATGCTCTTACCGGACCACTTGAGCTGATACTTCGGCACCAAGTACGACAGACCGAAGATCCCGTCGAGGAACGCAACTGGCTCTATGCCTTGCCGCAGCTGTTCGCTGAGCGAGTAGGTGCTTCGAGGCGTAGAGCGGAAGTCGCTTTCAAAACGAGCCATCAAGTCCGAGCAAAACTTTATAACGCCTGCAGAGGCCTGCAGGTCTGCTTGTTCAATCAACTCCTTGAGCGCACGCTTGCCGTCCTCTACGCCGCAGAACGTACCTTTACGTCCCTGATTCACTTTTGCCAGGATGATCTCTTCCCATCGTGATGCAGTGATGCTGGCATCGAACTCCATCTGGAACTGGTTCTTCGCCACCTGATGGAAAAGGATAAATTCCTGCACGGGATGATAGAGTTCCCGGTAAATGCCGACCGTCGCCTCAATCTGCGCAAAGATTGTCTTTACTTTTTCGGCGCGTGCCGTCCGCGCCTCATTGAGCTGCTTCGGTACATCCTCCAACTCCTTAATCTGCGCTTCGAGGTACGAGAGCGTGTCCCGGATGGTGGGTTCACCAACGATTACCGCGCGACGCTCCGTCCAAGCGCGTAGTGCCTCACCGTACTTCTGAAAGGCGCTGTTCGGCGCGTCAAGCTGCTGCGCGAGCGCGGCAATGGTATCCCTAAGCACTTTCAACTCTGTATTCGCCGCAGTGATCTTTTCGTCCTCTTCATCGAGCTGCTTGGTAGCCGCAGCGCTTGCCGCCGTGATGGAGGACTGATTCAGCGTTATCGTTACCAGCGTGGTCGGGTCGACGCCCAAAACCTTGCAATCGCCTTCAAGATTCCGCAGTAATGTCTGGTGCGCAGACATGAAGTTCTGCAACAAGTGAACGATGCGGGCGGCACTGGCGGCTTGCGATGCCGCCCTCTTTTTGAGGCCGTCGGACGCGCGAACGTTCTCCTGAAGCGAGTCGCGTTTGGTATTGGCCTCCGCAATCTGCTGGCTCACAGCTTCCATAGTCGCCTGCTGGGCCGGATCGGCTTCCGGCTTTAGGACCACTGCCGGCTTCAACTTGTCATGCGCTTCAAGTTCTCGTTCCTTGCTCGCCTTCAGGTTGAGCAAGAGTTGGCGATTTGATGCCGAAAAGCGGCCTTCGAGTTCCAGAATGCGCAGGTTGATCTCGTGCAGCTCGGCGCGGAGCGTAGCAGTGCGCTCTTCGATGGGTTCCGTCTGGAACCGGATAAGGTCGTCAAGCGATTCCGCATTGAGCTTCTTATGCTCGGCAACGTGCGAAAAGATGACCGACTTTAGCTCTGCGTCGAACTGGCTACCGGGAATAGTGTTCACCTCATTGCAGATCTCTTCCAGGTAGCTTTGTGGGATGTAAGAGACATCGCGCGGCTTATCGGCGTCCGTCGGGTCCGAAAGCCTTCGTATCACGGAATGACCATTTCGCCACGTCAGCGTGGCTTCGAACTCACGCGCCTTATTGTTTTTAGTCTGTCGAAATTTCCGGTCGCTCAGGAAGGAGAACGATGCCGCAGATTCGCAGTTGCCCAGCAATCCAAGCGCTTCGGCAAGCGCTGTTTTGCCGCTCCCCTTGTTTCCGATAATCGCGACCAGACCAGGATTGATGCGCACCGTGCTTTCGAACCAATCTTCGGTAAGCTTCGAGTTCGCAATCTTCTTAAAACTGATGCTTTCGATGTACTTAGTCGGATTTGCTCCGATTCGCGTCATCTCTGGCGGTTCATCTCCGACATAAGCACGGTGAGGATCGCTCATGAGTTGCTGGAAGGTGCGAAAGCTGGAGTCTCCCTTAATCCAGCAAAACGCCTTCGGCTGGTACGAAAAAATGTCGTGGTTGTCCGAACCCATAATCAGAGGAAGCTCGTGTTTGATGTTGGGAAAGACCATCTCCTGATAGACCTTGCGGTCGCTCACTTGTCCAAGCTCGAAGATGTCGATGTGCTTCCGTGCGAGATCAGCCTTAAACGCCATCTTGAAATTCGTATTGCCGACATTCTCGATGGAGTTGGTCTTCTTGCCGGCATGCACAGTCACAATCCCACCTAACTCGTGAATCGTATCCGCAGCCCCGGTGAACTGAACATAGAGTCTTTCATCTCCCCCCTTCTTTTTGATGTCCTCCGCAGTTAGTTCGAGCTTGCCGCTGAGCTTCGTCCAGAGGTCCACCAGATTGGCGTCTTCCGGGAAAATCCCAATAAAGTGGACCGTCTCTTTGCCGCCAAGTTCGGAACGAAATTCGATTCCCGGAAGCACAGTGAGCCTATCGCCGCCCAGAGCTTGCAGCTCTTTGATCCGTTCCGTGTCCATGATGTGGTGGTCCGTAATCGCTACCACCTGCACACCGGAAGCAAGCAAACCGTTGACAATCTGCTGGTTGGTTACGCTCTTGTTCCCGTAGTCGTACGACGAAGGGGTGTGGAAGTGCAGATCCCATTTTCCCCAGGTTGACCCGACAGCCCGAAAAGCCAACTGCGCCTCCAGAAGTACATGGCAGCCACTCCGAGGAATGCGCTGCTGTCCAAATGATCTTTTAGTTTACTTCGCCTTTCAGGGAGGAAGTCTTCCTCCCCGTCTCCGGCCGCGTACGCGCGTCCTCCGCCACCCACCACAGCGGGCCTGTTCCTGCCCGCAACGCCGCCCCTGAAACATAGGCACGCAAGAGCGCGTGCAGATCCGACCCTGAGGGTTGCACCCTGGCGCAGCGCAAGGGGTGTCCCCATAATTTTTCGTTCCGAAAAATCAGCGCGATGGTTCCGCGCCCCTGCGGGTGGGCGATACCCCACCCCTTGCCCTTTGCCGCCCTGCTAAACCCTTTCCGCTTATTGCGGCATGTACGCATGCCGCTGGCTCACCAGCGGAAGAGCAACAGCAACAGCAACGGCAAAGGAGCGAACCACCATGAATAACGCAGCCACCACCACCAACCCCCGCCAGAATCAGCAGCCATCGACCGCGAAAGAAGTAATCGCGGCCAATGTCAAAGCCCTCATCGAGCAGTTGGAGGCCGGACACTCTGGCGCTCTCACCGCATACCTGAACGCGATGAGCCGGTTTCACAACTACTCGCTCGGCAACATCCTGGAGATCGCACGGCAGCGGCCTGACGCCACCCGCGTGGCCGGGCTGTATGCGTGGAACCAGCTTGGACGCAAGGTGAAGAAAGGCGAGCGCGGCATCCGCATTCTTGCTCCCATCGTCGGCATCAAGCGCAAGAAGGACGAGGAGGCCGAGAAAGACCTTACCAAGCAGAACACCCGCACGCTTGTGGGCTTCCGCAACGCCTATGTCTTCGATGTTGAGCAGACCGAGGGCGCACCGCTGCCAGCCTTCCGGCAGGTGACGGGCACCGTTGGCGAGAACCGCGACCGCTTGCTGGCGTTCCTCGCCGATCAGGGCATCGAGCTTGTCTACACCGAGAAGATCAGCCCCGCTTTGGGTGTGAGCTACGGCGGACGCATCGCCATCTTCCCCGGCCAGACCGAGGCGGAGGAGTTCAGCACCCTTGTGCATGAGCTGGCGCATGAGATGCTCCATAAGGCCGAACGCCGCACGACAACCACCAAGGTCGTGAAGGAGACCGAGGCTGAGGCTGTCGCCTTCATTGTCGGCAAGGCCGTGGGGCTAGAGGCCGGAAGCGCATCGGCGGACTACATCCACCTCTACCACGGCAATGCTTCGTTGCTGGCGGAGAGTTTGGAGGTGGTGCAGCGCACCTCTGCGATCATTCTTGCGGCCCTGCAGCCGCCCATCGTCGAAGTCGAAGCCCAGGCCGACACCACGGAGCCGGAACTTGCGGAGGCGGCGTGATGCAAACCGTTCTCCGCATCCTGAAAGCGGCGGGAGGTTGGCACCATGGACTCTCGCTCTGCATCGACAATCCGCCGTTTCTGCCGCTGTGCATCGAGGCCGTGGACGAGTCCGGGCCGTGCGGTCTACCCGCGCTCTCGGTGGCGCACTACGGCGAACAGAACGGCGACGCCATGCGCGACCCCGAAATGCTCTTCGAGCTTGGGCTATCCGGTGGAGTGCACCTGAACCCCTTTTACTGGCGCAACGACTACGCCCGCATCGAGCAGTGGTCGCGCTTCACCACCGACGGCCATTACGCCTACCACCGCGAACTGCACAGGCAGCACCAAGCATTTGCTGAGTTGTGGGACAACAACTTGCGGCAGCAAGGCTCCGCCGAGGCTTTCGAGCGGCAGCGCCCCTGAGTTCGCCCATCCGGGCGCGGACCAGAGCGGTGCGTCCGCTCCACAACCTCACGCCACAACACCACGCCCAAGGAGGGCCGTCATGCAAGACAGCAGCGCATTCCAGTTCCTTGCCATCGACACCATTCACGAGTCCAGCACCAACCCACGCCAGACCTTCGAGGAGGGCAAGCTGTATGAGCTTGCCGAGAGTATCCGGCAGCATGGCCTCATCCAGCCCATCACTGTGCGCCCGAACGCGAACGGCTTTGAGATCGTCGCAGGTGCGAGGCGCTTCCGCGCCGCGCAGCTTGCGGAACTCTTCGCCCTTCCGGCCCGCATCGTCGAAGTGACCGATGCTCAGGCGATGGAATGGCAGTTGGTCGAAAACTCGCAACGGGTGGATGTTCATCCCTACGAGGAGGCGCAGGGCTTCCAGCGTCTCTTAGACCTCCCAGGCTATGACGTAGCTGCGTTGGTCGAGAAGTCCGGCAAGAGCGCATCGCACATCTACGCCCGTCTTTCGCTGCTGCAACTCATCCCGGCAGTCGCGGAAGCGTTCACGCAGGAGCGCATCACCGCCAGCCATGCCAACCTGATTGCCCGTCTACCTCAGGAGCACCAGCAAGCCGCCTTCGAGCAGTGCTGGCGCAAGGACTGGCAGGATAGCGAACCACACTTGCTACCGGCCAAGCACGTTGCCGCTTGGATACAGGCGAACCTCTACCTGTCCCTTGCGGATGCGCTGTTCGACCGCGAAGATCCCAACCTCAACCGCGCTGCCGGAGCTTGCACGACCTGCCCCCGTCGCAGCGGCTACAACCGGACGCTCTTCTGTGATGTGCAGGGCGATCAATGCTTGGACGCGCCCTGCTTTCACGCCAAAGTCGAAGCCCACATCGACCAGGAAATTGCCTTACGGCCGAGTCTGGTGCAGATTGAGCTTGCATGGCGACCGGCCAGCCAGCAGCGCCCCGGCACATTGGATCGCAGTGCATGGCGCGAACTCGACACCCCCGACAACCCGGATGCCGAGCCACCCTGCGAAGCCACACGGACGGCCATCGTGGTGTTCGGAAAGCATACCGGCACCACGCGCACTGTCTGCATCGACCGGCAGTGCCCGGTGCACAATCCGGAAGTTGCGGCCCGTGTTGCCCACCAGCAAGCTCCGGCACTAGCCTCACAAGCAAGTGCGCCTGAGCCGGAACTGAGCGAGGAGGAACAGGCAGCCGCAGAGCAGCACAGAAAGGAGCAGGAAGCCGAGCAGGAGCGCAAAGCCGAGGAACGCCGTCAGGCGTTCGAGCGGCAACAGCAGGAGTACGAGGCCGAGCATACCCGCCGAGCCGAACTCCGCAGGGCACGGCTTGACACGTTCGAGAGCATCCTAGGCCATGCGCCAGCGACGTTCACCGCACCGCAGTTGCGCATCTTCCTTGCCGCTCTCATCAACCTTGACCCGTTCGACTTCGCAGAAGACGTTGCAGGGTTCTACGCCGGAGACGACGAAAACAACCAACAGACCCCGGAGGAGATTCTGTTGTCCACTCTCACCTCTCTACCCGATGACAAGCTGACGCAATTTGCGCTGCGCATCGTCTTCACCGGGCACACGGACATACCGCGTGAGAATGATTTCGATTTCCTCGCGCAAGCCGCCCTTTTGTTCGAGCCTCCCAAGCCCAGGACTTCCAAAGCTAAGGGCACATTCGTCGGCACGCCGAAACCAAGCGTCGCCAAGGTGACAGGAAAAAAGCAAGCCACAAAGAAGAAGGCTGCTTAACCCTAACGAAGCGGCCCCGGATTTCGTCCGGGGCCGTTCTGCCTCTGCAACCCGAAACGGTGCCGGAGGACGCCGTTTTGAAGCCGCATCCCCGCAGGAGTCAAATTCCTCGTCCTGCACCTTCCCGTAACATCCGAGAACCGCGTTATGAGGGTCTGCAAATAGGAGTCGTCAGGCTTGCTATCTGCAGTTAGATCGCGATCACCGGAACCCAGCTCTGATTGTCGTGCCGGCTCCGTAGCTCGTATTGCTGGCCTGATCTGGAGTTCAAACCAGGTCAGGCCAGTCATCTTCGCGCCTTAGCGAGCGGCTCCGTCCCGTTCTTGCGGAGTCCAATCGGACTCGGGAGTCTCAGGTGTCATCTCGTAACACTTCTGAACCTGAGCCGCCCGGGTGCCGAGGCCATCCTTGACGGTCTTGGTCCAAGGCGCTTCAATGTTCTTTTTCGTTTCCTGAAGCATCGACTGGGGTTCGAGGTTGCGGTAGCTGTCGATTTCGCCCGCGACCACCTTCGTCATCGTCGCGATCATGATGCCTGGGTCAAACTGCGGCCTTGGGAATGCCAGCTTCGCATAGTCGAACAGCCGATCGGAGGGCTCGTCTTCCCAACTCTGCCAGGTTTGGAAACCACGATCGTTGAAGCCGGTCAGAAACGGGCCTGGATTGATCGTCGCTACCTCAATCCCGAACTCCTGGAGCTCCATGCTCATCGTCTCCGCGATGGCTTCAATGGCATGTTTGGACGCGGAATAGATGCCGGTAAAAGGGTTTACGTTCAGGCCTTCTCGCGAGGAGACCCAAATGATGCGCCCTTTTCCCCTTTTTACCATTTGCTTCGCGATGCCCTGAGACAAGAGCAGAGGCCCAATGACGTTTACCTCAAACTCATTCCGCATGTTGCTCGCGGGAATGTCAACGACGGAACCTCCCTCAAGAACGCCGGCATTGTTGACCAAGATGTCGACGTTCCACGCAAGTGCTTTCCTGCGATCACCCTCAACTGTGACGTCGAGCTTTTCTACTTGCACCTTCAGCCCACGCGCCGCAACATCACGCTTAAGAGGTTGAACCTGCCCGTAGATCTCAACGGCAGCGATCACCTCAAAGCCCTTCTCCGCAAGTTGCATGGCCACTCCGTATCCAAGGCCGGTAGCCGCGCCTGTAATCAAAACCTTCTTCATATCTCCCTTTCCGTTGCCTTCGTTGTGGCCGGCGTCTGTTCCTCGGGCCGTTCGACTGTGGTTTACAGCCGCTGATCGAAATCGCTGCGGCAAGCGCTCTTGGACTTCTCCA
>CAXTRN010000046.1:0-3480 GCA_964246645.1 uncultured Acidobacteriaceae bacterium
CCACCAGGCGCCGGCGGTGATGCGGTCGCCGGGCGGAGGCTGATCAACGGCCGGCGGCCAGGAAAGGTTCAGCGCGCGCAAAAAGCGCTTGGGAATGTGCTCGACTTTCAGGTTTTCGACGGGTGTTCCGTTGACGGCGGCGAGCCGCGCGGCGATGACGGGCAGCATTTCCGGCGCGCCGCGAACGTAGCGCTGCCCCGCCAGTACGGCACGCACGCCGGCGACCTCGTTGGGGCCGACGTCGACGAGAAAAAGGTTGGGCAGGCGGCTCAAAGTGGTGGACGACAGATCGCTGACCACGGCATGTTGCACGGTATACACGGTAGCGATCTGCATCACGCCAAGCCCGAGCGCGGCCAACAGCGCGGCCGAAGGATTGCCCGGCCGGTACAGGTTCGCCAGGCCATGCCGCAGGGCCGAAGGCAGATGCAGGCTGGTACGCCGCAAAGCCAGGCGCAACAGGGCCAGGAGCCCCGCGGCAAGGCCCAGCAGTACAAGCAGCACCGCGGCCAGGCCGATACCAAAGATAGAGCCGATCTGCCGGGAATCGGACACGTACGCGGCGAGAAACATCAGCCCGCCCAAAATGACAACGAAAGAAATAATCTGCGCGGCGGAGCTACGTGTTTTGTGAACCAGGCGTTGCGCGAAATGTGTGAAGGATGCGTTGGTGCTGTTGGGATCCCCGGAGGTCTCGACAGCGCGGCGCAGGATCAGAATCGGACGCACATCGCGGATATCGAGTAGCGGCGGCAGGCTGAAAAGCAGCGTGGTGAGCAGACCCGCGCCGAGGCCCAGCGCGAGCGCATGCGGATCAAGGTGAAAAGCCGGCGTAAGGTGCAGGAGCCGCGCCAAAAAGAGCGGCAACGCCAGTTGCACGCCAAAGCCGAGCAGAAGCCCAAGCACACCGCCGCACAAGCCCAGCAGCAGCGTTTGCAGCACATAAATGCGGATGATGTGGCCGGAGCCCGCGCCCAGGGCCTTCATGATTGCGATCGAGTCAAGCCGCTGTGCGAGATGCGCGCGGATGGCCATGGCCACGCCGATGGCGCCCAGCACCAGGGCGACGAGCGACATGAGCGAAAGGAGCCCGGTGGCGCCGTCGAGCGCACGGGTGAGGCCCTCATTGGCGTCGCGGTAGTCGGAAACCTGTGCTTCAGGCAGGGCTTCCTGCAGATGATCACGCAGCGTTGCCAGGCTCGCATCGGAGGCGGCTTTGCCGGGGGCGACGCCGGGCAGCACGAGCAGAACGCGGCGGGTGGCGCGCGAACCGAAGCCGAGCAGACCGGTGCCGTCCAACGCGTGCTGCGAAATAAGAACGCGGGGCCCGGCGGCAAAGGCTCCGGAAAGCCGATCCGGTTCTTCGACGACCGTGGCCGCGATCCGAAAGGTGCTGTTATTGAGCCGGATGGCGTCGCCGACATGGAGATGCAGGCGGAGCAGAAGATCGTCGCCCACGGCAACGCTGGTATCGGTGAGCGCCTGGGTGAGCGGCATGGCCGGCGCGAGCGCGACGGTGCCGTAAAAGGGATAGTGCGCAGGATCGACCGCCTTCAGCGACACCAGCAGCGGATCGAGCGAGGAAGAAGCGGAGGCCATCGAAAGCAGCTCGGTGACGGGCGTTTGTTGTGCACCGCTCGCGGTGACAAGGCCGTTCAGCTTGGTGAGATCCAACGGGGTGAGCGCTTGATTGGAGCGAACCGACAGGTCCGCTGCCAGGATGGTGCGAGCGCGCAACAGCAACACGGCGCGAAAGGCCGCCGAAAAGCCGCGCACACCGGTGAGCGCGGCGACGCCGATGGCGACGCTGAGGACCACAAAAGCAAACTTTCCGCGGGAAGAACGCAGTTCGCGTGTGGCGATGCGGGCGGTGGTACCGAAGGAAAGAGCCGGCATCGTTTAGGCCCCGGCCTGTTCGGCATCAGCCATGTCGCCTGGTGCGGAGCCGGTCGCGCTGTTGTCGCTTGCCATGCGGTTGTTGCCGGTTGCACTGCGCTCGTCGGCGATCACCAGGCCGTCACGCAACACGATGCGTCGGCCGGCGTGGGCGGCAAGTGCGGGGTCGTGCGTGACGAGCACAAGCGTGGTGCCTTCGGTGCGATTGAGGCGCAAAAGCAGCTCAAGGATGTGCCGGCCGTTGGTGGAATCGAGGTTGCCGGTGGGCTCATCGGCGAGCACGATCGGGGGCCGCAAAATAAAGGCCCGCGCGAGCGCAACCCGCTGCTGTTCCCCGCCTGAAAGCTGTACGGGATAGTGGTCGGCGCGGGTACTCAAACCGACGGATTCGAGCAGGGCGCGGGCGCGCTCCAGACCGGTTTTGCGGTCGCTCTTTTCTTCGTTCAACTCGTAAGGCAGCAACACGTTCTCAAGTGCAGTCAGCGTCGGAATGAGTTGATAGCTTTGAAACACAAAGCCGATGGTGCGCCCGCGCAGATGCGCCAGCTTGTTTTCAGCGAGATCACTGATGACAGTGCCGTTGAGCGCGACCGAGCCCGAGGTGGGGTTATCGAGCCCGGCAAGCAGACCAAGCAGCGTGGATTTACCGGAGCCCGACGCTCCCATGATGGCGACGAACTCGCCCTTTGCGACGGAAAAGTCAATGCCCTTGAGGATGTCGACCGTTGTGGATCCGGTACGTAACGACTTGCGCAGACTTTGGACGACGATCATCGCTGCGGCAGAATCAGGTACGAAACTTGCGGACGCGGGGGAAAGGGAGGATGGCTGTGCGGGCAAAAGCGAGGACCTCTGGGTAGAATCTATTTCAGGAACACAGGACTGAATAGAATCGATTGGGTAAAGGCGAACCGGGTGAAATTACGACGTGCGGCGTAGAAAGCTCTTCTTCATTCTAGCGAAATCGGCGACACTGGCCGTGGTCTCAGGGGTCTTTGGCCTTCATGCGGCGCAGGGGCAGGCGGTTGCCGGTTCCAACCACCGCGCGTTTTTTGGTGCCCCGAAAGGTGCTGCCGCGTCCAGCGCGAGCCGGCCGCTGCTGGTTTGCTTCGGCGACAGCCTTACGGCCGGGGCCGGCATCGACACCGAACAGGCATACCCGGCGAATCTGCAACAGCTGCTCGACCATGACGGGTACAGCTATCGGGTTGTGAACCAGGGCATCAACGGCAACACGACCAAGGACGGCCTGGACCGTGTGGCCGAGGTGATCCGCGAGCATCCGCAGGTGGTGGTGGTGGAGTTTGGCGGCAACGACGGCCTGCGAGGACTGCCGGTCTCACAGGCGCAACGCAACCTCGACAGCATCGTGCGGCAATTGAAGGCGGCCGGCGTGCGCGTGGCCATGGCCGGCATCACGCTGCCGGCGCAATACGGCGGCCCCTATGTGCAAAGCTTCAATGCGATGTTTCCGACCGTGGCGACACGCTACCACGTGCCGTTGCTGCCCTTCATTCTGCAGGATGTGTACGGGGTTCCCGGCGACATCCAGGATGACGGCATCCACCCGACCGCCAAAGGGGC
>CAXTRN010000046.1:3580-20985 GCA_964246645.1 uncultured Acidobacteriaceae bacterium
ACGGGGTTCCCGGCGACATCCAGGATGACGGCATCCACCCGACCGCCAAAGGGGCACAACAGGTGGCGGTGAATGTGGAGCGGCTGGTATTGCCTTTGCTACGGCGCTGATAGCAGCGGTATCGCCAGACTGCTTCATTGCAGTTATTTCAGTAAAGCGGATTCATTTGAACTCGTTGCGTGATCCTTCACGGCAAAGTCGGAGTCTGCCTCTTGTATGTAAGCAGCCAACTGACGATCAAAGCTTGGAATCAACCTTTCCAGACGTTCAAAGTCGTCATAGCGAATAAACTCTTCGTCCGTTTCGTAAGTCTCTGGAAGACTTTCATCCAGATGCTGCTGGTAGTGACGGAGAGCAGAAATCACTGTTCGCCACTCTCCGATATTGGCGCTAAACATAGGCTTAACGGGCATCTTGAATCTCCTTCGTCGTTACTTTCTCGGTGATTAAGGGATTTGCGGCAATCTCTTGCAGAAGACCCAGGTATTTCAATAGTGGCATGTCATTTGCAGGAACAATCATATAGTGACCTTGGTTTGAGAGGTCTTTCGCAATGTTAAGTCCGGTGGGTAAGACGCTGTTCTTTTTAATTTTCCAGACGTGAATACCGGGTCTTTTCATGGCGGCTATGATTCTGGCAAATGCGGAAAACCCATTGCCATCCGCGACCACGAACTTGATGCCACCTTTATCAATGATGCGACAGTCTCTGAGACCGCGTGCCTCAGAGAAATTTGGCGACGCGGCATTTCCCATGCGGTACAGGTCCACATGAAGCGCGTCTAGGTTCATAACATAGACTTCTTCTGGACTAAGCACGTGCTGCTCCTTTCAATCCCGTGAAGCTTGTGTGCATAGTAGAGCAAACCGGTGGATGTGTGCAGGCGGCGGGTGGGCACCTGGTCACAGGGCCTTACGACCCGAGCACAACCATCGGCTGCACCAGCGTGCCCGCGATCCGTTTGCCGATGCCGAACAGATCGCGGGGACCGGTGAAGAGCTTGACCAGCGGCGCCCGGGAGAATTCCGGTACATTTGCCTGCATGCCGTTACGCAAACGCCCCGCAGTGCTCTCATCGACGGTGACTGCAGGCATCTCCGGCAGCAAAAGGCGCGGGTGGACCAAGCGCGCCTCAATCTCTACCGGTGAAAGTGCTTTGAGTTCGGGGAAGGTGAGCGCTGTGTTGAGCGTGAACGGTCCCGCGGCGGTGCGGCGCAGGCTGCTGAGATGCGCGCCACAGCCGGCCAGCACGCCCATCTCGTGCGCTACGGAACGCACATAACCGCCGGACGAAACGTGTATTGAAAAGCCGGCCTGTTCCCCATCGAGCGCGAGCAGGGCGAAGTCGTGAATCGTGATACGGGCCGGTTTTACGGGGACTTCTTTGCCGGCGCGGGCGAGCTTGTATGCCGGTACCCCGCCGATTTTCTTGGCGGAAAAGATGGGTGGCGTTTGGTCGAGTTCGCCACAGAATCGCTCCGCAAGCCCGCGCAACTGGTCGAGCGATTGGGTGAGCGGCCTGGGCGGAGCGGTGGGTTCGCCGTCAGCATCGAAACTGTCCGTGCTCCAGCCGAAGCGGATCGTACCGGTGTACTGCTTGTCGGCTGCACCGAAGAATTGGGCGAGGCGGGTGTATTTGCCGAGCAAGAGCGGCAGGACGCCGGTGGCCATGGGATCGAGGGTGCCGAGATGACCGACAGACCGCTCGCCGGTGGCGCGGCGCACGAGATTGACTACATCGTGCGAGGTCATACCGGCGGGTTTATCGAGAATAAGAAGACCGTTCATAGGAATTTTTGGAAGTATTGGATCGGACGGCGGGGCTCCCGGTTAGCGGCGGGACGCCACCAGCGAAAGGAACTCGTTACGGGTTTGCATCTGGCTTTTAAAGACGCCGAGCATGGCGCTGGTGACCGTGCGTGAGCTTTGTTTTTCAACGCCGCGCATCATCATGCACAGGTGCTGCGCTTCCAAAATGACGGCGACGCCTTGCGGCCGGATGGCGTTTTCGACAGCCTCGGCAACCTCGCGGGTGAGCCGCTCCTGCACCTGCAAACGGCGGGCAAACACATCGACGATTCGTGGGATTTTACTGAGGCCGATGACCTTGCCCTGCGGGATGTAGGCCACATGAGCGCGCCCAAAAAAGGGCAGCAGATGGTGTTCGCAAAGGGAATAGAACTCGATGTCCTTGACAATGACCATCTCGTCATAGTCCACGTCGAAAAGAGCGCCGTGGATGGCCTCGTCCACGGTTTGCGCGTAGCCGCGGGTGAGAAAACCGAGTGATTTTTCCATGCGTTTGGGCGTGTTCACCAAACCGTCGCGGGCGGGATCCTCGCCGAGGCGGGTGAGGATTTCGGCGTACATTTCGGCCAGACTCGCCTTTGCAAGCGGAACGGCAGCAGCGCGGCGGGCTTGGGCAGCGGCCGTTTCGCCGGGGTCTTCGGCGCCGGCAGCTTCAACGGGTGCCGCGGATGGAGCCTCAAATGGAGCTTTGATCGTCATGGTTCGATGGTAGGACCTTTGCAGAAAATTCAGGCACCGGGCAGGGTCTGGGGATCAAGGGGAAAAAGTGGACGGAATCGTGGCGGCCGGTTCGCCCTTTCCGAAACAATCGAAGGCGTTATTGCCCGTTTCTTCCACGCGAATGCGTTCGAGGGTCGCCGGCGCCTGCGTTGCGGCGAAACGAGCGAAGATGCGCCAAAGCTCGAGACACAGATGTTCTGTGCTGGGCACGATGTCACGGAAGGCGGCATCGTGGTTGAGGTTGGCTTGATCGAACCGGTCGAGTAGATGCGCTTGCGCAAAAAGGTCCAGGTCGGCGAGATTGACGACCATGCCCGTCGCCGGATCGATCGGTCCCCCAAGCGTGATCTGCACCGCATAGTTGTGACCGTGACCGTAGGGGTTGTTGCACTTGCCGAAGAGCGTCTGGTTCTGGCCCGCGCCGAGCGCGGCGACGTGCAGCCGATGCGACGCGGAAAAGCGGTAACGGCGGCTGAGATGGGCAAAGCGGACCTTCGCTGGCGTCACGGGGCCTCCGGAGCGTCGGCGTACACGTCGGCGAACAGGTCGGGCGCCTCATACACGCGCACACGGTAGAGCACAGCGCCCGGAATCTTGCCTTCGAGACGCTTCCAGATCGACCAGGCGACGTTTTCCGTCGTGGGTTGCATGCCGGCAAACTCAGGAACCTCATGATTCAGATGACGATGGTCATAAACCGCAACGACCTCGCGTTCCATGATGTTCTTGAGGTCTTTAAGGTCGACCACGAACCCTGAGGTGGGGTCGATATTGCCCTGCACCGTGACTTCCAGCGTGTAGTTGTGGCCGTGGCCGTGCCGGTTGGCGCATTTGCCAAAGACGCGATGGTTTTCTTCCTCGCTCCATGCAGGATTCCAGTAAAAATGGGCGGCGGCGAATTCGGCTTTGCGTGTGAGCAGGATCATGGGCGGCGAAGCGGTGTGCAGGATATGAAACGGTGTGCAGGATATGAAGCAGTGTGCAGGGATCAGGCGCTGGGTTCTAGATGCAAAACGATGGCTGGGCGACGCGGGGGAGCTGAGGTTTCAGGGGCTGTCAGGTGCTGTACCGTCTGCCCTTCCAGGTCACGGAGTGCTGTAGGCGATGGCGGATAAAGCTAAGCAAAAGCAGCGCGACGAAGAGCGGCAGCCCCAAAGGCGCCACCGCGGACTCGGCAAACGAAAAATGCGCGCGGGCAACGCGCCCGTATACCCGCAACAGCGTGCGCGCCCACAGCGCCACAATCGCCACACGTTGCCACGGGACCAGATAGGGCAGAAGCCAGATCAACAGCGGCAAAAGCAGCAAAAGCAGATCGAGCAAACGCCACAGGGCCAGCCGTAACGCATGCGGAAACAGGAGGGCGAGGTTCTTTATCCAGCCTTCGGCCAGGTCGCCGAAACCGCGGTACATGCGTGTGGCCACAGCCTCGGGCGCATAGCGCAGGCGGATGCTCCTTTTGCTCCGCTTCACCAGGGTGGCGAGCTCCACATCTTCGAGCACCGAGCGCCCCACCGCGCGATGGCCTCCCACGGCAAAGTAGGCTTCGCGCGCGATGAGCAGGAATTGCCCATTGGCCGCGGCGGTACGGTCGTTCGGGTCGTTGATCTTTGCGGGCGGGTACACGCTGGCGAGCTCGGAAAAGATGAGCGGCATAACGGTGTGCTGCGCAAATCCGCGCAGGATCTGCCGGGGCGAGTAGGAAAGCAGCGCCACACCGTTGCGTGCGGCTTCGTGCAAGGCACGGCGCAGGCCGCCGGGCTCATGGAGGGTGTCGGCATCGGTGAAGAGCAAAGAACGCCCTTGCGCGGCCTGGCTGCCGGCCCAGCAGGCGTTGGTTTTGCCGGTGAAGGCGCGTTTGGCTCCCTGCAACTCCAAAGGCGGTGCGGAAAGAATGCGCAGACCGGCGTGTTGGGCGGCAAAGGATTGGGCGATGGCACCGGTGCCGTCGGTAGAGGCGTCATCGACGACGATTAATTCCCAATCGACGCCGAGCGCGAAGATGGGCTCACTTTGCGCGACGAGGCTTTGGAGGCAGGCAGCAAGATTCCGCTCCTCATTGCGCGCGGGAACAATGATGGAAAGCTCGAACGGCGCTTCCGACGCCGCGCTTCCCTGCTCCTGCGCTTCGGTTCCTTCGGCAAGCAAAGCGGGAACGGGCACGGCGGGCATGGGCCGGGGCTCGCCGGCGGCAAACAGGCCGAGGACGGGCGTGTAGCTGCGGCCCGGCGCTGCTTGCGCTGCAGAGGCTGCCTGCGCTCCTGAGGCTTCCGGACCTCCAGTGGCGTTTTGCGCGCCTGAGGCGTCTTTCCCGTTCTGTTCGTCGGAGCGCTCTGCCACAGCTCTTATTATAGGAAGGGATGAGACAGCGCGGCAGCGGTATCGGCAAATGGGGGCGAAGCGGGCTTCGGCCTGTCGCCTTCCGGTTGAGCGCGATCCGGTCCGGCGCGATCCGGTCCGGCGCCCTCCTGCTGGCTGTAGCGCTCGCGGGCACGGGTTGCGACCGCGGCGACCAGCCGCAGCAGCTCGGGCGCGCCGCCCCCATGTTTGCCTTGGACGACGGTCAGCACCGGGTCGACCTGCGCAACCTGCGCGGCCAGGTGGTTGTGCTGAACTTTTGGGCAAGCTGGTGTGCGCCCTGCTTGGCCGAAATGCCTGCGCTCGAGGCCTTGCAGCAGGATTTGCCGGCGGTCCGGGTGGTGTTGGTGGCCTTTGATGAGGACGCGAGCACGTACGGCAACTATCTGGCACGGCATCCTTTGCCGCTCCTAACGGTGCTCGACACCAAACAAATTGCGAACGCACTTTACGGCACCTTTCGGCCGCCGGAAACGTACGTAATCGATAAGGCCGGCGTGATCCGGCACAAATATATCGGCTCACAGGATTGGACGAGTCCCGAAATCGAAAACACTCTCCGGCGGCTCGCCGGCTGAGCGGCTTTTCGTCCGTTCTGCCTGTTTCGCCCTGCTAGCATGTGTTTATGACACAGCTGGATGTGATGTACCGTTACAACCGCCCGCCCGGCGAGACGACCGGCATGGCGCTGGCCAAGGTACGTGAGGTGTACGGCATCCGCAGCCTGATGCTGGATGAAGCCGCGCGCACGGTGCGCGTGGAGTTCGACGCATCGCGGCTCACAGAAGCCGTGATTCACGGGTTGCTGCGGCGCACCGGGCTGGAGCTTGCCGAGCGGGTTTCGCTGATTCCGAATCAACCCGCGGCCGAGCCTTCGACGACACCGGTCGTTGCCAAGTGACCTAAGCCGACTCACGGCCATCATTTGCGGTTTGCCCCATTCCAAAGGGCGAGCACAGACTTGCAGCCGCGGCTCAGGTCCGGTATTCTCGGAAAGTTGCTTTCAACGCAATGTGCGCCCGTAGCTCAGCTGGATAGAGCAACTGGCTACGAACCAGTAGGTCGGAGGTTCGACTCCTTCCGGGCGCACCATTTCCCTCCCCCACACAAAGAATGTGCAGTCCGCAGCCAAGGAACGCCTCGGCGCGATGCCTTGTTCGGTGCACACCCATGATTTCGCCGCAACTTCTTGCATCCACAAGGCTGTATGATGAATCTGGACTGATTGAGTCGGAATTCGCATTCGGCCCTGAGGCGACGTAAGTGACGGCATTGAGCGAGGTAAAAGTCGGCGGTTCGGGCGTGCTGGAAAAGCTTGAACTGCCGGAAGAGATCAGCGATCACCTGGCGCACCTCGGCTTTTTGCCGGGCGCGAGCTTTGAAGTACTGCGCCGCGCGCCGGCCGGTGACCCGACCGTGTACCGCATCGACGGCATCGAGGTCGGGCTGCGGCAGGAGACCGCCAGCCACATCCTGACGGAGCCGGTACCCATATCCGAGGAACGCCGGTGAGCTGCCACGTCGCTGTTGCCGAGCCGATTCAGGCGCCACCCATGGGTGTTGCTTCAGGCAACAGGCTGCGCACCGTTGCCCTGATCGGCCCGCCAAATTGTGGCAAATCGACCCTGTTCAACCGCCTGACCGGTTTGCGGCAAAAGGTAGCCAACTACCCTGGCGTTACTGTGGAACACCATTCGGGCCGCATGAAGGGCATCGGGCGACCGGACCTGACGTGCATCGATCTGCCGGGCATTTATTCGCTTGCCACCTATTCCGAGGACGCCCGTGTAGCGGTTGACGTGCTGACGGGGCGCATGCCGGGCGTGCCGCCGCCGGATGTGGTGCTCCTGGTGCTCGATTCGGTGCACATGAACCGGCAACTGATGCTGGCGCAGACGATCTTCACGCTCGGCCTGCCGACGATGGTGCTTCTGAATATGAGCGACCTGCTGGAACAACGCGGCGGCAAGCTGGACCCGCTGGCGTTGTCGCAGGAGTTGGGCCATCCGGTGGCGCTTATTTCAAGTGCGCGCGGCACGGGGCTGGACCTGATCTCGAGCTATCTGCACAGCTTGAGCGAAACCGTGGAGCAGCGGCCACAATCGTTGCGGTTGCCGGTGCTCCAAAGCCCGGCAGCCAGCCGCAAATGGGCAACGCAGGTATCGCAGCGCACCAACTATCGGCAGCCGGAGTCTCCGGTGTGGACCAGACGGCTGGACAGTGTGCTGCTCCATCGCGCGTGGGGACCGCTGATCTTTTTGGCCGTCGTGATTGCAGTGTTTCAGGTGGTCTTTACGCTGGGGCAGCCGCTTTCAGACGGTCTCGGTAAGCTGCTGACCGCGTGGGGCGGGCATGCGGCCAACCTGTTGCCGGATAACTGGCTGCGGCCGCTGCTGCGCGACGGTTTGTGGAACGGTGTGCAAAGCGTTCTGGTATTTTTGCCCCAAATTCTGCTGCTATTTTTGTTTATCGGCGTTTTGGAGGATTCGGGCTATCTGGCCCGGGGAGCCCTGATTGCCGACCGGGCGATGCGGGCCGTCGGACTCAATGGCAAGGCGTTTATTCCGCTGCTCTCGGCGTACGCCTGCGCGGTACCGGCGATCATGGCGACGCGCACGATCGAGAACAAACGCGAACGGCTGGCGACGATTCTGGTAGCGCCCTTTATGACCTGCTCGGCGCGGTTGCCGGTGTACACGCTCATCATCGCCGCATTTATCCCCAACCACCTGTATCTGGGGCACCTGATTGGGCTGCGGGCGCTGGTGATGCTGGGCCTGTATGCGCTCGGGTTTCTGGCGGCGCTGGGGACAGCGCGGCTACTGAAGAGTTCGGTGCTGAAGGCCGCGCCCACGCCGTTCATCCTGGAGTTGCCGCAGTATCGCTGGCCCACGCCACGGGCGCTGGCGCTGCGCGTGTATGACCGCGCCAAGCTTTTTCTCAAGAAGGCCGGCACGATCATCCTCGGCGTCACCTTTTTGGTGTGGGTGCTGAGTGTGTTGCCGGTGCACGGCGGTTCGTTCTCCGACCTCGCGACCAGCCTCATCGGGCGCCTGGGCCAGTTCATTGAGCCTGTGCTGCACCCGCTCGGCTTTAACTGGAAGATCGGCATTGGTCTGCTCAGCTCAATCGTTGCCCGCGAGGTCATCGTCGGCACCCTGGGCACACTCTACGGGGTCGACCCCGAAACGCACTCACTCGGCCTGCAGGCCGCACTGCGGCACGACATGGGTCTCGGCGGCGCGGTGGCGCTGGTAGTTTTCTTCGCCTTTGCGATGCAATGCACCTCCACGCTAGCCGTGGTACGCCGCGAAACCAACAGCTGGCGTCTGCCGGCGCTGCAGTTTGTCTACATGACCGGCGTGGCGTATCTAGCGGCGCTGCTGACGAATCAGGTGATTACGCACATTCGCTAATTGTTGCTCAGCCGCAAGCGGCGGCGGAATTATTCCTTGACAGCCGCCTGCCAGAGCTCGATGCGATTGCCTTCCGGATCCGTGAGCCAGCCGAATTTTCCGAAGCCCTCGTAGCTTTCACGTTTCGGATCGACGGTGACGCCTTCGCCGGCCAGGCGATCCAACAAACCATCGAGGTCATCCACCTGGAGGTTGATCATCGCCTTCTGGACCGGCGGGAAGTAGGCGTTGTCTTCTTTGAAGAGGGAGAAGACGATCTCGGGATGCTGGGTTGGAACGGGAAACGAGAAGGCTCCGCCTTCGGACTTGATGAGGCCGAGGTGCTGCTCATACCAGTGGTACAGCGTTTGCGGATCCTTTGCGCGCAGGAACAGGCCGCCGAAGCCCGTGATGGAAGCCATGAAATCTCCTTCGTTGAGAAGCGGTGAATGATGTATCCGGACCGATACGCCAGAGTTTGCTCTCAGGTGGTGAGAACGGCGTGAGCGGTAGTGGACTGGACCGGAGCCTTGCGGCGGAGGATGGCAGCGGAGACGAGCGTGATGACGAGACCTACGGGGAAGGGCTCGATGAAAGTGTAGGCCATGTTGACGAAGGGATTTTGATAGAGCTGCTGCGAGTGCTGGACAGCAGCGACCCGCGCGGCGGTGGTGGCGGGGTCGAGCCCGGCGGCCTGAATTTTGTGGATTTGCGCGGCGAAGTAGCTGTCCATGAAGTGGGGCATGAAGTCGAAGTAGAGGACCTCCCACATCGCGACGTAGCAGATGGTGGTGATGAGAGCGATCAAGAGGCCGCAGGCGAAGGCGCGACCGAAGGAGATGTGCCCGGCGAGGATGTTATCGCGATAACTGCGGATGCCGAAGTAGATGAGCAGGAACGACGCCACCATGATGGTGTAGCCGAGAGCCATGCTGTGCCCGGAGCCGATCCTGCTGGCAAGCAGAAGCGAGCCGCCCATGAGCACGGAAAGAATGAGGCCGGAGATGAGGCCGAAGGTGAGGACGATCTTTTTCAAGTGAAGCTCCTGGCGGCTTTGAGGATGCAGTCACAATGCAGTGTAACGGGGCCGGATGTCGTCATCCTTTCGGGTGATCTTGCAGGAACGGAGCGAAAATCGTGCTTTCGGGTGATGCGCGCCTCAGGCGGTTAGCGCAAAAGACCCAGTTCCTTAGCGCGCTGGACGGCCTGGGTGCGGCGGGCGGCGCCAAGCTTGTCGAAGGCGCGGGCGCAATGTGTCTTGACGGTATTTTCGGAGACGAAGAGCTGCGTGGCAATCTCGCGATTGCTCAGGCCGGCAGCGACCAGGTTGAGAATTTCGAGCTCGCGTGCCGTGATGCCGAGGGTCTGCTGCCGGGCGGTGTTCGGGGCGAAGGGTTCGAGAGCGTTCGCGGGTGCGGGGACGAACACTTTCCTCACGACCACTGTTTCGCGAACGGTTTCACGGCGTCGCGTGATGCGGAGCCCGAGCCAGATGCCGAAACTCGCGAACACGATAGCGACCAGCGCACCGTACATCCCGACCGAGGACTCAATGACGATGAAGCGATATTAGGTGTATTGGAGCGCGGCGATGAGGAGCCCGCCGACTAGGCCGAAGATGAGGACGTGGCGCTTCACGGTGGGTTTGGGCAGAATTATACCCTCGGCTCGGATAGCTGTCGGGAGGCACGCGCCGAAGATGGGACCCGCGGTCGCGAAGGTTGACGCTGCCTCGCGGACACGCAGCGCGAGACTGAATAAAAGAGACAATGCGGAACCGAGAGGCCGGAGGAAGTGGCGCTGACGATGAATCAGGTGATTGCGCGACTTATGTAGGAGCGAGGTTTTCAGAGTGCGCGGCCATTCTGGCCGCTCACTCTCAAGAACGCGACTTCCCGTTATTCATTTCGACTCGATGAATGCATCGGCGATTTTGCGCCCATCCAAAGGAGTCCCTGCCGTGCATGCGTTACTAGACTCCGACGTACAACTTTGTCAGGGACAGATTGGCCAAACGGTCTTGTGGCTGCGAACGCCTGTTTCCTAGTCGAGATGAATGACAACTTTACCGATGCTTTTTCCGGACTCCGATGCCTCATGAGCCGCGACAATCTGCTCGAGTGAGAAACGAGAAGCGATGGTCGATTTGAGCCACCCCTCTCTCAGGCCCACTGTGGTTGCCGCAATCGCGCTCTCATGCGCCTCCCGCGACATCATGTATACATTCACAAAACGGATGGTGGCGTCGAGAAAAAGGAGCGGCAGGAACGGAATGGTTGGCTCTGGCTGAGTATCCGAGGAATACGTGGCGATCACGCCGCCCACTTTGAGGAGCTTGATCGAGGATGCAAGTGTCTCGCCAAACGCAACATCGATGATCCTATCTACGGCTGGAGCTCCTACGGTACCCGCCATCTCCTGGATACGACCCACCACATCTTCTTCATGTCGGCTGATCACAAGCTCTGCCCCCGCGGCTCTAGCTACGAGCGTTTGCTCGGGACGGCTGACCGTTGTGAATACCCTGGCGCCCGCCGCCTTCGCGAACTGGATAGCATGGACACCGACAGCGCCCGCGCCTCCGGTCACGAGCACGGTCTTACCTGTTACGGAACCATCTGCGAACACGCAACGGTGCGCCGTTAAGGCCGGAACGCCAAGGCATGCGCCCATTTCAAACGTGACGTCTTCCGGGAGTTCGACCGCATTCTCGCCTGGAACAACTACGTACTGTGCCGCACACCCAGCTTTCCCCGCGACCAGAGCTTCGTAAATCCACACTCGCTGTCCGAGTCGGGAAGCAGAGACGCCCTCACCTATTTCTTCGATGACACCGGCTCCATCCTGGTGCGGAATCTGTCGCTTGTTTCCCGGGAGGAGAGGTGCGCGTGCTCGCCGCTTCGTGTCCGACGGATTTACACCGGCTGCATGCACTCTCACCAGAACCTTGCCGGGTTCAACGACGGGCTTCGCAAGTTCCCCGACTTGCAAAACGTCCCGTGCGCTTCCGTTTCGTTCGTACCATGCTGCTCTCATACCATCTCCTCGGTCTCAGACTTAATTGTGACGCTTTCGGCCAGCCACTACTGACTCGTTGAGTTCGTCAGCTGCAGCAACGTCAGCGTGATGGGGTGTGGAAGCGCATACTCTTCCGCTAACGTACGGAAAAGTCCGAGGTCCTTGGCCGGAATCGGAGACGTGTTGAGGACATCCTTCTTCTCAGCGACGGCCGAACCGTAGCTGCGATAGATTGGCGAAGGGAATAGTGTCTCCGTGAGCATCCTCACCGCAGCCATCGTATCCACGCCCGCACTCTCCGCGATCGCAAGACCCTCCGCCAAAGAGTGTCGGGCCGAGAGGATGAGGAAATTCCCGAGTTGCTTGAGCACGGTGGGCACCCCTGGCTGTTCTCCCATATCAAAGAGCGCAGATCCACCCATGGCGGTAAGTATGGGCTTCACGCGGATTTTTGCTGCGGAAGGCCCGGCATAAGGAATGGCTAGTTGACGGGCAATCACTGCTTCAGGACGACCGAAGACCGGGGCCTCCACATACGTTGAACCATGGTCTGCATGCAGGTTCGCCAGCCTCCTCGCGGCCTCGGGTGAGCCGGTACACATGCCGATGTGTATACCGCCTTCCATGCGCGAAAGAAACGCAGGCGTCACAAGATTTTCGGTCGTCTCGGAGTCCCAGAGAACCGACACAACGATGCCTCCCGTAGACGCTACCTGCAAGGGATCACTTGCTACCTGCGCTCCACGTTCAGCGAGCGGCTCAGCCTTGGCTCGGGTTCGGTTGTACAGCGTGAGCTGGTAGCCGCACTCCAGCAGATTGACGGCCATGGGATACCCCAGCTTGCCAAGTCCGATCCATCCAATACGTTCACTCATCTAACGCCTCGCCTAAAATATATCGTTGACGTAAACGTCAGGTTCTGGACAAGCGTAATCCTATTTGGTGTGCGAGTCCAGCCAACCTTCAAAACGCGTGATATGGTCCATCAACTCGGAGCGAAATTGATTGAGTGAGGCCAACTGTTTGCCACTTTCCTCAAGATGACCGCGAAGCATTTCCAGCACCTTGACCTTGGCTTTTTTGCCAGTCGGATCTTCAAAGTACAGATGAATGACCTTACCGATATCCTCAAGACTCAGACCAAGAGCTTTTAATTGATCGATCTTCTGAAGGCGTGCAACAGTTTGTTCAGGATAGCGGTGCTGCCCCGCACCCTCGCGCTCACCGGAGGTTATAAGGCCAAGGCTCTCATAATAGCGGACAGTCCGCGGAGTGACCGTTCCAAGCCTGGCGAGCTCTCCGATCCGCAGCATTCTGCTCATAGCCTGATCATAATCGGCTGAACGACCGACGGGGCGGTCCGTTTTTTTCGGTAGCGGCTGCTAGGATTTGCTGGAGGCCACCTGTATGGCGACTCTGGTTACAACGCCCGTGGAACTTTATCTGCACACGTCCTATGAACCGGATGCGGAGTTCGTCGATGGGGAGATCGAGGAGCGAGCTGTGGGGGAGTACGATCATGCCACTTGGCGGTACGCCATCCAGCTTTGGTTTCACCAGCATGCGAAGACCTGGGGTATTCGTGTGCGCGCAGAGCTGCGTGTGCAGGTGAGCCCAACAAACTATCGTGTGCCGGATGTGGTTGTGTTCGATCGTAACCGGCCGATTGAGCAGATATTG
Organism: uncultured Acidobacteriaceae bacterium; assembly: GCA_964246645.1. Taxonomy (GTDB): domain Bacteria; phylum Acidobacteriota; class Terriglobia; order Terriglobales; family Acidobacteriaceae; genus Granulicella. The sequence goes on from CAXTRN010000046.1 coordinate 16,562, forward strand.
ACCCATCCGCCGATTGCCGTCTTCGAGGTGCTGTCGCCGGAGGATACGATGTCGCGACTTATGCGTAAGCTGGCCGACTACAGCACGATGGGCATCAGGAACATCTTTGTGCTCGATCCTCGGACTGAGATCCCGTACCGCTATACGGGTGGCAGTTTCAAGGTTTTTCGTGATCAGGAGCAGCCGCTTGAGGGTTCGGTGGCCCGCATCGATTGGCGGGCGGTTAGCCAGCTTCGGGATTAAGCAGACAGCCGTCTTTCTGCTTGGCCGGTCATTGTATTCGTCACTTCGCTAAATCCACGGACCTTCCCCATCGACAATTCAGGGCCATGGATGAGTGGTCCTTTATGAGCGTTTCGCCGGCGTTGTGAAGCTGCAGGTCTCTCCACTGCGCGAAACGATGAAGCCGTTTCGCTCCGGTCGAGATGACACCTTACAACTGATGCGACTACTGCTCGCCCCAGCTCAATTTGCTGCGCAGTACGTTGAACAATCCGTTGGCTCGCAGCCGCAGCAGCTTGATCGAGTGCTCGGAGCGGCGGCATACGATCCGGTCGTTGAGCAGGAGTTCAACGACTTCCTGACCGTCGACGGTAATGTAGGTTTCGTGGGGGACGACGTCGACGGTGACCGCAATCTCCGAGGTGCCCGGAACGACGATGGGGCGAATGGTGAGCAGGTGGGGGCAGATGGCGGTGAGCACCAGACCGTCGACCGACGGCATCAGGATGGGGCCGTTGGCCGCGAGGGTGTACGCCGTGGAGCCGGTGGGGGTGGCAATGATGACACCGTCGGCGCGGAAACGGGCGACGAACTGGCCGTCAAGCTCGATGGCATACTCGCCGATGCGGGCGATGGCGCCTTTGGCGAGCACCACGTCGTTGAGCGCCTGCCATTGGCGGAAGATGCGGTCTTCGCGCACAAGCACTATATGCATCAAGCTGCGGTAGTCCATGACCCCCTGGCCGGCAAGCCAGGCTTCCAGGGTGGTGTAAAGCTCCCCGAGCGGCACCTCGGTGAGGAAGCCGAGCGAACCGAGATTCACGCCCAACAGCGGCACCTCGGCGTAGGCAAAGGCACGTGCGGCGGAAAGCAGCGTGCCGTCACCGCCAAGGGTGATGACAATGTCGGGATGCTGTTCCGGCATTTCCGCACGGTCGACCGCTTCATCTTCGCGGTTCAGATAGTTGGCGCTGTTCGGATCCAGCAGAAAAGAAAAGCCGTGGCCGGAAAGCCACCCGAGAAGGTCATGAAGTATCTGCTCCAGCTCCGGTTTTTGAGGCTTGGAGACGATGGCGGCTAAAGGCATGCGCTATCCAGTGTACTCGGCTGCTTCCCAGCGTCACGGGCGTTTTGGAACGACTTTGATCTCGAAGACAAACGGCCATCGCTTGCCGGTAACGAAAAGACGGTCATGCGGAGCGTCAAAAGCGATGCCGTTCAGCACGGATTCCGCATCGACACGCTGGTTGTCGGGGAGCAAACCGGTGAGATCGATCCAGGAAAGAACGCGACCATCGTGCGGCGAGATGCGGGCGATGCGATCCGAGTGCCAAACATTGGCATAGATCGTTCCTTTGACATATTCGAGCTCGTTCAATTGCTCGACCGGAACGGCGCCATCATGGACGAGGATGTGGCGGGTTTCGGCAAAGGTTTCGGGGTTGCGGAACCGCAGGGTCGCCGACCCGTCGCTGGTGATGAGTTCTTTAGAGGTGCGAGTCATGCCCCAGCCTTCGCCGGTGTAGTGAAACTGCCGCAGGGTGCGTAACGAAAAACGGTCCAGGACGAAGCCCGTATGCGATTGCCACGTCCATTCGAGGATGTTCGGTCCCCAATCCACGATGCCTTCGCCGAAGAACGGCGGCGGCACAGCGACACGCTGCTGCGAACGGCCGGTGGCGGGGTCGACCGCCAGCACCTCCGAGTGGCCCTGCAAGCCTGTGCCTTCGTAAAAGATGCCGTTGAGGAAGAAAAAGCCTTCTGTGTAACTCGCCGTGGAGTGTGGGTATTGTGCGACGACCTTGTAGCCGAACACAGGAGTTGCAGCGAAGACTTTTTCGGTGTGTAAGCCCATCGCTACCAGCAACAGGCAGCAAGAACGGATGCATGACGACAAAAACGGCATACGTGCCACAGTATGGGAAAGGGTGAGGTTTGCGCCAAGGCTTACAGGATTGAAGCATGGCAATTCGAAGATTTTGCTCACCCGACTTCCTGAAGTGCTCGGGTTTGTTGCCGGTGGGTCAAACGGTCTCAGTGGCAAAGCGGGCGTGCAGTAAAAATTCGCGGTTGCCTTCCATGCCGAGGATAGGCGAGTCGATGACCCCGAGGACCTCGCCTGCGAGCGAAAGCACGGTTTGCTGCACGCGTTGGATAGCGAGCTGGTGCGCGGCGGGGTCGCGTACGATGCCGCCTTTGCCGACGTGCTCGCGGCCGGCTTCGAACTGTGGTTTGACGAGAACAACAGCGTCTCCGTGCCACGGCTCGTCCTGTGGGGCAAGCGCGGCGATTACGGCCGGCAAGACCAGGCTGGCGCCGATAAAGGACACGTCCATGGCAAAAAACGTGATGCGGGGCGGCAAGGGCGGAACGAGGGCGCCGGGCGCGAGCAGGCGGGCGTTGGTGCGTTCCCTCAGGGTGACACGCGGGTCGGCGCGGAGCTTGTGCGCGATCTGGCCGTAGCCGGTATCGACGGCCAGAACTGAAGCAGCGCCGTGTTGCAAGAGGCAGTCGGTAAAACCTCCGGTCGAGGCACCGATATCCGCGCAGGCCAAGCCGGCGACCGCGACCGACCAGGCGGTCAGTGCGCCTTCGAGCTTAAGGCCGCCCCGGGACACAAAGCGCAGGTCATCGCCGAGCAGGCGGATGGAAACGTCCCCAGCGACCGGCGCGCCGGGTTTGTCGACTTTTTGTTCCGCCACCAGAACACGGCCGGCGAGGATGAGCGCCTGGGCGCGTTCCCGGGAAGCCGCCAGCCCGCGGTCTACGAGCAATTTATCAAGCCGCAGCTTGGCAGGAGCTTTGGCGCCCGGCTGGGTTTCGGACGCCTTTGTGCTTTTGGGTAACGGTTCCCGCATGGGTTAAAACCAGCATACCGACGTTTGCCATGCCCGTTGAGAACCGGACAGGAGGCGGATAGGCTACACTGGCTTCCATCACCGATGCTTCAGCCCCCGGGTGATCGGTTTCCGTGGGCTGACCGCACGGACGCCGGGAGATGGCCGCAGGTGTTTCGTCGTCTATAAGCGATCAATCCACTTTTGCCGCACATGCGTTATATGAACAGAGCGATGGAAAGTTCCAGTACGGGAGCCGGCGCAGAGCACGACGCGGCTTTGCTGGAGCGTGTCCGTCGCGGCGATGACGCAGCCATGACGGTTTTGTTCGACCGTTATGGGAAGATCGTGTACTCCGTTGCTTTGCGGGTGTTGCGTGAACCAGCCTCCGCAGAGGATGTATTGCAAGAGATTTTTATGCAGGTTTGGCGCAGTCCCGGCAGTTTCCTGGAAACCAAAGGAAGTCTGGGCGGCTGGCTTGCCGTTGTTGCCCGCAATCGCTCGATCGATAGTCTACGGCGCAAACGCCCGACGGACCAGGTGGAGGAGGTTTCTCTACCCTCCTCGTGCAATCTGGCCGAGGAAGCGGAACGCAACATGATGATGGAACGGGCGCGCGCGGCCATCGTGCATTTGCCGGCGGAACAACGCAAAACATTGGAGATGGCCTTTTTTGAGGGGCTAACGCATACCGAGATCGCCGAAGTGACGGGCGATCCGCTGGGCACGGTGAAGACTCGCATCCGCAGTGGGCTGCTGACGCTGAGAAAGGCGTTTAGCGCATGAACACGGCCCATCACATCCCGGAAGACGACCTCGCGCTGTTCGCCCTCGCGCTCATGTCGGCGGAAGAAGCAGCTTTTGTCGCCGCACACCTGAAAGAATGCAACCTTTGCCGCAGCGAGGTGGCGCGGCTGCAGGGTGATCTCGTGAGCCTCGCCCTGACGCTCGATCTGGAGGCCCCACCGGCCGGAGCGCGCGAGCGCTTGCTGACCGCCGTCGCCAAGGAACAGAAGTTCATCCCGCCGTCCTCACCGGCTGAGCGCGTGTCCGCGTCCCCCGAGCGCACCGCATCTTCCGCAACGACCGAAAGCGAGTTTCTCGACCCGAATGGGCGTTATGCGCGGCCGGTTTCCCGCGGCCCAGGTGCGTTCGGTTGGGCAGGCTGGGCCCTTGCAGCCGGGTTGGCGGCCGTTGCGGGATGGCAGTACTACCAAGGCGAAGACCTTCACCGCCAGATCACCTCCCAAACCGCAGCGCTCGCCCTGGCACACCGTGCAGAAAATAATGCCGGTGACACCGCTCGGGCGCAGGAAGTTCTGCAAACCCTAACCGACCCCACAGCCATGCAGGTCGCCCTACATT
>CAXTRN010000047.1:0-20788 GCA_964246645.1 uncultured Acidobacteriaceae bacterium
GTAAATGTCGGTTTGTTGCTAGGTGGCAGAAAAAAAGAAAGGCTTGCTGACGTCAGCAAGCCCTCTGGTGACCGTGAGGTGAGTTAGGCCGAGAGGAGTTTGTCGGGGGTGATGGGGTACGAGCGGATGCGTTTGCCGGTGGCGTTGTAGACGGCGTTGCTGATGGCGGCCATGGCGCCGGTGATGCCGATTTCACCGACGCCGCGAGCTCCCTGGGGGCTGAATTTGAGGTCGGGAATGTTGAGGACGGTGACGTCGACGGTGCCCACATCGCGGTTGACGGGAACGTGGTATTCGGCGAGGTTTTCGTTCGCGACGCGGCCGTTGTGGGGGTCGTAGCGGGTTTCTTCGTGAAGGGCGAAGCCGATGCCCCAGGTTATGCCGCCCATGAGTTGGTTGATGCCGGTTTTGTCGTTGAGCAGGGTGCCGATGTCGTAGGTGGCGACGATGCGGCGCACCTTGACCATGTGGGTGTCTTTGTCGACGGCGACCTCGGCGAAGACAGCGCCCCAGGAGTTTTGGGTCATCGCGGTGTGATCTTCGCCGGGCTCGGCGGTGCCGGTGGTTTCGATGGGCTTGTTGCCGTTGCGGGCGATAAGGGCCTGGACGGTTTCGCCTTTGGTGGGCGTTTTGGTGAGAAAGATGCGGCCGCCGTCGACGGTGATGTCTTCAGGCATTGCGTTGTGGATGGGCGATTGGGGGTCGCCGATAGCCAGGTCGGCGGTCTTGAGCTTGAGTTGCTTGCAGGCGGCGATGACGGCGGGACCGACGGACGCGGCAGATTGCGAACCGCCGGAGACGGGCGCCTTGGGCAGGGCGGAATCGCCGAGTTTGACGTCGATCTGCGCGAGCGCAAGGCCGAGGCCCTGTGCGCCCGATTGTTGCACGATGGTATAGGTGCCGGTGCCGAGGTCCTGTGAGCCGGTGGCGATCAGTGCGCGGCCGGTGGGCAGGAAGCTGGCGGAAACATTGGCGGCGGAGCGATTGGCTGGATAGGTGGCGGTAGCCATGCCGTAGCCGATGCGTTCGTTGCCTTCGGTGACCTTGCCGGGGGTGGCGCTGGTTTGCCGAAGCCTGGCCCAGCCGAAGCGACCGGCGGCTTCGGTGAAGCATTCGCTGAGGTGTTTGGAACTCCAGGGGCGGTCCTGGCTGAGATCCTTTTCGGCGTTGTTGATTTCGCGGAACTGGACGGGGTCGAGGTTGAGTTTTTCAGCCATCTCGTCCATGGCGATTTCAAGGACCGCGGTACCGGAGGATTCGCCGGGAGCGCGCATAAAGGTGGGCACGCCGTAGTTCATGTCAACGAGTTTGAGGCTGGTCTCATTGGAGCCGCTCTGGTAAAGAAAGCGGCTGGGCCCTACGGATTCTTCGATGAAGTCCTCGAGGATGGAGGCGTGAATGATGGCATCGTGCTGGATGCCGGTGATTTTGCCGTCACGATTGGCCGCGATCTGGATGCGGTTAACGGTGGTGGGCCGGGCACCCACGGGACCAAACATTTGTTCGCGGCCGAGTACGAGTTTTACGGGTTTCTGGACGACCTTGGCGGCCATGGCGGCGAGGATAACGTGCGACCAGGTGGAGCCCTTGGACCCGAAACCGCCACCGACGATGGGGCACATGACGTGCACATCATCAACGGCGATATTGAGGACGCGGGCGAGCGTCATGCGGTCGCCGGTGATGTACTGCGTGGTGTCGTAAACACTGAGCTTTTCGCCCTGCCACCAGGCGATGGTGGCGTGGGGCTCGAGCGGATTGTGGTTCTGGATGGGGGTGGTGTAGGTCTGGTCGAGTTTGACCTGCGCACCGGCGAGGGCCTGCGCAATGTCGCCGCGGTTCTTGAAGTTGGGATCGCGACTGACGGTTTTGGGTGGGCGCGCCTCCTGCAGGCGGCCGGTGAAGTCGAGCTTGGCGGGGGTGGTGTTGTAGTGGATGTCGAGCAGACGGGCAGCTGCCATGGCTTGCTCGAGAGAGCCGGCGAGGACAAGGGCAATCGGCTGGCCGTTGTAGCTGACGTTGGTGTCCTGGAGGACGGTGAGGCTACGCTTGGCTGGCGGCTGGGGTTTGCCGACAGGGAGCTTGGGCGCGTTAAAGGGAGTGAGGATGGCGACGACGCCGGGGGCGCGCTCAGCGGCGCGCTGATCGATGGAGGCGAGGGTGCCGCTGGGAATGGTGGACTGCACCATGTAGGCGTAGACGAGATCGCGGCGCGGAAAGGGTTCGGTGAACTCGGCGACGTATTTGGCGCGGCCGGTGACCTTGCTGACGCCTTCATAGCGGTGGGCGGGCTGTGGGAGTTTCGGTGGGGCTTGTTCTTGATCGGCTTGCATCAGGCTTGGACTCCGTTGGCGGCCGGTGGCTTGGCGGCTAGTTGCAGGCCGCGAACGATGCACTGGCGGGCCAGTTCGACTTTGAAGGTGTTGTCTTTGTAACCGTGGGCCCCGACAAGGGCGAGGTCGGCAGCGCGGCGGAAGGTTTGCTCGGTAGCGGGCTGACCGATGAGGGCGTGCTCGGCTTCGGGTGAGTGCCAGGGTTTGTGGGCGACGCCCCCGAGAGCGAGGCCGGCGGACTTGATGGTGTCGCCGTCGAATTCGAGCGCGGCGGCCACCGACACGAGCGCAAAGGCGTAGGACTGGCGGTCGCGGGCTTTGAGGTACCAGGAATGGCCGGCGAAGCGGGCCGAAGCCGCGGGAAGGGTGACGCCGGTGATGAGTTCGTCCGGGCGGATGACCGTGTCGAGGGTGGGGTCATCGCCGACGAGGCGGTGAAAGTCGCGGACGGGTACGGTGCGCTTGCCCTGGGGACCCTGGAGTTCCACCTGGGCATCCAGCGCGGACATGGCAACTGACATGTCGGACGGGTTAGTGGCGATGCAGGTGTGCGACGAGGTGGGGCCCTGATCGGTTTGGCCGAGAATGGCGTGAATACGGTTGACGCCGACGACGGCGCCGCACCCCGAGCCGGGCTTGCGCTTGTTGCAGGCCGGAAAAGCGATGTCGGTGAAGTAGTAGCAGCGGGTGCGCTGCAGGAGATTGCCGGCGGTGGTGGCCATGTTGCGCAGTTGCGGGCTGGCACCGGCGAGGATGGTCATCGAAAGCAGTGGGTAGTGGGCGATGATGCCGGCATGATTGGCGAGGTCGGTGTTGCGCACGGACGCGCCGATGCGGGCGCCGTTGCTGTCGGCGGAAAGGGCATCAAGGCCGATGTGATTGACGTCGATGAGGGCGGTGGGCTGTTCGACACCGTCCTTCATCAAGTCAACGAGGTTAGAGCCGCCGCCGAGGAACTTTGCGCCCTGAAGGGACGCGGCGTGGATAGCGGCATCGGGGGAGTCGACGCGCTGATAGGAAAAGGGGATCAAGCCAAGCCTCCGGAAGGAAAGGGATCTCGTGCGGGAATCGGGAGCGTGGAAGGGGAAAACGCGGATTCCCTGCGGGAATGACAAAACCCAGATTCCCTGCGGGAATGACAAATAGGGAGAAACGCAGGTTCCCTACGGAAATGACAAGGGGAAAGGGGGTGGCGGTTCATGCGGCTGTGCTTCCCAGGGCGGCGGCGCGTACAGCGGCCACGATGTTGGGGTAGGCGCCGCAGCGGCAAAGATTGCCGCTCATGCGTTCGCGGATTTCGACGTCGGGAAGGGTGGGCCGTTGGATGTTCCCGGTTTCCCAGCTGACTTGGGAAAGCTCGCCCTTGCGGGTTTCGTCGAGCAGGGCGACGGTTGAGGCGATCTGCCCAGGGGTGCAATAGCCGCACTGGTAGCCGTCGTGCTCGAGAAACGCGGTCTGGACGGGATGGAGATGCGTTTCGTCACCGAGGCCTTCGATGGTGGTGATCTCGTAGCCCTGGGCAGCGACGGCGAGGGTAAGGCAGGCGTTGACACGGCGACCGTTGAGAAGCACGGTGCAAGCGCCGCACTGGCCGTGGTCGCCGCCCTTTTTGCTGCCGGTGAGGTCAAGCTGCTCGCGCAGGAGGTCAAGCAGCGAGGTGCGGGTGTCGACCGTCACCTGACGGGTCTGCTTGTTGATGGAAAGGCTGACCGGGACCGTTTGCTGGGCTGCGGCATTGCGCTGGGCAACGGCTGCGGGTGTCAGGCCGGCGGCGAGGCCGGCAGAAACCACGCCCGAAGCGGCGAGGAACTGACGCCGCGTGACTTGGAGGTCGGCTTCGCGTTGGGCAGCCTCGGCAGCGGCGGTTTCGGGGTCGAAGTCGGGCCGTTCGGCAGGGGACATTTCGGGAGCAAGCAATTCAGAACAGGGGCTCAAGGCAGACTCTCAAGGGTGGTGGGGAAAGAAATCACAAAGAGATACAGAAAGCAGACTGCAGCAAAGGACGCCGGAAGCGTAGTCGTAGGATGCTTCGGTCAGCCAGCCGATGCAAACCGCTGTTTTCCTTGTCGCATCCGTAAAGTCATAACGGATAGAACAGTATGGAATCGTTAGAAGGAGTGGGTGGAGCAAGCGGTGCACCCGGGTGCAGCCGGACTTCTGACGTAAGAACGGAAGCAGATGCTTCTGCTGAAGCTACAAAGGCGGGACGGCGCAATTAGATGACATGGTGCCGACCGGAACGGTATGATGAAGTGTTACGCCTGTGCTGTTGATCGCACAGCGGATTTGTGTTGCATGAAGGAGTTTGAGGATGGCAAAGCGCCGTGGCAATCCAAATTGGGGCAAACCGGAGCCGATCGGGCCGGTGGTGCCGACGATCACCTCGTTTGAGCAGATTGTGAAGGAATACAAGCTGACGCCGGACCAGTACGTGCGATCGACGCGACTGCGGGAATGGGCGCGACGGAACAAAAATTCGAAATACATCCCGGAAGCGTTGCTGGAAGCCTGGGGATTCGAGATCGAGTCGACGCTGTAGGGGCAGAGGGTGTAGAGCCAGGAAGGATAGAGGTTGGGATTGGGTGACGGTGCGGGACCCAAAACCTGGGAGTGGATTTAAGGGGAGGATGTTCATGGACTTGAATCATGCTGGCGCGCTGTACTTGGTCGATTGGACGGGATATTCCATGGTGGAAAGCAATCCCGCCAAATTGAGCGGGACGCCGACCCTGAAAGGGTGGAGGATGCCCGCCCAGTTCATCATCGAAAATTACATGCTCGGTGAAACTGCCGGGGAAATTGCTGAATCATTCGGGCTGCCGGAAGAAGAAGTGGAATCGTTGATAGCTGAAGCGGTTTCCCGTAACCCGAACCTCCTGCACCGATGAACATCTTTTTTGACGTTAACGTACCCGCTCAACTGCGTCGTCACCTTATCGGACACAAGGTGACGACGGCTGTGCAAGTAGGCTGGGGTAAGCTGTCCAACGGGATACTGCTGAAGGCAGCCGAGAACGCCGGGTTCGAGCTGATGATCACAGGCGACAAGAATCTTGCTTACCAGCAGAATCTCAAAGGCCGGGTGATCGCTCTCATCGTTCTCGGTACTACACACCGCAACACACTCGAGGCCAACTTTGCCCCTGTTCTGGCCGCCGTGCGCCGGGCCAAGCCGAACAGCTTCGAACAGCTTCCGACGCCTCCCTATGTATAGAGGCCGAAGGCTCGTTCCTGAAGTCTTCTGATCGAAAGAGGGGGCGTGCAAACCGGACGGCTGCGTGCGCCCACAGCATTGTGGAAAAGGGCGTGTCGAAACAAGCCCATGGAAAGGCTTGGAGGTTGAGATCGAATCGATGTTTTAGGTTCGGTTACGGGTTGTGTGTCGGACTTTAGTGCTTGGATCCGTTGTTGCATGTAGGACCCAGGCTTTGGCCCAGACCGTGTGCGACCGCCGGCTTAGCCGGTTCGACAGGTCCTTGGGTTTGGGTGACTTGATGTTGGGCTGGAATGGGGATCGGGCTGATGCAGACAGGGGATGGGTTCGCTTCGATTGAGCAGGCCATGGAGGCGTTGCGGGCCGGGCAGCTGATTGTAGTGGTCGATGATGAGGATCGCGAGAACGAGGGCGATCTGATGGTGGCCGCGGAGTTTTGTACGCCAGAGGCCATCAATTTTATGGCCCGCTTCGGACGTGGGCTTATCTGCGTGACGATGACCGAGGAACGGGCAGACTTTTTGCGGCTCGCACCGATGGTGCAGGAAAACAGCTCGCGGTTTGGGACGGCGTTTACGGAGTCGATCGAGGCGCGGGAAGGGGTCACGACGGGTATTTCAGCCGCCGACCGCGCGCACACCATTCAGGTGGCCATTCAGCCGGGGGCGACGCCCCATGATCTGGCTCGGCCGGGGCACGTGTTTCCCTTGCGGGCGCGCAAGGGCGGGGTGCTGGTGCGCGCGGGGCAAACAGAAGCCTCCGTCGACCTGGCACGCCTGGCGGGGTTGATTCCGGCAGGCGTGATCTGCGAGATCATGAACGACGATGGCACCATGGCGCGGGTGCCGGATTTGCGGCTGTTTTGCAAAGCCCACGGGTTGCTGATGGTCACGGTGGCGGCGTTGATCCGTTATCGGCTGCAGCACGAGCGCTACATCCATCGAGGGGCGGAGGGTTTGCTGCCGACGGCCTTTGGGGAGTTTCGCACCGTGCAGTATGAGAGCGAGGTGGAAGCCGGGCAATCGCATGTTGCCTTGATTCTGGGTGATCTGGACGATCAGGGCTCGCGGGATGAGCCGGTGCTGGTGCGGATGCAGACACATTGCCTGGCGGGTGGGGTATTTGGGTCGACGATGTGCGATTGCCGGGCGACCATTGAAGCCTCGCTGGCCGCGATTGCTGAAGCAGGCCGCGGGGCATTGATCTACCTGCACCATACCCAGCGCGGATTCGGTGTGGACCGGAGCACGGAGCCCAAGCGCATGGTATTTCACCGTAGTGGGGTGCGCGAGCGAGGGACGGAGCGCGGCGGCGATCCGGAGCAGCGGATTTTGCGCGAGGTGGGATTGGGTGGGCAGATTTTGTCGGATCTGGGCATCCGGCGGATTCGCTTATTGACCAATCATCCGACCCATGTGCCGGCACTGCAGGGGTTCGGAATCGAGATTGCCGCATGCGTGCCGGTGGGGGCACAGCGGGTGCGGTAGGGCGGTTTACTGGACCAGTTAGGAAGACCTTCCTCCCGTTCCTCAGGTTGAGGATGACGTCGGGCGGGGTCGCTCGGGTTCAGGCCGCGTGCAGGGTGCCTGGGGTGAGCAGGGCGGCCAGACCGGCGGTTTGCATGCTTTTCTCGAAGGCGGCGTGGTCGGTATAACGAATCGCCTGCATGCCGGCCTGAAGGGCGGCCGCGATGTTGTCCTCGCGATCGTCGATGAAAAGGATTTCGGCCGCGGGAACGCCGAGGCCCTGGGCGGCATGGTGATAGATGGCCGGCTCGGGCTTGGCAGTGCGGAGCCGGTGCGAAAAGGTGAGGTGGTGAAAGCTGCCGAGCCATGGGCACTGCGCGCGCACGCCGGCCTCCATGCGATCGCCAAGATTAGACAGAATGCCGGTGCGAATGCCTGCCTGTTGCAGGGCCGCGGCCCAGGCGATCATGGCGGGATTGGGTTGGGTCCAAAGGTCGGTGTCGGCCGCGAGCAGAACCTGGAGGTCGTCCCCATGCAGAACCTGGTGCAAGTCGCTCGCGACGGTGTGCCAGTATTGCTCGCCGGTGAGCGTGCCGTTGTCGTACGCATGGCGAGGGCGCCAGTAGGCGGTATGGAACGGGTCTTCGCCGGCGCTCAAGGTGGCCTTCATGCGCTCCCAGGCGGGTGGATGGGGCGGTCCGGTGAGCACAAGGCCGTAGTCGAACAGGATGGCTGAAACCTTGGGACGGGCGGTGTTTTTTGTGAATGCGAACTGCTTGGTGGACTCCGGAATTTGTGTGGTGGCGGACATCTATTCGCCATGGTACGGCACGGGCCGCTGGGCGGGTGTACCACTTTCGCTTGCACGGCCTGAGACGACAGCCGGAGAGTTGTCTTCCACTGCATCGGCGTTGCAGTTTGCAGCGCGGGTGGGCAACGGTCTGCTGCCGTCTGCTAGGGTTCGAACAGGGCAGAGCGGCACCGGTGTGAGAACTTTGGACTGTGATGCGGTTTTCAGCGAGAACGGGATGGGAAGCGGGCGAGAATGAGTGGGCCGCGGCGGTGCGCGCGCATCGCACTGCGGGTCGGCCGCTGGTGGATTTAACAGTGGCGAACCCCCTGGCCTGCGGGCTCGGGCCTGGTGAACAGGGGCTTGGACGGGCGGCGGCTCATGTGCTTTCGCCCTTGGCCGATGCAGGAGCCTTGCGATACACACCCGATCCACTGGGAATGCGGCGTGCGCGGGAAGCGGTGGCCGGGTATTACGCTGATGCTGGCGCAGTTGTGGCACCGGACCGGGTATGCCTAACGACGAGCACGAGCGAAGCGTACAGCTTTTTGTTTCGCCTGCTGTGCGATCCGGGCGATGAGGTGCTAATCGCGCGGCCAAGCTATCCGCTATTCGACTTATTGGCACAGCTGGATGATGTGGTGCTGCGGGAATTTCCACTGCGCTATGACCCGGCGGCGACGACCGCCAGCGGTGCGGGGTGGAGCTATGATCTCGAAGCGCTGGCGGCGGCAATCACCCCGCGGACGAGAGCCGTGGTGGTGGTGCATCCGAACAACCCGACGGGTAATTATGCATCGGCGTCGGAGCGGGTGGCGCTGCGGAGGTTGTGTGCAGCCCACGGATTGGCGCTGATCGCCGATGAGGTGTTTCTGGATTACCCGGCTGGCAGGACAGACGGGGATACGGAGCGGACCGCCAGCTTTGCTGCAAATTCTTCGATGGCAAGCGCGTCATGTCTTTGTTTTGTTCTTAGTGGATTGAGCAAGGTATGCGCCCTGCCGCAGATGAAGCTTTCCTGGATCGTCACGTGCGGCGGACCGGAAGCCGACGTCACGGAGGCCATGCGGCGGCTCGAAATTGTGGCGGATACGTTCTTGTCCGTCAATGCCCCGATGCAGTTTGCCCTGCCGCAATGGCTGGCGGAGCGTGCGCCTACGCAGCGACGGATACGGGAGCGCGTAGCGGAAAACCTTGCAGTGCTGGATGCGCGGTTACGGGGAAGTTTGGCCGACCGATTGGTGATGGAGGGCGGATGGACGGCGGTGCTGCGGGTGCCTTCGCATGTGGCTGAGCAACCGTTTGCCGTAGCGGCGCTTGGGCGTGGCGTGTTGGTGCAGCCGGGGGTCATGTACGGGCTGCCGGCGGCGCGTTGCGTCGTGAGTCTCCTCAGCGAGCCGGAGGCGTGGCGGCGGGGGCTGGCGCTGTTGCCGGTGTAGGAAGTGCCGTTTGCGGAGCTGCCGGCGGATGCGGAGCCGCCTGCTGGCAAGGAGCGTTCAGGTGAGGAAGGGGTTGGTGGATCGTTCATGGCCGATCGTGGTTTCAGAGCCATGGCCGGGAACCACGACCGTGGTGTCGGGCAAGGGAAGCAGGCGTTCGCGGATGCTTTGAAGCAGCTTGCGGGCGTCGCCGCCGGGGAGGTCGGTGCGGCCGACGGATCCGGCAAAGAGGGTGTCTCCGGCGAGAAGAAGACCCTCGGTGGGCAGATACACGCAAAGGCTGCCTTCGGTGTGGCCGGGAGTATGGATCAACTCGGCGTGAAGAGGGCCGGTGGCGAGCGGTTCGGTGTCCGCGGGGGAATGGTCGGGCGGGGCGACGGCGGGGCTGGCGACGCCTAGCCAACTGGCCTGCAGGTCCATCATGGCAACGAGCGGAAGGTCGGCATCGCGATAGAGAATGGGTGCGCCGGTAGCCTGTTTGAGGGCAAGCGCGCCGGCAATGTGGTCGATGTGGGCGTGCGTGACAACGATCTGCTGCAGATGGAAGCTGTGCCTGGCAAGGGTGTGCAGGATGCGGGCGACGTCGGCGCCGGGGTCGACCACGGTAGCGAGGCCGGAGGCCGGATCACCGAAGACGGTGCAATTGCATTGGAGGGGGCCGACGGGAAAGGTTTCGCGGATCATGCGGAAGGTCCTGTATGGTTTGTGCATGCAAAAGCGCAGGCCGAGGCCTGCGCTGGGTTCGCGTTTTCTGGAGCTATTTTTTGGCGGGACTGGAAGCCCCGGCGGGCGTGCCGGACAGCACGGATTTGTTGGCGGTGGAGCGGGCCAGGGCGACGGTGAGCCCGATGGCCGTACACATAAACAGGATGGCCGACCAGGTTGTAAGTTTGGTCAGCAGATTGGCTGCACCGCGAGGGCCAAAGGCGGTCTGCGAACCGGAGCCGCCAAAGGCACCGGCGAGATCGGCAGATTTGCCCTGCTGCAAAAGAACGACGCCGATAAGGAAGAGGCAAACGATAACGTGCACGATAACCAGCAGAACAACCATACCTGGACTATACCCTGTGCCGGAAGGGCGAGGAAAGTGGTTCCTGGGGCGAAAGTGATGCAGTCCACGCGCCGAACTGCGCGGTGGCTCCTCACCCGCGCTGCTTTTCGATGGGTCAATCTTTGATGAGCGTGTTCTAGGTTTAAGAGCCCTATCGCACGAAACAGGTCACTGTTCCCGGATGTTTTTGCCCGATTACGTTAGACACTTTTGCGAAAACTCGTTGGTTATGGGGCGGAAAGTGGCGCTTTCGTGTGATGCTTATCACGCTTTTGCGGGGTAGGCTTTGGGCAGCGCTCATGCGCCAGGAGCTTTCCTTTGAAGAAATCGATGCTTTCCGTTGCTGCCGTCCTTGTTCTTTCCGCCTCGTCCGTCGCCGCTTCGGCGCAGTCCGGCGTGACCTCGGAGGGCATGAGCGGCACCTTCCCACGTCCCCGAATCAGCGAACCGAGCCAACAAAACTATAGCTTGCTTGATACTGTGATTTCGGTACTTTCCACTTTGGTGACGTACAGCTTGTAAAGGTTGTCGGAAAATGTGGCAAGTTCCTGTACACGGGGTGAGCGGTGAACTTGACCTTTGTAGAAACGATGCTGTGGGCGGCAGGCTCTGTGTTGAATGCCGCCCTGCTTTTTACATTGCTCTACAAACGGCGATACAAGGATCTCCCGTGGTTTACTGCATTCATTGCTGGCGGTTGCACCTACACTGTCTCTCTTTACCTGGGATACCGGTTAGGCCCGAAGCATGTATACGCCGTTATCTACTGGATTTGCGACTTTGTCGACCTGTTCATGCAGGTTTCTGTAGTGATCGAGATGGCGAAAATTACGATGCAACGAAGTGGACGCTGGGTGGAAGGCGCTCGCATGCGCCTGACCCTGATGGGCGCAATCGCTCCATTTATTGCCGTTTCCATGGCTTTGTTGATGAAGCCCACTGCTGACACGCGATTGGATGAAATTTATGCGCGTTCCAGCCTGTTTACAACGATCTTGATTTTTTCGCTCTTCGTAGCTGTGGTGGCCGTCTCCTACCAACTCGGTCTGGGGTGGCAAACCTACGTGATGAGGGAAGGCTACGGGCTGATTGTCTGGGTCTCAGTGAACTTTCTGACAGATACCCTCCACGCCTATTGGAGAACTTTTGGATATTTTTCCCTACTCGAAAACATTCATCAAGCTGTATATCTGCTTGTGCTGCTGTATTGGATGATTGCGTTTTGGCTGCCGGAACGGGCGACTGTGCCAAAGAATCTGAATGAGAATGAAATTTTGCGTCTTGAATCGGTGAAAAGACGGTTAGAATACGGCCAATGGTAGGACCCGCGCTTTTTGGAGTTTCGCGACGATGGTGTTTTTAGTCGTTCTGCTTACGCTGTTGCTTTCGGGTCTCGGCTTTGTGCTGCATGTGGCACTGAAGCGACGGCGGCTTTTGGCGCAGACTTGGGAAAGTGTGCTGGCCCGGGCAGAGCAGGTCGACCTGGACGGCCTGCGCAAGGTGGCAGCGTGTTATCTGCAGCCGGACCGCAACCAGTTGCGCATCGAGACCAACGAGATGTGGGAGCTGTTGGGCGGTTTGGAAGGCATGAACCGGCTCTACCAGAACGCCGGTGCCATGCTGGACCTGGCAATCTACGCGGAACGCTGGGACGACGCAGAAGGCCCGGTCATTGCCGAGATGATTCGCCGGGACGCGGCACGGGTGCAACGTGCGGTGACGTGGGTGCAACTGACGTTCTTCTTAGGGATGGGTTTCCTGAAAACACCGTTTTATGTGCAGGAAGCCGCGGCGACCTATTACCTGATGCGCTGCCGTCTGCTCGGCATGTATGAAAACTGCCATGTCGCGCTCTTGCCACGGCTGGAAGCGGCGTTATAGGGATTCGTTGATGTCGAAAACGTTAGCTTGTCGGCATCCTTCATCGCAAACAAAAGAGCGGGTCAGAGCTCGAGCCTAGGAACGATGCCCTGGAAAGGCGCCCGGATTCACGCAGGCGAGGGAAAGTCTTTTCGGAAGAGGCACGCTTGGGGTTTGAAAGCTCAATGGGCAGTGGGATCGTATACATTCTGGTCATTTTCGAAGATCATGTCAGCCGCGTGCTGCCCGTACGCTAATCTGGACGCAAATCGAAGGCTTCCTGAGCTTGCTGGATCTCATGGGCGTGAGTTTTGGCCCATTCGTAAAGGCCTGTGAACGGTCCTTGCAGGCTATGCCCTAACGCCGTCAGGGAGTACTCAACACCGATGGGCGATTTTGGGAGAATGCGGCGCTGTACCAGGCCACTCCGTTCCAATCGCCGCAAAGTATGCGTGAGGGCCTTTTGGGTAACACCACAGAGCCGATTCTTGATTGCATTGAAGCGCTGTGGACCGAGGCAGAGACAAACCAGGATCATGATCGACCATTTATCCGCTATCTGGTCGAGGACTGGCCGAATGAGTGGGACCGAAGAGATGATTTCTTCTTCTTGCTTCAACGCAGGTATCCTCCAACTCCTCTGGTAGCGTGTTGGTGCCTTGACGGGTACTAGGTAGCAATCCTATACCAAACATAGGAGAACTTGATGCAATTCAAAAACAGAGTAGTTTTGGTGACCGGTGGTGGTACCGGCATTGGTCTGGCGGTCGCACGCGCAGTTGTTGCGCAGGGCGGATTCGTCTACATCACCGGACGCAGGCAAACGGAGCTGGATAAGGCTGCAACGGAAATCGGTTCACAAGTGACGGCCATCCAGGGCGACGTTACCCGTTTAGAAGACCTCGAGCGCGTGTATGCACAGATCAAGGACAAGCACGGAAGAGTAGACACTTTGATCGTCAATGCGGGGATCGCCGAATTCTTAAAATTGGAGGACGTTTCCGAGGAGCACTACGACCGCACCCTGAATCTGAACGCACGCGCGACCTTGTTCACTGCGCAGAAAGCTCTTCCTCTGATGTCATCAGGCGGCACGATCGTGCTGGTAGGCTCCGTGGCGGACGCAATCGGTACTCCCGGATATGGTGCTTACAACGCGAGCAAGGCCGCACTGCGATCGTTTGCACGGACCTGGACGAATGAATTGGCAGAACGCGGTATCCGGGTAAACGTTGTGAGCCCCGGGCCTATCGAAACGTCGATGATGGCAGCTGCAAGCGCTGAGGTCAGGGCCACACTGAAGAGCTTAATTCCACTTGGGCGTGTCGGCCGTCCGGAAGAGGTCGCCGCTGCCGTGTGCTTCTTGGCGTCCGATCAAAGCAGTTTTATCGCCGGGGCAGAACTTTGCGTCGATGGCGGCATGACGCAAGTGTAGGCGAAAAAAAGGAGTCACCTCACCGTTTCCCCTTTCTTCGGACAGGGATCGAGAAATGCGTTTGTGGAAGTTGGCCGGCAACTCGATTAAAGCTGTAATCGGGCCGGGTCACTTTTGCTAAGCCGGTTCTCGCGGCACGGATACGTTTCCTGAAGTGATCCGGTCACATCGTCCCAAGTGATTGTTTGCGACGGCATGGCACAGCGAGCATTTCATAACGGCGTTTATCAAGACTTATTTGGCGTGCCGCGAAAACATATGTACCTACTTGGAACAGGGTGGCAAGCTGCTAATGTAAAACGCTTCGGGAGGTAACAGAGCTTCATCCCGCCGTCGTTCCAGCCCCTGGGTGTCGTCCACGGCGTAGAGCTGACGCTTGCCGCCTTCGCAAACGGTTTTCGTGCCCCAATGCTGTGGCCTACCCTCGGCTTTTGCAACAGAATCATAGAAAAGCGCGTACGTCGCCGCAGTCGCCTCGTCCTCCGTGACTGCGGCCTGCATGGCAGCCAACTCCTCGTGTGCGAACCGGGGATGCGCGTCGGCCTGGTGTGAGGAGAGAAGCCAGAAGTCACTTTCCGTCTGCTTGCCGAAGACTGACTTTTTGAGCCACCCGTATGTCCTGAATAGGCCTTCGATGATTGGGAAGTTGTCGGCACACAGCTGCTTGAAGTGAGTGTAAGGCGGCCTGTCTGCTTCCTGGTCCCTCTGCACCATCGCGTGGAGCTGCTCTTGAATCGCGACAATCGCGGGGGAAAACTTTTGTTCCTTTTCTGAAGGCCAGTTCGCGCTAATTAACGGTGTCCGATCAGACTGTTTTTTCTCCAATATCCAACGAGGCATGTCGTCCCAATTGTGATAGGCCAAGCTGGCGTGTTCTGGATCCCAGAGAATCATGGTGTTTCCGTCCGGCTTACCGGCACCGTTAGGATCGGGTGTCTTGAAATGCAGTTCGCTGCCAATGACATTTGCATCCAGCACTGGAATCGTGATCGCAGCGGGATCGGTTACGGTAGTCCCATCGCCCGACACGTCACTAAAGTGCTTGGGGCGAGAAAGAATTCCTTCCAGCTTGTCTCCGTGCATTTGGAGCCGCAGAACAAGAAAGATACGCTGGTTTATGCTGCGCACCCAGGTTCCTTGAAAGTCTCCTAGTTGATGGGGGTGGTCAATCTGTTGTGCTGACGTTGCCGGACTCGTCAGCAAAAGCAACGGAAGACCTAGAGCGAGGACGCCCAGACGTTTACTGTAGATCAAGCATTTCAACCGGTTTTTCACGGTCACTCCAAGTCGGTAATGTCATGCTGCTCAACGGCGTAAACGTTCCCAGATTGAATGTGGAACGCAAAAAGTACCGCAGGGAATCAGTACCTACAATCGCCATAGCGGAAATTTGCTGTTACAGGCCCGTCTGCGATCACCCCTGCTTGCTGGGTTACCGCGAGACACGCTTATTGAGACCAGGAAGTTCGTATGAGGAGATGTTTCCGGCTCAGGTCAGCGTTAAAGCGGAGCATCCAGGCGGACCTCGCGATCGGTTGCAAGCGGGGCATGCCGGACGCTACGCCGAACACGTAAGGCAACGAATGGGCGCTCGATGAGAAAGTACAAAGCGGATGCGAAGCACACACATGCCGCAGCATAGATGCCCAATGCTTGCCAGCCTGTTTGAGCCGTGGCCATGGGGAGCAATAAATGTGCTGCATGAGCGACTGACTTATGTGTGAGATACAGGCTGAAGGCTAAAGCTGCAAGCGCAGAGGCTCCAGGGACGCGTCGCGTCATGAAGCCCTGCGCTGATGCTGCTGACGCAACAAGAAGCCCAAAACCACAGGCGAGAACCGGAAAAGCAAAAACAATGCTGTTCGGTAGATCAGGGCTCGGGTAATTGAAGTTACAGAGCCACAATCCGCTGATCACACTGGCAAATCCGCAACTCGGCAGAAGCACGCTATGTTTCGTGATCCGGGACAAACATTGAGGTTTAGAACATTGCAAAGCTCAAGCCGTAACGGCTGCAAACGGGAGACTCACGGTAGAAGCACCAGCTCGCACGCGCCGCTATGGCAGTTGAGCATACCTTCACGCATGAGCACGGCCTCGGAGCCAGGGGGAAACGCGTCGGCAGGTAGTTTGGCTTTGACGAGCAGCGCGGTGCCGCCGGGCAGATCCGTGGCTGTCGAAGGCTCAGCTCGTTTCACGCCCGCCTTCGTCATCAGGAGCTTGTAGGAAGCGTGACCGTCGTGGGCGAGGGCGGAGGGGAGCGGGAGGGTGCGCATGGTTTGCAGTGCGACACGGCTCTTTGTTGCTTCAGCGGCCGCATCGGAGGACACTCTCTTGAGACGCCCGATGCGCCCGCTGAGTGCGATCGTCTCGGGGGTGAAAGAGGTTAGACGTACTCCCATCGAGTCCCTTGTGGGCGCCGTGGCAAGCGCGAGCTGATAGGAATGCAGGGCCTCGGCCTTATGCCCCATGGCGAGCTGCACATCACCGAGGTGAGTGCCTACTTCGGTACCCTGGCGAAAGTGCCAGCTTGCCTCGATCCAGGCGGCGGCTTCCGGGAACTTGCCTTCACGATAGAGAATCCAACCGAGCGTATCCCAGCAGGCGGTAAGGAGGTTGCTTTGGCTGCGCAGGGTGGCGGGAACCTCGTCGAGCGTCCAGGTTTGGGTTTCGGCGGTGAGCTGCTCCACGACAGCGCGCTCAGAGCTTTCGGCCAGCGGCAGCTCCCGGTTGGCTTTGGCGAGTTCGTAGGCGGCGTCGTACGTCCGCAATGGGTCGGGTTTGCTATTGAGCAAGGTCATGAGGGTGGCGGCACCGGCATCCGGTTCGCCACCGCGAAGCTGCGCTTCGCCGACTACGAGCTGGAAGCGGGGAGCGGTGCGGGCCTCAGCCGGCAGTCGTTTCAGGGCCGCATGGGCGGAGGCATCGGCCTCCGTGGCCTGATGGTCGATCAGCAGATAGTTGATCAGGTCGCTGGCCGCGTCGGCGCTGTCGGGGACCTGCACGGTATAACGGCGCATGGTGGCGATGGCGGAGGCGTGGTCGCCGGTGAGGTACTGGACGTTGGCCAAAGCGGCATAAGTCCAAAGACTGTCCGGGTGTAGCTCGAGTTCTTTGCTGTAGCAGCGAATGGCCTCGGGGTGATCGCCGCGGCGCAGGGCGAGAAAGCCGTAGGTTCCCCAAAGGTTGCGTTGCTGCGGATTGGTGGACTTCGCGGAGCTGAGAAGGGTCGCGGCTTCGTCCAGGAGGTTTCCGCGAATGTCGCGATCCGCATCCGAGACCAGGTGCGCGGCGTCGGGCGCGGCGGTGCCGGTTGCGTTGCCCGGCACGATGCTGGGCGGGTTCACGGGCGTGGCAGGCGGCGGAAGGCTGGCCGTGGTGCTCCGGAGTTGAATGTAGGGTTCGTTGTTGATGCCTACGGCATCGAGCCAGGCCTTGTATCGCTTCCAGTCGGCTTGCGGAACGGCTTTGCGGGCAAGGGTCCAGCGGCGGTCGGCGTAGAGCACGCCTTTGCTGTAGCGGAAGGTGAGGTCGTAGGTGCCGAAATCTGAGGGAGCGTGGACGGCTTCGGGCAGTTCGGCGGACCAGCCGGCGGGGAGTTTCATTTCCGAGGTGCTGGTCACGGAGCGCGCACCAAGCAGCTGGATTTCGCCGGTGGGCGGGTTCTTTTCATCCACGGTGGGAAGCAGAACGGTGAGCACCTGCGGCAGCGTGCGCAGGTTACCCCAGTCGTTGCCGGCCTGTTCGCGATGGTAGTCCCACTCCATGATCAGCGGCTGTGCCGTGTCATCGGCGTGAAGAAATTGCGCATGGCTGACGGTGCCCGCAAAGCCGAGATTGCCCACGATGCTTTGGGCGAGCTGATCATATTGCCCGGCGCTGACCTGGCGCAGAACGACGCGGGTGAGCAGCTCCTCATCACCGCGCAGAGTGAGGGTAAAGTGCGACTCCGAAACGCCGTCCTTATCAATCGCGCCATCGGCGGTCATGTGCTCGAAGGTGGAGAAGGGTGGATCGGCGGGCGTGCGCTGAAGGGTAGCCGGGCCAGTTTCGGGTACGACGAGCGCCTGTTTGTCGCGCAGCGTGACGAAGAGCATGCGGAAGGGCGCGACCTCCTCGGTCGAGTCCAGCCAGACTTCGCCGTTTCCCACCTTTACGCGCGTGATGAGGTGATTGAACGAGGCCGGTGAAGGGACGGCGTTGTTGAAGCGGACACCGCTGCCGATGAGTACAGCATCCGAGTGCAGACCGAGCACGGCGAGCATGGCGGCGAGCAGCGTGTGTTTGTCCTTGCAGTCGCCGTACTGGTTATCGAGCACCTCGGCGGCGGGGTGGGGCTGGTAGCGGCCGACGCCGAGGTCGATGCCGACGTAACGCACCTGGCCGGACACGTAGTTATACACGGCGCGGACCTTTTCTTCCTCGGTGGTCTTGCCGGCGGTAAGCTCATTTACTTTGGCGGTGATCGCGGGGCCGGGATCGATGCGGGTGGCTTCAAGCGCACGGTACCAGGCACCGACCGCTTCCCAGTTGGGGAAGGTCGTCCAGGCGAAGTCGGCGAGTTTGCCCTGGGTCAGGTCCAGCTGTTCGTCTGGAGTGAGGAGCTTCTTCGCCTTGGCCTTTGCGACGGTTTCGGCGATAGAACCCACGGTAGGGTCCAGCGCGGCAGTGTGCCAATGGTAGAGGTGCTGCGTGCCTTGTGTGGTCTCGATAGGCTTGAGTCCGGTGGCCGGGTTGGTCCAGACAGTGACGGGATGACCGGCGGGAACGCGCAGCTCCACGTCTTCGGCGAGCACGACGGCGCCGGTAAAGAGGCTGGCCTGGCCCCAGAACTGCCCCGGAGCCTCGGGTTTGGTGGTTTCGATGTGGGCCTGCCATTCCAGGGTGTCGCCCACGCGTAGGCTTTTGACTGGAAGTTGCAGCTGCTTCAGGTCGCTGTAAAGCGGGGCATCGCGGGTGACGGGTGCCGTCTGCTCAAGGGCCGTGGCGGTATCGGTTGCAACAACCGCGCCGTTGCTATGACGCACTCGGGCGTAGCGGAATTTCGCGTGTTCAGAAGCGCTCGCGAACGCAAGGCTGAGGACACTGAAGCTACGTAGCGCGGCTTCCGATTGCACACGGACGACAATCGTCTGGTCCCGGAAACCCGTGCCGTCGGTGTTGTAGCTGGAAACGGTTTCCGTGTGCTGGACGACAAAGGGTTCGCCGGCGAAGGTAGTGTCCGCCGGAGCGCCCTTCACGGTGTCGGACGCAGCGGATTGGGCCAGAAGAGAAGCAGGAAAGCAAAGTGCCAAGCCAAGAAGAGCGCGGAGCGTTACTGATTGCGGGATCACGTTGCTTGTGTGTATATCAGAAGTCAGGGTGACTTGAAGCGGGATGCTGCCGGCAGCGCTCCTGCCAGTCGTCAGCGTTCTCGCATTTGCGTTGCTGCTTTGTGGTACCGGTGTCCGTCACTTGACGATTCCGGCATGGTCCGGCGGTGCGCTGGCCGGACTGTCTTTACAGGCCCTGCGCGGAGAGTTGCTCGTTGCCGCGAGTTTATGGTCCGCCGGAGAGCCGGGCCAGTTCTACCCCGCACGATGACTCTTACGTCGCTGCAGGGTTCTGAGCTTTTAGTCAATCAGGACCATTCAGTTCAGGGCCATTCCGTTCCCAGGCTGGCGATCACGCTTAAGTCCGGCCCAAATACATGAAACTGCTGCACAGAGCTGCCGCCTCGAAAGCTAAACCGTACAGCGGTTGGCAGCACAAGAGCCTTGATCCGGTGCGAACCCCCATGACGGGACTGACCGCCGGTCATGGGCTTAATGACGCCCAATGAGATCTTTTTGACCGCCGGCGAGGCCTTCAGCATCTCTACGAAGGGCAAAGCGGACTCGATGATCGTCGTGTGTCGCATGTTGAACTTGGAACCGCGAAGTAAGCCCTGCTTGGCCATCACCCGTGACTCCCCCTTTCAGCAGTCCTGTGTAAATGTGATGCCTGACACATGCCCAGCGTCCTCGAGGCGGAGACAAGGTTGGAGGTTTTTCGCTTACCTCAGCAGAATGAAGAGTTTTGGTGAACCTACACCCTTTCAACTTCCCACAACCGTGTTTGTTTAATTGGTGATGCGCAATGC
Source organism: uncultured Acidobacteriaceae bacterium (assembly GCA_964246645.1). Classification (GTDB taxonomy): domain Bacteria; phylum Acidobacteriota; class Terriglobia; order Terriglobales; family Acidobacteriaceae; genus Granulicella. The sequence goes on from CAXTRN010000047.1 coordinate 19,710, forward strand.
CTAACGGCTGAACGAGCAGCAAGCTGTTGCGGTCGGACGGTTAGAATGACTTGATGGTGAGCCGCCGATGCCGAAAGTCAAAGTTCTAAAAGGAGTCGCACATAATATTGGTAGCTCCTTTACCAGCCTAATGAACTACGCTGTCGACGACTATTCTATGGGGCATATTCTCAAGTTTGCGCGAGAGAGTGGAAGAGACACCCTGGAGATCGATCTACTCAGCGGTGTAGGCAGCCCGGATTGCCTGCTACGGAAGCCGATATCTGCCTTAGCAGCTCGGTACTCCAAAATGTTTCTCCGACTAGTTCGGAGCGCCGGATCAGATCGGGAGCTGGTCCAATCAGCCACCCTAAGGCTTACTTACGATTTGCGGCGTACGCGACCCAGCCCGAGATTCGGCGAGCCTCAAAGCCCTTACACCTGCGACATCTCGATAGTTGACAGTCGCGGGCGATCATATACAGCACACTTTGATGGCTGGTGGCTTGTCGAAAGTATGAAAGTCGATCAGCCGGCGAGGCTATCTGGCAGCAATTGGTTTAAGCCCTCTACCTGGTTTCGGCGACGGTAGTGTGACCCAGTGCTGCAACATCATCTTTCCTCAGAACGGAATCGCAGTGTTCTGTGAAGACGATCCTCAAAACTTTAGCTAGTCTAACCTTATGCGGGTAGACGACATTATTCTCGAGTTGAAGACGTTCTACGAAGAGGGCACTTCTTACGAAAATTTGGAGCGTCACCTCAGTGAAGCGGACATCAAGCGTTGGATCACACTCCTCGGCTGCTCTCGATCTCAGCTCTTTGATGCCCTTGCTATGTACCTAGCCTTCGGCTTCCACAGGTCGGAGCTGTCTTTTGGTTTCTGCGACGCTATCGTGAACGACCTTTTTGGCCCCGTCATCGACACGGATGAGGTCAGACCCTCAGTGTTTTGGGCTGTCTACTCGGCCTTCGATGAGGGCGAGTACTACCATGACCACAAGCGAGATGAAGATCCTGCGAAGGTCTACACCCGCCCGATGATAACTCGCGTATTGGAAGCGGCTCGGAATGCTGCATTGCAGCCTCCTCCGTTGAGG
>CAXTRN010000048.1:0-20055 GCA_964246645.1 uncultured Acidobacteriaceae bacterium
GCTTGCAGGTAGCGTTGCTGTCGCACAGGAACACCGGGATCGAACTTCCCACTCACAGGCGCCGTGAAGTTATCGTATGCGGTCGATGCTGTTATCAGGATCGAGAAGTCCTTGGACCAGAGCTTCCAAGTTTAGCCATTTGAACTTGGTCTTCCGGAGCGATCGGTAATAGAGATTGAAACCATCAACGTAGACGTAGGTACGCTTCACAACCTCACCTTGCTCCTAGAAAGACAGAAGCCGCCGGAGCTTACGCTCCAAGCGGCTTCTGGACTGACAACACCTTTCGGCCCTGCCAGCGGGTATTCACAGTATAAGTGATGAAGTGGGCTTCCGCGTAATCGAAAGTGCCAGTGCCCGTACGGCAATCCGGGTTATTTGGCGCTCACCGTCAACAATTCATCCCAGCACGTTGTCCACCGCGGCGACCGATGCTCCGCCCTGAGCTTCCAGGCCGCATCCTTCGGCCCGGCGCTCAGGATTCGGACCGTTCCCCGCCCCAGCGTCGCGTTGAGCCGGTCTACCGTCTTCCAGACCCGCTCTCTTCATTCGCGATCAAGCTGGCTCCACAAAGCCGGTTGCTTGACCGCTACGGGCAGCAGCTCCGTAATCATCACGCCGCATTTCGCATACCGGAAGCCGTCGCGGAAGAGGCGTTCGCCTAGGCGTACCGCGAGAGCGACCACTCCCCGGTGTCGTTCGTCGTGGCCGGGAACCGGGCCGAGGCGCCGTTTGAGTAGAACGGATCGTTGTTGAAGGTGTTGGTGTGCATGAAGACGAACAGGTTGTCGGCAGCGACCTTGTACCGGCGCATCTTCTCCGCTGCGCGTGTGGCGTAGCTGGCCAGCGCTTCGCGCATCTCCAGCCAGGCCGTGACCGGGTTTCCGAAGCTCCGGGTGACAGCGATTCCCTTCCGCGTCGGTTCCACTAAATCCAAAGGCATGCAAGAGATCCCGCGCAGCTCGTATACCGTGCGGCCGCCCGTCACTGTCATCAGCGCCCTTGCGTCGTCCGGTTCGAGCGCGGCTAACTCCGCGGCCGTCTGGATTCCAAGCTTCGCGAGCTTGGCGGCCGAGGCTCCACCGATACCCCAGACCTCTTCCACCGGCACCGTGGGCAGTAGCTCACGACGTACTGACTCGGAACGCAGGTCGCAAACGCCCACGTACTGCGGCCGTTTCTTTGCGATGAAGTTGGCCACCTTCGCCAGCGTCTTCGTCGGCGCAGTTCCAACACAGGTTGGAATGCCGACCCATTGCTTAACCCGGTCGCGCAGCTCACGCGCCAGCGGTTCCACTTCCCTGCTGTTGAACTCTCCCAGGTTCAGGAAACTCTCGTCGATGGAGTAGTTCTCTACCGTTGGCACCATCGAGTGCAGGGAGTCACCCACACGGCGGGACAAGTCACCGTAGAGGGCGTAGTTCGAACTAAAGACCTGAACGTTTTCACGCCGGATCAGCTCCCGAATCTTGAACTCGGGATCACCCATGCGGATTCCAAGCGCCTTTGCTTCTCAGTTATGTGGAATCTGTTCTCCTCATCCGATACGCTTCCGTCGCCACTCTTGGTACGGAGACAAGCATGCTGGAGCATGAAGCGGAACGCTGGCTGTCGATACAACAGAACCTCGGAAAAGCTCCGAACACCCTGCTTGCCTACAGGCGCTCTCTGGAGTGCTACGGCAGTTTCTGCATGGAGTTGCAGCGTCCTGTTTACGAAGCCACAAAGGAAGATGTCGCCCTCTTTGTCCGGTACATGACTGCTTTCGTCTTCCTGCTAGCAGGAAGACGAAAAGCGAGCGGGCGGGGATGGCCAACACCACCATCCGGCTGCGGCCAACAGCGGTGCGACTCTTCTACGACCACCTGATCGAAGAGGGAGTCCAGCAGAACAATCCGGTCGGTCGCGGGCGTTACATCCAGAGTGGAGGCTTCGGGAGGCGCCCGACCACGCTCTCTTGTACCGCGGTTCACCACCCTGCCCTGGATTCCAACGGATGCCGAATGGAAACACCTGCTCCAGACCGCCAGATCTGAGCCGCTTCGCAATCGCGTGATGCTCGCTCTGGCTTACGACGCCGGTCTTCGCCGTGAGGAGCTATGTCTGCTCGCAACCAGTGACATTAACCCAGCGCATCGCCTGCTGACCGTGCGAGCCGAGACCACCAAATCTCGCCGAGGCCGAGTCGTTCCATATTCAGAGGCAGCAGGCAACTTGCTTTCCGCACACCTCGCACATCGGCGGACTTTTACCCGGTCGCGGGGACACTGTTTATTTCGGAGTCCCGCCGCAACGCAGGAATGCCCCTGAGTTTCTGGACTTGGTCCAAGGCCGTTCATTCGCTTGCGGAACGCGCTGGCTTGCCTCAACTGAGCACCCACACCTTCCGGCACCTCTGCTTAACGGACCTCGCCCGCGCCGGGTGGGAACTGCACGAGATCGCCAGCTTCGCTGGCCACCGGAACACCAGCACCACCTTGATTTACATCCACCTCAGCGGGCGTGAACTGACCGCCAAGATTGCAAGGCCTCGCTTCACACTGCGCGGATGGCTGAAGCAGCCGAGGTTCTCCAATGATCGATCTCCAAGGCTACGACCGCACACATTCGCTATCTGGGAGCGAGTTGCACCACATGCAGTTACTGGTCGCATGGGTTCAGCAAGGCAACAAAGGATGGCACAAGGAGGCCCGACCAGCCCTCCAGAGACTGCTGCGACCGCTCGAAGACGTTCTCGACTACTTAGGAGCAGTGAACACCGTCAAGCGGAAGTACACCATCCGGACCACCGTGATTTGCCTGCTGACTCGTGCGATGGTCCGCTATGAACGAAGCTTCTGGGGGTTTTCTCCAAGTGAATGGGTCGAGTTGCTGGGTACCGACTACTATGCCTACGTTCGCGTCCATGATGTCACCGCAAACGCCAGGCATCAGCTCATCGCCATTGCGTATCTGTTCTGCGGCTTCCAGGACCTTGGAAGTCTGGGCCGATTGGCGTTCCCGGCGCTTGCGAGGAAGATCTTCGGAGCAGAGGCTTTCGATGCCGTGATCGACGAGATGAAGGCGGACCTTTTGACGTGGGGCTACTCGCGAAAGGGCAACATAGTCGGTCTACGCTGCGCCCTCGCCGAGGCCTTGCTCGCATCGCGCAGTCTGCACCTTGCCGACCTCAAAGCTGAAACGCTGGATCGTCTGTACCGAGACGCTGACGCCAAGATTTACCCGGCGTGGTCTCACCATCCTCTCGTATGTCTTGGTCTGACGTGGGCTGCTCCAGAAGCCGCTCGGGCGAGATGGGCAGATCGAGCGACAGGAAAGCATCGCACATCGGCGCGTACTCGATGGCGTCCCGGTCGTCTGGCGCGAGTGGTGTGAACGATGGTTCGCAACAACGACGCTGCAACCGAGCAGCCGCATCAGTGGCCTGTACCGACTTTTCAACGTAGGTCGATGGCTAGCCCAGAGCGGCTACGGCTCAGAACCTGCAGATTGGACTCGCGAAGTCGCCGCGGCGTATGTCGCAGCGGTTGATCGGGCCACAGTCAGCCAATAGTCAACGGCACCTGGCACGCAGCGCCTACGAGCCGGTCAGCCCTTCAAGCCCGCAACAAAAGCGTCGGCACTCACTGCGCTGCGAAGGTTCTTCCGGGACTGTCAGGAGTGGAACTGGATTCCGGTACGCTTCAATCCCTATCAGGCACTTGCGACACCACTCTCCGTCCGCTGCCTCATCGGTCCAGACCCGCGCATCATCCAGGACGACGTCTGGGCGAAACTCCTGTGGGCTGGCCTAAACCTTACCGATCAGGAGCTTTCTAAGCCGAACGACTTGGAAGCGCGTGGTGATGGGCACTTCTACCCAGCGACCATGGTCAAAGCTCTGGCGCTTATGTGGCTGTTCTCCGGTCTGCGCCGCAACGAGATAGCCCGCCTCCGCGTCGGCTGCATTCACTGGCAGGAAGGTGAGGAGAAGCCGGGCAGCCAACCTGTATGCTTCCTGCACGTCCCTGTCAATAAGACCGGAATGGCGTTCTCCAAGCCTGTGGATGGCATCGTCGGCCGGGCCGTTGAAGGCTGGGAGCGGATGCGTCCGCCTCAGCCGGCTTCATTGGATCTGAAGACCGGCGAACAGGTTCATCGGCTCTTCTCGCATCGCGGGCGGGGATTGTCGCCTCAGTACATCAACCACGTCGTCATCCACTTGCTCTGTCGAAAAGCGGCGGTGCCGCTCGATGACGCTCGTGGGCGCATCTCCAGCTACCGGGCCAGAGCCACGATAGCCTCTCAGCTCTACAACGCAAAGAGCCACTCAGCCTGTTAGAACTGCAGGAATGGCTTGGGCATCGTTCGCCCGAATCAACTCGTTACTACACAAAGATCACACCAACCAAGCTGGCGAAGTCCTACCAGGATGCAGGCTACTTCGCACGGAATATCCGAGCCGTCGAAGTTCTCATCGACCAGGACGCGGTTAGACGCGGAAGTCCACCCGACGAACCATGGAAGCTCTACGATCTTGGTCACGGCTACTGTTCTTACGACTTCTTCGATCAGTGCCCGCACCGTATGGCTTGCGCACGTTGCGAGTTCTATGTGCCGAAGCAGTCCAGCAAGGCTCAGAGCCTCGAGGCCAAGGAGAACCTGCTACGGCTGACGCAGGAGATCCCATTAAGTGAGGATGAGCTGAGGGCCGTCGAAGACGGGATTGCCGGGCACGAGAGGTTGGTAGCCAAGCTTGTTTCATGCCCGACTCCAACGCCGAACCATTACTGAGACAAGCCGACTTGTCAGGACTAACTCAAAGGCCCTTCGCCGTTATCCCTGGCAGAAGCTCTTACGGGTGAGCGCCCGTCGTCGGCTGAGTGGTACGAACAGCACGAACCGCCTCATCGATGCCGTCAACGATAAACCCAGGCGCTTCATCCGGCAGATGGTGACCAGCCGTGGCGGCAATATGCTGTGTTGCGTTCGTGGACAGTCGAAGATACTGCTTCTGCATCTGCTGCGTGGCATCTTCCAGCTTGATCGAAAGCGTTTCGTCCAACCCCGGCACTATGCGGAACTTCGGACTATGTGTTAGCACGATGACCGGCTTCGACCCCAACGAATGTAACTGTCTTGCCTGCTCTTCGCTAGTGCGGTAGTCAAGCCGCTCGGAGTTCTGCGGTGGTCCAGACTGAATCGTTTTCAAATGCGCCCTTGAGTCCGTAATGACCTTCGGTTCTCCAATGGCAGCAGCTGGCAAGAGGCTAGCCCAGATATCAAACTGATCTGGGTGAGTCGTGGAAACAAGAACAAGCCCAGCCACCTTGGAAGGATAGCGAGCCGCAAACACCTGAGCATCCAGACCGCCAAGAGAATGGCCCACCACTACATATGGACCATGGACTCCGGCAGCAGTCAGAGCGTGAACCTCATCGTCAACCGAGGCTGCACTCGTAATGACCGGCTTAGGATTAGCATCGCTACTCCCCAGACCGGCTCTGTCGTAAAGACAGACTCGCATTACAGCAGCAACCTTGCCTGCGATCCCTGACCAAGCTGGATCTTCCACCGGCGCTGTCCCTTGTCCAGCATCGATGACCACCGTGGGATTCCCAGTACCATGGCAGCTCAAGGCGATCCCACGTCCACCCACGTCAAACTTTCCACTCACGGTCTGAGCACAGGCGGAGCGGGTGGCACCAACAAGAGCGAAAGACACGAGGGCAGCAAGATGGAACGCTTTGATATTGAGCATAGGTCTTTATACGGTCAGAGAGTCTCGAACGTTCCTTCGACGGCCTCCAGGACGCCGGAGAGGTACCGAGAAACGCCGTTGTGGGAAGTTGAAGACGAGGCAGGCTGTCACAAACCTTCGTTTGTGACGACAGTCCAATCAGGCAAAGAAGAGGCACCGAAGGCCGAGGAGTGAATGGAGGGTTGCTTCTCTGCGCTGCAGCCGTCGCTTTCGCCTCGGAACCCATCACGCCGCCAGAGCAGGTTTGAGACATGATGGCGGTTCGGCGATGCACCGGGAGTTTGCGAACCATCTAAGCTCGAAGTTACGAGTTCGATCAGAAATGAGCGGGTGCCGGGCGGTCTGTATCACGCTACAAACCCCCCGGGCTTCTGCGCTTAGTTGATTGTGGGCAGCATCCCGCCATCGACGCGCAGGTTCGTTCCAGTGATGAAGCCAGTGAGAGGGCTGGAAAGGAACGCTACCGCATTGGCGATATCCGAAGGAGCACCGATATGTCCGGCCGGCAACTTTGTTTCCTTCATGTAGTACTGCTCGAAGGCGTCGAAGTCATACGGCTGGCCTGCTGCTTACATGGACGCTCGCACACCTGCCTCAAACCCTGGTGTCCGTATCGGACCCGGGCTGACTGTATTGGCTGTAACACCGGTTCCGCCCAATTCCTTTGCAAGAGCGACGGCTTGGCCAATGAGCGCCGACTTTGTGATGCCATAGTTCGCCACCGGAGGTCCAGGCATGACGCCGAAGAAGCTGCCGAGCATGATCACGCGGCCCCACTTGCGTTCGACCATTGCAGGAACGAGGTGGGTGACCAAACGCACCACCGATCCTACATTCTGGTTGTAAAGGTCGTTCCATTCCGCAGCTGTCGATTGCAGAAATGGTTTTTGCCGGAAAGGCCCCGGCGTTGTTGATCAGGATGTCCACTTGGCCGAATGTTTCGGTTGCTTTCTTTGCGATCTCAGTCGCCTGTTTGTCCGAGCCCAGGTCGCCGATGACGAATGCAGCTTCACTGCCTGAAGTGGCAATCTCTTGTTGCACTCGGTGCGCCTCCGTCTCTCGCCTTCCGTGCACAATGACCAGCGCACCCTCAGTCGCCAGGGTTTTTGCAATCTGCTCACCGATACCCCCTGTGCTTCCCGTCACGAGAGCGCATTTTCCCTTCAGTTGCAAGTCCATCGTCTGTTCTCCTGTTTTTTGTACTGCCTGCTATAAAATAGCAGTATGGCAGCCAAAGGCCCTAGCGTCGAGCGGGGAGTCATTACAAAGAATGAAGCGGAAGGGCATGCGAAGCGTGGGCGAGGCCGACCGCGATCGTTCCTTGCTGAAGAAGCCATCGAGGCGGCGATGCTGCAGTTCTGGCGCAACGGCTATGAATCGACGACTACCGCGATGCTTTGCTCGGCAATGCAGCTCAATGCTCCAAGCCTCTACTCGACATTTGGAGATAAAGAGACGCTGTTCCTTACTTGCCTGGAGCGGTACGAACAACCCCAGCCCAGAACGGCGTTTGATCTCATTGAAGAGGCATCGTGTGCACGGGAGGCGGCACAGGCGCTTCTGGAGTTCTCGATAAAGCGCGCGACGCAAGCGAACAGCCCGCTCGGATGCCTGGTCGCAAATGCAGCCGCGAGTGGCGCCAACTCCACCCCGCGCATGCGCTCTGCGCTTGCCGAGGTACGCCAGCGAACGAAACATGCGCTGCAGACCAGGATCGCCGAGGACATCGTGGAAGGTCGCCTGTCGCGAGCAGCAGACGCCGATGCCTTGGCAGCGATGGTCATGGCACTTCTCCAAGGCTTTGCCATCCTTGCACGCGATGGCATGCAGCGCGACGCGCTGCTTCGAGCGGCGGGTACAGCGATGTCCGCCTGGCCTGCGGCTCTTTGACGTAGCTTGTAAAGCCGTTACCCAACGCGCAGCGGTTCAGCACCCGCGACCGCTCGCTGACCCGAGAACCTCAATGATCGACGGATGCCGCGAAAACAGCATTTGGCTATGAAGTTTGAATCAACACTTGACTAGTAGTCATCAGACGTTGCATAGGAGGTTTCTCATTATGACTACTTTGCTTCACATCGACTCAAGCCCCCTCTACGGTGCTTCAGTCTCTCGCGAGTTGACGAATGCGTTCGTAACTCAATGGAAAGCATCCCGCCCGGACGGAACGACCAACTACCGCGACCTCAATGGCACCAACATTCCACCGATCACGGCGGAGTGGGTTGGCGCGGCCTACACGCCCGACGAAGCACGCAGCCCGGAACAGCGCTCAGCGCTTTCCCTTTCGGACTCTCTACTTGCCGAGTTGGAGCAAGCCGACGAGTACCTCATCGGCGTACCAATGCACAACTTCGGTGTGCCAGCGGTGCTCAAGTTGTGGATCGACCAGATCGCGCGTACCGGCCGAACTTTCACCTATGCGGACGGAAAGCCCAAGGGTCTGCTCATCGGCAAGAAGGCGACGTTCATCGTCGCGACCGGTGGCAACTATGACGCCCAGACTCAGATGGCATCGTTCAACTACGTCGAACCGTACCTTCGTTCACTCTTCGGTTTTCTGGGCGTGACCAACACGACCTTCCTCACCGCCGGCGGAACAATGGCCTTGAACTACGGAACGGACCGCACCACATTCCTCGCGCCGCACCTTCAGCTTGTGCAAGCGCGCGCACAAACACTTGAGGGAGGCCGCGCTTGAAGCTTGCATCCAAAATCGCTCGCTATTTGTTAGGACTGATGTTCACGATCTTCGGTCTGAATGGATTCTTACAATTCATCCACCAGCCACCGCCAACCAACCCGCTGGCTTTGCAATTCCTCATTGCTGTGAGCGCATCGCACTTCGCAGCCTTCTTCTTCGGGCTGCAGCTTGTGGCTGGGCTGCTCCTTCTGTCCGGATACTTTGTGCCACTCGCTCTGGTCCTGCTCGCGGCTGAACTGTATAACATCCTCGCGTTTCACCTCACGATGTCGCCGAATACTATCGCTCCTGCACTGCTCGCCGCTGTTCTATGGATCCTGATCTTTCTTCTGTACCGCGACAGTTTCAAAAGCATCCTCCGCGCGAAGCCCTCGATCCAGGCGTTACCTGCTTCGCAGCAGTAGAGCTTGTCGCCTTCTACTGCGAAATCAGAGCGCCAATCGTTCATCTATATCCATTCCCTCAAGAGTCCTCAGTCTTCGCTAAAGCAGGAGTCATCCAATGAAATACGCCATCATCGGTGCCGGCAAGGTCGGCACCGCCCTCGCACGCGTCTTCGCCCGCAAGAACATCGAAGTCGCCATTGCCAACACCCGTGGACCTGAAACACTTTCCTCTCTTGCCAGAGAGCTCGGTGCCAGTGTCCATCCGGTATCCCTTCAGGATGCATATCAGGCGGAGGTAATTTTTCTCGCTATCCCCTTTGCCGCGCATCAAAACCTCGCTCAGCAATTCAAACAGTGGAACGGCAAGATCGTTGTAGATCAAATGAACGCCTTCGGCGTCCCCACGGAGGAATTGAACGGCCTGCTTTCCTCTGAGATCGTGTCCAACGCTTTCGTCGGAGCGCGCCTGGTAAAAGCTTTCAACCACCTGCCAGCCGGTCAGCTCGGAATGGAACCACCTTTGGAAGGACAGCGTCAGGTGATCTTTGTGTCGAGCAACGACGCCCAAGCCAGCGCAGCCGTCACAGAGATAGCGGCGCAACTCGGCTTCGCTCCTCTCGAGGTCGGAAGCCTTCATCAGGGGGGCGTGCCCCTTCACGTTCTGGGCAAAGTGCGTGGTGGGCTTCTACTCCAGAACCTGTTCAAGCTTGGATAGAAAACGCCTCGTATGGTCCTGATGAAAGGGGAATATTTGACCTTTGAGTCAGGACTGTAGATCGACCGCTCACCGTTACCGTGCGGTTCAGGTTCAAACCGATATTCATGTACCTCAATTAGGAGAAATCATGCTGCAACGCAGCGTTCATTCCATACAACCCACACAACTGAAGCATTTCGGCAACTTGGAAACCAGGAGCGCTCTGGGAGAACTCAATGAGAACCGCACCGATCCCTTTCTGGTTCTTTCCCATCATGGCCCGCAGAGATTCAAGCCCAACAACACGGGTATGCCCTTCAGCGATCATCCCCATAGTGGATTCGAGACGGTGACGTTCGTCTTTGAGGGCTCGGTCGTCCACTCTGACTCGGGCGGACATCACAGCAAGGTGGACAAAGGAGGTGTTCAATGGATGACCGCGGGGGCCGGGGTCATTCATAACGAGCAGGTACCACCGGAGTTCATGAAAGACGGCGGCGTGCTGGAAATCTCTCAGCTTTGGATCAATCTACCCTCCAATCTAAAGATGACTCCGCCTCGCTACACTGGCGCGCAGGCGTCCGCGATACCATCGATTCCTCTGGCGGGCAGCGGCGGAACGCTGCATCTCGTGTCCGGTTCGTATGGATCAGCACATGGGCCAATCGACTCCCTGACGGATATATTCATGTCCTCGGTGGATCTGGACAAAGATGCTCAAGTAGTGCTGCCTGCGCCAAGCTCGAAGACGGTGCTTCTCTATGTAGTGAGCGGCGACGTCTCCGTCCACGGTCGGGCCGCTAAGCTGGGCGATCTGATCTCGTTCGAAGACGATGGCGACTGTGTTTTTCTACAATCGTCGGCAGGTGCGCGGCTCATCTATGCTTATGGCGAGCCTATCGCTGAACCGGTCGTCTCCTACGGGCCGTTTGTGATGAGCAGCAACGAAGGGATTACACAAACCTTGCGCGCCTACCAATCTGGCAGCTTTGACAAGCCTCCGGTGATGAGTGAACTTGGCTGAACATGAACGACTGCGGTGTTCGGCTCGATCTACCGCTTGCCTGCTCAAACTGTTACATCGCAGTTCTTGGTCTGGAGCCCCTTCCACTGGTTCACCAGCCTTGACCTGAGACAATTTGGCAGGCAACGACACGTCTTCCTCGCAGCGAGCAATCACCGCGCCACCAGCGCAGGGTTCTACACCGACGCAAGAGCATCATAGTGCTCTTGCGAGAAAGATTCATCCTGGAGGAGCGCGGTGATTAGCTCACGAGATCTGATGAGAATTCCAGTTTTCGCCGGGGTTGAAGAGTTGGAGCGTCAGCGTCTTGCGCGACTCGCGGCCGACATCTCGCTGGAGGCAAACGAGTGGCTCTTTCACGAGGGCGAGGAGCCGAACTTTTTCATCGTTCTTGAAGGGGAGCTTGAAGCGGTTAAGGAAATTCTCGGCCAGCATCAAGTGGTGGGCCGGAGCTACGCCGGTGAGTTCTCGGGCGAAACCCCGATCTTCTTAGGAACAGCCGAACTCGTATCCCTACGCGCGATCACGAAATGCCGTATCGCTCGCTTCGACCGTCAACAACTGCAGGAGCTGGTTCGCGATAGCCCATATGCCGGCGAGATCATCTTTCAGACAATGAGTTCGCGCCTGGCGTTGGCTCAGCGACTCGCTTGCGCCACGCCTTCGTCGCGCGTGTGCATCTCCGGCTCGAAGTACGACGAAACCTGTCGTGCAATCCGAACCTTCTTGTCCGCCAACCGCATTCAATACGATTGGCGGCCGGACGAGACCGAGCCGACCACTGTATCGGTTGAAGGAACACCGCTCGAAGATCCTAGCGTCCGTCGCATCGCTGAAGCTTTGGGATTTCAGACCATTCACAAGCACAAGGATTACGACATTATCATAGCGGGCGCCGGCCCCGCAGGTATCTCAGCCGCCGTCTATGGTGCATCCGAGGGTCTCAGAGTTTTGCTCGTCGAGCGATCCGCTGCCGGTGGACAGGCAGGCACATCGTCACGCATCGAAAACTATCTCGGTTTCCCTGCTGGCATCTCCGGCGGCGAGCTCACCGACCGTGCGTTGAAGCAGGCGCAGCACTTCGGGGTCGAAATAGTATTCAACCGCAACGTCGAGCAGATCAAGTCTTTCAACAACGGCCATTGCGTGACTCTGGATGCAGGCGAACAGATCAGCGCTCGCGTTCTTCTGCTCGCTACTGGAGTGTCCTGGCGTCGTCTTGAGTTCGAAGGCCACGATAAGTTGCTTGGTCGTGGCGTTCTCTATGGAGCGTCACGCTTCGACGGGGTCGCCGTGACAGGCCAACGGATCTTCATCGTCGGCGGTGGGAACTCTGCAGGTCAGGCGGCCGTCTTTTACTCTAGTTACGCAGCAGAGGTGATTATCCTCGTCCGGGGAGCCGGCCTTAAGCAAAGCATGTCGGAGTACCTGATCCACCAGATCCGAGACAAAGCAAACATTCGCGTGGAAGCCTACACACAGGTCACAGGAATCCGTGGGGGCGATCAGTTTGAGGAGATCACGACTACATCTCGACGGCCAGAGGAAAGCGAATCGACCCAGACCCGCAACGCAAAAGCTCTCTTCATCATGATCGGAGCGGTTGCAGAAACGCAGTGGCTGCCCGCATCAGTCGAACGCGACCCTGACGGCTATGTCTTCACTGGACACGACGTGCCGAACTTCTCTCTCCAGCGTGAACCATTTGGCCTGGAGACGAGCGTTGCCGGCATCTTCTGCGCAGGTGACGTTCGTCACGGTTCCATCAAGCGCGTCTCCAGCGGTGTCGGCATGGCGATCGCAAATATACACACCTACTTGGCCCTGCCGGGCAGCCAACAGGAGGCGATTGCCGCCTCAACAACCTCAGCCCCCGGCGATACCCACGGCACGCTTTATCCTCTTAAGAGCCTCTAACGGGAGGCTTCCTGCAAGCGCTGGACTTCACCTTTGCCATCACTGGGAATGTAGGGAGCGGGTTCCAAGAAAGCGAAACCGAGCAATACTAGCCCGAGGATAGCGATAGCAATCTCCAGAGCCCAAAGCGTGACTGAAAACAAAGTCGCAGCAGAGTGGCTTACACCATCCACGGCAGAATGGTGGGGCATCCAAAACATGGCGTAGGCGTCAATCATGAGGAACAATATGGCTGCGCTGAACGCAATCCATGTTGCTTTCTTAAAGCAATTGATTTGAGCCAGCTGACGCAGATCGGAAGCAGTTATCTTACGCATGTTGGGCATACAGACCCTCTATGCCACATATGATGAGTACGCGACATGTGAAGATTCAGCGGTAAGCAATGACGCCATCAGTCATGGTCTTGGTTGTTCCTGGAGACTGCTGACAAAATCTATCTGCCACAATCTCTTTGCTGATCCACAAGCGTATTAGGGCTTTGCTGCGCTGCCGAAGCCGCTCCGTGGGAGACCAGTCGTCTCGGCTCGGCGGCGATGTTCTGGTGGCGAGCACCCCAAACTCTTCTGAATGCTCTACCTATCCCCAGCCTAATGAGAAACAGCCACTGGAGGTAGTCACGGTCTTCTCTCTAGAACGGACGCTTATCGCTAGACGGTATTAAGACGCTTCCGTATCGGCCAGAACCGCAGGTCGGCCCCAAGCATTGCCCGACGCGACCAACGCCTGCCGCCGCTGCTAAGTGGCTTTGAGATGAACACTGCCGACAGGCAAGTGACAGACCGAATCGGATCCTAGCGATGGTCGATCGACCACGCGCTCCTCGGGCACATCGAAGAGTAGTTATCGCGAGAACTTCTTATGCGACATGTGATGCTTACTAAAGCATTCGTTGATTCAGCTTATAAGCATGTGTTGTTTTAGCAGCATCCGTCGACATCCCGGTAGCATCCAATCAACATGTCACAGGCGCTTAAGGCCGTTGGAGAAAGCACAGACCCGCGCATTGTGCGCAGTCGTCGCATGTTGATGGACGCATTGACGAAGCTCCTGACTGAGAAAGACTTCGACGCAATTTCCGTGCAAGAGATCGCTGATGAGGCGACGCTGAACCGCGCAACGTTTTACTTGCACTATCCCGACAAAAGCGCACTGCTCAGGGCGCTGACAGATGTTCGGTTCCGCGAGTTGATGCAGAAGCGCGGCATCTCTTTCACCGGCTGCAACGGTGCACTGCGGGCCATTGCGCTTGGCGTATGCGATTATCTGGCGGAAACCACTAGTTGCGTAGGGCAGTTAACCCAAGTTCCGTTTGAGAGCTCCGTTATCGCCGTGATTGAAGGCATGTTCAACGATGGTCTCTCGTCCCATGACCCGTCGCCGGAGGTCGATCCGAGTATGCTGGCAGCCGCGGCGGCTTGGGCAGTCTTTGGGGCTGCACGGCGCTGGTTCCAGACTCCCGACCGAGTCCCCGCTGAAGAGATGGCTGGCAGAATCGAATCTATGGTGACGCCAGTGTTTCTGGCCGCTCAGTAGCTGGCCAAGCCTTTGCAGATCAGTCGTGATATTGATTTTTGGAGTCTTTCTTCACCCTGGCCGCCAGCGTGACTTCTCGCCGCTTCGACCCGGACAAACTCCACGCCATGACCTTCAGAGAGCACGCGCCGGCCTTACCTGCCCGGTATGGTTCCGTTCCCGAGGTTGGGTGCAATCCATTCATACATCCAATGCTGGTCCGAGCGACTGGCAATCCAAGACACAGTTCTCTCATATCCAATTTGATATGGAGCTAGGAGAGGCAGGCTATGAACGCAATCTCAATCGGAGATCACGGAATCATTGGCAACATGCGTTCCGCGGCGTTAATCAACATTCGCGGAGATGTCGATTTCTTTTGCTTTCCCGAGTTCGATTCTCCGAGTGTCTTCGCCTCAATCCTCGACGAAGAGAAGGGCGGTGCGTTCACGCTTGGCCCTGCCAGCGATACTTTTCAGTCAAGCAGCTTTATCTTCCGGAGACGAATGTTCTGTTGACCCGCTTCCTCTCCGAGAATGGCATCGCGGAAGTGAGCGATTTTATCCCCGTGGCACAGGAGTCCGGATGTCACTGCATCATGCGTCGCATAAGCGTGTTGGAAGGAGAGGTCGACTTTTCGGTCCGGTGCTCACCACCATTTGACTATGGACGGTCGACTCATAGGGTGGAGCACGCGGGTAGTGGTCTTCTCTTCACACCCCAGACGGATACATGTCCACCGATGCTGCTCCGGGGGAGTGTCGCGTTGGAGATCTACGAGGGCGCCGGTTTTGCAGATTTCAGGTTGCGCGCAGGCGAGAGTGCGTCCTTTGTCTTCGGTGAGGTGGGGAACCCACAAACGGCTCCGGAGGTCTCGGACCTCGTAGCGCGAACCTGACATCCACTCGCGAGTACTGGTACAGGTGGGCTGCGAAATCTTCATACCACGGGCGTTGGCGAGAAATGGTAACGCGATCCGCGCTCGTTCTGAAGTTGTTGACCAGCGCTAAGCATGGGTCGTTGCTTGCGGCTCCGACTTTCGGTTTGCCCGAGGAGGTGGGTGGCGTCCGTAACTGGGACTACCGGTATACCTGGCTGCGGGACGCCTCCTTCACGGTGTATGCCCTGTCGCGGCTGGGTTTTGTCGACGAAGGGCAGCACTTTGTCCAATGGATCAAAGATCGTCTCCATTGGAATGACGCTAATGGTCCCCTGGACGTGATGTATCGCCTCGATGGAAGCGATGACCTAGCCGAGACGCAACTCGATCATTGGGAGGATATCGAAACTCCAGGCCAGTTCGTATCGGCAATGGGGCTTCCAAGCAGCTACAGCTCGATATCTATGGCGAACTTCTGGACGCGATCTATCTCTGGAGCAAGTATGGCGACGCGCCCCCGTATGAAGGCTGGCAGACGATAATCAGCCTTATGCGATGGCTCGCCGAGCACTGGCGCGATCCGGACGAGGGGATCTGGGAGGTACGCGGGGGCCGGAAAGAATTCCTTCATTCACGCCTGATGTGCTGGGTTGCCTTTGATCGGGCAATTCGGTTGGGAGCAAAGCGTTCACTCCCTGGTCCATATGGATGGAAGAATGTCGCGATGCGATCGTCCACGACATTCATGAGAACTTCTGGAATGCCGAACTCGGTGCCTTCGTTCAGTTCAAGGGTGCGAAATGAAGTGGACGCTTCCACGCTGTTAATGCCGCTTCTCCGCTTCATCAGTCCGATCGACCCACGGTGGCTTTCGACGCTGGCGGTGATCGAACGAGATTTGACCGTGGATACGCTCGTGAAACGCTATCGAACTGAGAGCAACGTCGATGGGCTGAAGGGTCGTGAGGGTAGCTTTACCGCATGCTTCTTCTGGTTCGTCGAGGCACTGGCGCGGTCGCATCAGGTGGAGAAAGCACACTTACTCTTTGTGAAACTCATGAGCTATGCCAATTCGCTCGGCCTTTACTCGGAGGAACTGAGTGCAACTGGAGAAAACCTGGGGAACTTCCCGCAAGCGCTCACTCACCTGGCGTTCATCAGCGCTGCGACTTATCTCGATCGTTGTCTGGACACCAAAAGGCAAGAAACCTGGAGTTGAAGTGCATGGAAGAGGATCAGATGACTCGCAGAAACTTAGTCGCTACAACCATCCCAGCCCTGGCCGCCACTGCTGTCAGCCCGTCTGTTGCCTCACCAGCAGCGAGCCACTCTGGCCTTCCAGTTACGCTTATTCGTCGTGTTGAAGCGGATGGAGTGAACGTGTTCTACCGCGAGGCTGGACCCGCCGATGCACCTGTCATCCTGTTGCTCCACGGCTTCCGGCAAGCTCCTTCCAATACCGGGAGCTAATCCCACGGCTAGCGGAGTAGTATCGCGTCATCTCGCCGGACCTTCCCGGTTTCGGTTTCACCGAGGTGCCAGCCCAACGCGACTACGTGTATACCTTCGACAACCTTGCCAAGACATTGGAGGCCTTTACAGAGGCTCTTCACCTGAAGCGCTATGCCTTGTACGTGTTCGACTACGGTGCCCCCACAGGCTTTCGGCTCGCGATGGCGCACCCGGAGCGTGTCACCGCTATCGTCTCCCAAAATGGAAACGCGTACGAAGAAGGGTTAGAAAGTGCTTGGGAACCGATCCAGCAGTACTGGCGTGAACCGACCGCACAGCATCGAGAAGTGGTACATCAGGCCTTGAATCCGGCCGGCATACGTTTTCAGTACACAGCAGGCGTGCCAAATCCGGAGCGAATCGCACCCGAAGGGTACACACTCGATGCGGCCATGATCGCCCGACCCGGCAACATGGACATTCAACTCGACCTATTCCTGGACTATGCGAATAACGTGAAGCTCTACCCCGCGTTTCAGGAGTACTTCCGTAAGTCGAACCCGCCACTGCTGGCCATCTGGGGCCGGTTCGATCCCTTTTTCTTCCTGCTGGGGCGGAGGCGTTTAGGCGTGACAATCCGAATGCGACAGTACAGCTTCTGGGCACCGGTCACTTCGCTTTGGAGACCAATGTCGAAGATGTGGCTTGGGCGATGCACCAGTTCTTGACAGCAAGCAAAATCTGAGAGGGATCGCACGCTAATCGCAATGCTGCCAACCGCTGCGCGATGGTGTTCCGCGCCAGCTTCCGGGTACGGAACATCGCCGCCTGGTACCCGCGAATATGCTCAAGGCCAAGCTGGTCGGACGCACGGTGAAAGTGCTGCGAGTAATGCTCAACCGTGCGGATGCAGTTGCGAACGGTAGACTGGGCGTAGTTGCGACGCTCCAGTTCATCAAGCATGATCTGACGTAGTTGGGTCACAGAGAACCTCCTTCTCTGCGACACACGCTAAGGTAATCCTCTGCCGGGCTCGGAAAGCCAGCAGGCACCTACCCGTCGTAATACGGCAATACCAGCGGCCAGCTTGCGGCCCACTCAACATTTTAAGCTCATGCGGTTTGCCCTCTTTCGAGGTATAACAGCAGGCGCGAAGGAAAAGCGAATACTGTTTTACACCGTTTGACAAGCTACAACGGCAGCTCACCATCCTCGGCTGCTACTGCCGCCGCTCGCATCAGTTCCGGGCCGTTGTTCCGCACATTTCCAACCTCCGGATTGGCCTCGTACATCTCCATGGCTTCCGACTCGAAAGGACGCAGGAGATTGAGTGGCAGCCGTTCCGTCTCTTCCCTGTCCAGCCAGCGGTCATAGTCCCTCGCGTGGAGGATAACCGGCATGCGCGGATGAATCGGTGCCATCAGCTCGTTCGCCTCTGTCGTCCCGATGGCGAACGACTGCAGCCAGTTCCCTTCCCGGTCCTTCCAGGCGTCCCACAAGCCGGCAAACGCGAACGTGCCCCCACTGCTCAGTCCAAAGGCGTAGGGCTGCTTCGGCGGGCTTGCAAATTATTCCACTCGTAGAACGCCGAAACCGGCACCAGGCAGCGCCGCTTGCGGAACGGCTCGCGCCAGGTGGGCGCTTTGGTAATCGTCTCCGAACGGGCGTTGATCGTTGATAGCCCTTTCACGTCCTTCAGGTCCTTTGTGAAGAACGGCACCAGACCCCAACGTGCCAGGATCAGTTCCCTTTCGCCGGTTTCCTTGCTCTGCCGGATGATGGGCTGGTGTGTCGTCGGCGCTACGTTATAGTCCGCATCCGACATCGGCAGCTCGGGCGGGTGCGGCAGCGCACGGAAGTGCTCCGCGAGCTTCTGTTTGTCACCTCGCCGAACGTAACGACCGCACATAGATGTTCTCTGTAAAGTTGGGCTTTCGCGTATGTAGCCATTTAGCTTGTTGAATGGCTAAACGCTAAATGGCTGCTCTAGGCCGCTGTCCGAAGTCGTAGCATTTCCAGCCGCAATAGTTCCAGGAAGTTCACCGGCGAACTCTCTTCCCTTTCGAGGATGACCAGCTTCAACGATGGAACCTGCACAGCATGGTAGGGACGCGTGAAGCCGATCACCACAGCGATAATCAGATCAGTGCCGAGAACAGCCAGAAACGTCCGCTCCACCTTCGCCGGCGAATCAGTGTGCCTCATCCCCAAAGAAGATTCAGCCGCAAGAAGATCGCAGTGACTAAAATACGGCTCGCAAACCAGACGAATGGTTTACCTGACCACCGGGACAATGCCATAAACTTACAGAACCCGCTAACCGTGCGATGCTCCCATCACGTAAGCTATAGCACCGAGGACATTGAAGCAATACAGACAATGCAGGACCTCCAGTGGCGTGCTGACCTCTCCGTTCTTTGAGCGACCTATTTCCACGAAACCCACTCGTCGGCTGGGTGAGTGCTGCAAATCGGGTCGTGATGCTAGACACGCACCTCACTTCTGAGCTAGTCCGTTCGAGAGGAGCAGTAACGATGCTATGGAAGCAGTCGTTGCTCCGATCCGCTCCACACCCAAAGTGGGTCACCCACACAGGCATGGTGACTCGTCATAACATTATGAAACCAGTTAGGGGTGAGTCGAAGAAGCTCCTCCGGCTACGCTCACCGCGAAATCTCGAGTACCAACTAATTCCACTAGATTCCTAACTTCCCCGCTGGGGCATTTCGAAAAATTTGCGCTTCCCGGACATAGCGGGACACGGTCTGGACGGAACGATGCCCAGTTTGGCGCATGATGTCGAAGGCGGTCGCGCCATTCTTGGCCGCCTGCGTAGCGAAGCCGGCCCGGAGACTATGCCCCCAAACCTCTCTACCTCGAATCCGGCTCTCCCAAAACCCGCTTGACGATCGCCCCCACCGCATCCGAGTGCAGACGGCCAGCGCGCAGCTTGCCATGCCGGTCCACCGGACGGAACAACGCACCCTCACGCAGCCCGGCCGCCTCGATCCAAGCCCGTAATGCCTTCACCGGGCAGGTCTGGGCATGCGCTCCGCGCGGGATAGCCACCTGTCTTCCCTGTCCTTGCTGATCGGTCTTGGAACGACGCAAGGTCAATACCGCGCCCTCATCCACCCAGGTCACGTCCTTGATGTCCAGAGCCGCCAGCTCCGACCGCCGCAGGGCGCCGGCGTAGCCGGCCAGCAGCAGCGCCCGGTCCCGCACCCCGGCCAGACCGGAAGGCAGGTGCGCCAATACCTGGAGCAGGTCCGCGGTGAGCAGCGGCATCTTTGCTTTTTGCGCAACCCCCAGAGTGCGGCGGATGCCTTTGAGCGTCTCACCCACGGCAAGCTCGGAGACAGTCGCGGCGGAAGTCATGCCAATTGCCTGATGCGCTTTGGTGATCGAGGTCAGGCGGCGGGTGATCGTCGCGGATTTGTGGGTCCGGGCAAGCGCGGCCAGGTAGAGGGCGATGGTTTCGGCCGAGGCCGGCAGGGCATGTAGGCCGTGCGCCCCAGCCCAGGCGACGAAGTGACGCCAATCGGCAGCATAGGCCCGCAGGGTAGAAGGAGCTTTGGCGGCCCGGGCATAGTCGCGGGCCTGGATAGCAAGTGCAGCGATGCCCTGCATAAGCGGTCTTAACTCTGTACCAGTCTCTTGAGCTGGATCCACGTCAATTTCAGCTGCTTCCTACCCTACATGGCTCATGCTGCCCAGTGTAGCCGCTCAACCCCTGAGAA
>CAXTRN010000049.1:0-19951 GCA_964246645.1 uncultured Acidobacteriaceae bacterium
AACTAGCATGTACCCCACGGAACTCACCCAAACCGGGCACGCAGAAGAGTGGGCGACGCCGAACGCCGCCTGCTACTCTTAGATGAGCGTGAGTGCTCTTTCCATCGCGACGGCTGCTGAGGTGTTTGACCTGCTCGGCAGCGATCTTGCTGCGATCGAGCTTGAGTTCAGCCGCCAATCCGCATCGCCCGTCCGCGTTGTCACCGATATTGCCTCATACCTTATCGCCGGCGGGGGTAAACGCATTCGTCCCATGCTTTTGCTGCTGGCCGCGCGGGCCTGCGGCAGCGGCAGCGACGCACGCATCCGTCTGGGTGCCGTGGTCGAGATGCTGCATACAGCCACGCTCGTACACGACGACATCATCGATGAAGCCAGCACCCGCCGCGGCCGGCCCTCGTCCAACACCACCTGGGGCAATGCCAAGTGCGTCCTTGCGGGCGATTGGCTTTACATGCAGGCCTTTCAAACGGCCTTGGCCGAACGCAATTTTCGCGTGCTCGACCTGCTCATTTCGCTCACCCAGGAGATGGTCGAAGGCGAACTCCTGCAGATGGAAAAGCTCGGTCACCTGATCAATGAGGAAGAATATTTTGACCTCATCTATCGCAAAACCGCTTGCCTGTTTCAAGTCTCCATGCGGCTCGGCGCCATTGTTGCCGATGAGGCGCCTACCCACGGCGGCTTGCCTGGGGATTCGCCATTTGAGGATGCCCTGGGTGAGTACGGTCGCAACCTCGGGCTGGCGTTTCAGATCGTCGACGATGTACTCGACCTGACCGCCTCGGGCGACGTGCTCGGCAAGCCGACCGCCTCTGACCTGCGCGAGGGCAAAGCCACGCTGGCGGTGATTCATGCGCTTGAACGCGGCACCGGGGCCGACCGCGAGGCCATTCGCACTGTATTGGCCGACCGCAGCTTTAACCGCATCACACACGCGCAGATCCTGGAAATTCTGCGCCGGCACGGCTCGCTCGCCTATGCCATGGATACGGCTTGCGCCTATGCCGAAGCGGCGCGGCAGTCCGTGGCCGATCTACCGGAATCCGAGTTTCAACGCGCCTTGTTATGGGTGCCGGGTTTTGTTACAAGCCGCGATCGCTAAAGAGTAACTCGTAGCGTCTCTGCCCAAAGTGGGACCGGGTCTATCCAGTAGATCGAGGTCGGGGGACCGAACGCGACGAGATGATGACCTATCTCGGATGAGTTGTCGAGCCAGGTATCCAGCAATGATTGTAAGTAACGGCGGTGTCATGCTGCTTCTTTCGAATTTTCAGCGGCGAGTTTTTCCTCCTCCTCTTCCTCCTCGATGATCCATTGCAGCTTGCGGCGTTCCCATTTCACGCCTTCTTGACAGTTTTTTACTAGAGCTTCCGCAAATTTTCGTAGGTCAAAAGCGTCGGTACCGATTAGGTGCAACATAGCGGCAGTTTACTCCTGTACCTCTCCGTCGTGGTATCCGGAAAGCGCATCTTCATCTTGAAGCACTAACTCCTCTACCCGCACGGGCCCTTTCTCGCGCGGGTTCAGCAACACCTGAATGCGGCTTTCCGCCGTGGCCAGTTCTTCTTTGCAGGCTTCCGATAACTGCATGCCGCGTTCAAACAGGCCTACGCTATCTTCCAGCGATAAATCGCCGCGTTCCAACTGTTCAACCACCGTTTCCAGTGCGAGCAGTTGCTCCTCAAATGTCGGCTTCGCGTCAGCTGCCAAGAGCCACCTCCTGCGCGGCGGGGTCCTGGAGGCCAAGCACCGCCGCCGCCGCCGCATACTTGCTAAATGGCGCCGCGACTTGCACACCTTGCACCGCACTCCGCACCTCAGCAAGCATCTCCTGCGCGATCTTCAGTCCTTCTGCCAGCGCGGCCTGCTTGTCTGTGTGGGCACCCATGCGCGCCAGCACCTCTTCGGGCATAGAAACCTTCAATTCGTTCCGCATAAATTCCGCATTGCGCGAGCTCGTCAACGGCCAGATTCCGGCGATCACCGGAATGCGGAAGCCCTCAATGCGCCGCAAAAACTGCTCCAGCAGACGCACATCGAAGACCGGCTGCGTGATGCAGAACTCCGCGCCGGCTTCCACCTTATAGGCGAACCGGCGCACCTCATGGTCCAGATCCGGCACCCCGGGATTGGCCGCTACCGCAATCGTAAACCCCGGTGAACCGACACCGACACCCAACGGTTGACGCCCGATATCCAAACCGTGATTCAGCGCCTGTGTGATCCGCGTCAGGCCGATCGCGTCCACATCAAAGACCGCCGTTGCATCCGGGTAGTTACCCATCTTCGGCGGATCGCCGGTCAGGCAAAGAATGTTTTTCAATCCCAGTGAAGCCGCGCCCAGCAGGTCTCCTTGAATACTGAGCAGATTGCGGTCGCGGCAGGTGAAGTGCAGCACCGTTTCCATCGCCATCTTTGCCTGGATCTGGGCGCACAGGCTCATCGCGCTCATCCGCGCGCTCGCACGCGGGGAATCCGGCACATTGATCGCGTCCACACCGCAGCGGGCCAGCAACGCCGCCCCGGCCAGTTCGCGCGAGCAATCAAACCCCTTCGGCGGCACAATCTCCACCATCGATACAAATTCGCCGCGTGCGATCTTGCCCCCGATCCGCGAACGCTCTCTAAGCGGCAAGGGCTCGACTGCCGGCACCTTGCCCTCGCGTACTGAAATCCGCGCGGCATGGCCGTCCTCCATCGCCGTTTCGCCCACGGTCTGCGCGCCCAGGGCTCGCAGCTTTCCACGCATCGCGCGAATATGTGCCGGTGTGGTGCCGCAGCAGCCCCCCACCCAGCGCGCGCCCGCCTGCACGAGCTTGCCGGCCGAACTCCCCATGTACTCCGGCGATGAGAGATAAATGTTGCGCCCTTCCACATCGCGCGGCAGGCCCACGTTGGGCATGGCCACCAACGGCAGACGGGTCGCCGCGCGCATGCGCTGGATGGCCAGCAACACCGGGGCCGGCCCGCTGCCGCAGTTGCACCCGGTCGCGGCGATTCCCATATTCTCCATGCGTTCGGCAAAGGGCTCAACCGGCGTGCCGTCGAGACAATTGCCATCGTCGTCCACCTTGGCGAGCACGATGAGCGGCATCGTTGGCGCGGCCTCACAAGCCGCCAGGACCGCTTGCTCGGCTTCTGCGAGCGACAACATTGTTTCGGCAATCAGCAGATCGACACCACCCGCCGCCAGCGCCGCGATCTGTTCGGCAAAGATCGCCCGTGCTTCCCCAGCAGAGATCGTTTGCCCCGCCCCAGCATCCTTCTCGGCGCCCTTCCCAGGACCATCCTCTCCAAGCACCGGCTTGCCGAGCGAACCGATCGCTCCCGCAACAAAGGCCTCCGCACCATGCTTTTCCCGGTGCGCCTCGACACTGCGCCGTGCGAGCTGCGCACCGGCCACATTCAACTCATAAACCCGCTCGCGGAGGCCGAAGTGCTCCAACCGCAACGCATTCGCGCCAAACGTATTGGTCTCGATGACCTCTGCGCCCGCCTGCAGGTATTGCTCATGCACCGAGCGCACCGTGTCCGGCTGGGCCACGTTCAGTTCGTCGTAGCTGCGATTGATGAACACGCCGCAGCCGTACAGCATGGTGCCCATGGCGCCATCGCAGAGCACGGGCCCGTGGCGGAAGAGTTCCTCAACCTTTTCGCGCCGCTCCGCTCCATCCTGCGCCGCATTACGCTGCTCCGGATCTTGCTGTGCCGAATCCTGCTGCTCCGGCCGGATGCGCCGATCCTCTTGTACCGCGCTTGCCATCGTGCGCCTCCGAGGTCGCCTTGATCCTTTCCCCATCCTACCCTGCCGCGGCGGTGCCGGCTTGTTCCGCACTGGTATACTTTCGGTGATCGCGGCCTGTGTACTGTTCAGGCATCGTCGTTCGGGAGTTGTAGCCGTTGAAGCATAGAAGTATCTCCGCCCGTCATTGCCTCGCCTTGTGTTTGGGCCTCTTTTCGACCCTTTTGCTGGCGGGCTGCAGCAATCCGATCTATAAGTACCCGGCCAACAACTTCGCCGGCCGTGTCACCCCGCCCAGCGGCTTGCTGCAACGTGTGCTCGCGACCTACACCGTGAACGGATCGGGCGGCGGCGCCGAGATTCTTGATGGCCTGCGGGACATTCGCAGCAACGTGCAAAACACCAGAATGTCTTTCTCTATTTCCGGCTACACCGGTCAATTTCCCATCCAGATCGAAAACTTCCCCGAGCAACAAGCGGGGTACATCCTGGACAACAATACGGGCCAGCTGGCCTCCATCAACTACGCCACGGAAGCCAACGTCAACAGCAGCGCGGCGGTCTTCGGTGCGAATACGCCTTCGGTGGCTGTTGCCCCGGATGGCAGCCGTTTCATTGGCGCCACCGCCTCGGGCGGTCAGTTGATTGTCACCTACGGCGGCGCAGCCATTCCGCTGAACATCCCCGATGTCAACCGCGTCGCCGTCAATCCAGGCAACACGGTCATTCTGGCGATGACCCGCAACTCCAACGCCCTGTACCGCGTTGTGCAGTTGACGCAGACCAACACGCCGATCGTACCGCCCGGCTCCATCGACTGCGAGCCGCTGCTTCTGCCCGTGTACTGCGTCGTTCCGGTTGCCGGCACCTATGACCGGCCTATCGGCGCCTACTTCTCGCTCGATGGCTCGAGCGTGTATATCCTCAACTGCGGTCCGGAGTGCGGCGGCACCACTGCCGGCGTCACCGTACTGCAGGCCGGTTCGGTCACGACAAGCAATATCCCCACCGTCAACCCGCTTGCCCCGGGCGCGCCTTCACCTTTATCGGCCTTACCCGTCGCCAACCCGGTGCCCATCCCCGGCGGCGTCACACAGGCCCTCTCGGACGGCACAAATCTTTACCTCGCCGGACAATCACTCTTCAGCCAGAACAGCACCGGCGCCCTGGGCACCACACCTCGTGCGGACGGTCTATTCACGGGCTACCTGACCGTGCTGAACCAGGCCACTTTTGCGCGGTCCAACCCCGTATCCATCTCCGACGGCACCCACACCCGCATGATCTTCGCCGATAACAACACCCTTTGGATCGGCAGTTCCCAATGCGCCAACGGCGAACGGCAAGCGACCGGGCAAAACTACAACTGCCTCACCATGGTAAATCTCGGCGCCGCGCCGACCGCTACCGTCATTCCCAATCTCACCCCCGGCGGCACGACAACGCTTCCCTATCCCAACACCAACGGCAATGCCTACTACTACGGCAATCTGACCGGCATCTGCTGGGTGCAAACCTACAACAAGGTCTATACGGCCTACGGCGGTCAGATTCACGCCTTTTCGACCGTGGACGGCTCTGAAATCAACAACACCAACGTCACCATCCAGGGTACGGTGCTCGATGTCGCCTACATGGATGCCTTGACCAACAGCGCCGATTGACCGTGAGCGCCGCACCCGTTTCCTCCGGCAACGTCGATGTGCTCGCCATCGCCGCGCATCGGGACGATGTTGAGCAAACCTGTGGCGGCACCCTGCTTGTGCAACAGGCCTTGGGCTGGCACACAGGTATCCTCGACCTGACGCAAGGCGAGGGCGGCACCCGCGGGACTACCGCCGAGCGCGCGGCCGAAGCTGCGGAAGCTGCCCGTCTACTCAAAGTCAACCATCGCGAAGCGCTGGATCTGCCGGACAGCAACATCCAGAACACTCTCGAAAACCGGCTAAAGATCGCCGCTGTTCTACGCCGCCTTCGTCCGCGCGTGGTCATCCTGCCCTATTGGCAGGGGCGGCATCCGGACCACTACACCACCGCCACGCTCGGGTATGAGGCTTGCTTCGCCGCCGGCCTCGCGACCTTGGACCTGCCGGCCGCCGACGGTGCCCCGCATCGCCCCTTCAAGATTCTGTATGCCTCGCTGTATGCCGATGTGCGGCCTACCCTGGTGGTCGACATCACCGCACACATCGAGACTCGCCAACAGGCCCTACTCGCCTATCGCTCTCAATACGGCCAGCAAAGCGCCGGAACCGGCCTTTTCGTTCCTGAAGAAGACATCCGCGAACGCATGTTCGCCACCGCACGGCACTACGGATTGCTCGCCGGCGTCCGCTATGCCGAACCATTTATGCAGCGCGAAGTAGGCCTCGCGGAAGACCTCGTGATGCTGCCCGTACGCAGCCTGTAGCTACGGGCACGTAGCCGACGAGCCGGTGTTCTCACCGGAGCTTGTTCTCCCCCAGCTTGTTCTCCCCCAGCTTGTTCTCACCCGATTTGTTCCCACCCAGCCATCACTTCGTCATCTCGACCGAAGCGAAACGGCTTCATCGTTTCGCGCAGTGGAGAGACCTGCAGTTCCGCCAACTTCAGACCCCGGCCCTGAATAAAACCAACCTGTTTGCTTCAAGCATTCCTTGAAGCCGCGATCCCTGAAGTTGCCTTTCCCATCGCCTCACGCACAAACGCCACCAGCGCCTCCGGGCAATACGCCGGTGCGGTGAAGAAAAATTGCGGCTTGCGCGCCAGCAACTGCGCCGATACGCCCTTCCACGCCGGTCCCACATGTACCGCAGCCGGCATGACCAGCGTTTCCGGCATGATCACCGCATCCACTCGATCCAGGAATCGCAGCGCCGAGGGTTTGAAATCCTGCACCGAAGGGTCCAGCACACTCAAGGCCAGATCGGGTTTCAGGAAGCGCAGCACGCTGTTGGATTCAAGGATCACGTTTTCTGTACTCGCAATCAGCTTGCGCACCCGCGACATCGCCTCATGCAACTCGCCCTGCTGCGTGCGCACCCAAAACGACCGGGCCGCCCCCGCCGCCAGGTAGCGCGATGAATCCGTGCCGCTGTTCCGGTCGCGCTCCTCGCTGACGGCGATCGTGTGATCGGCAGTTGCGCAATCGCAGGCTTCCCCGTTTGCCGAGCAGATCCCATGCCCATATTGGGTAATCTTCACCGCAGTCCATTGCCGCTCGACCAAAGCCGTGATCAGGCCCGCGACCACGCTCGTCTTGCCGATATTGCGCGTGTGCCCACCCACCACGATTACTGCCATCGTTTCCTTTCGATTCCTTTAACGCGGCCGGCGCTGACGTCCCCAGGCCCGCAGTCGCGCCAGTGCTTGCATGTGCGCGCGCAGCGGCTCGGCGGGCGTGCCCGCAAACACCTCACCCGGCCCGGTCACCGTTTTTCCACGGTATACGCCCGCCTGGCCGCCCAGAATGACCCCCGGGCCGATGTGGCAATGATCCGAAAGACCCACCTGCCCTGCCAGCACCGCCCCATTCTCAACCACGCACGAACCCGAAATGCCCACCTGCGCCGCGATCACCACATCTTCCCCCACGCGGCAGTTATGCCCGATGTGCACCAGATTATCGATCTTGGTTCCTCGTCCGATGCGGGTTTCTTCGAGCGCGCCTCGATCAATGGTCGTATTGGCCCCGATTTCTACATCATCCTCAACGATAAGCGCGCCCTGCTGCGGAAACAGGAGGTACTTTGCCGTTCCAGGCTGGCGCACATAGCCGAAACCCTTTGATCCCAGAACCGCCCCGGCCTGCACCACCACGCGATTACCCAGCACCACCCCTTCCGCAATGACGGCCCGGCTGCCTATGGTGACGTCGTCGCCGAGCCGGGCGCCGGCTTCAATCACCGCACCCGCCCCGATCCGCACGCGCACGCCCAGCTGCGCCGTCGGGTGCACAGCGGCAGAGGGATGAATCAGCGGAGGAAGCATACCACCCGCCTCGTCTTCCACAGCCGCTTGTCGTTGTGCAAGCTCCCGCGCGCACAGTGCAAACGCATACCGGGGCGCCGCCACGCGGAAAACCCGTTCCTCATCAAACCCGGAAGCCTCGCCCCCTGAGAGGATCAGGCCCGCTTGCGACGCCAACGCAAGACGCAGTGTTTCCGCATCTTCGGCAAAGACCAGCGACGAGGCTGTTGCCCCTGCGATCGAATGAACCTCTGTGACCCGAACGGAGGTTTCTCCTACCGGCAAAGCCAAGGCAGGTACCTGCAGCAGAGCGGCGATTTCGTCGAAGCCAAGTCCCGGCGCATTCATCCGTACACCGCCTGCTCCCCGGCGGGCTGCGTCTTCCAGCGCCGATGCACCCACAGCCACTGTTCTGGATAGCGCCGGATGTAGTCTTCAAGCACACGCGTAAATAGGGCGGTGTTGGCCAATGCATCGTTTTCTGCGTCACCGGTACGCGCCAGCGTCAACTCAGGGCCGAAGTGCAGCACATACCTTTTTTCTTTCGGCTCCCAGAGCAGAAATCCAGGCAAAACAGCCGCCCCGGTTCGCCGCGCGACCCGCGCCAGCCCCGAAGCGGTACAGGCCGCCTTTCCGAAAAAAGGCACAAACACTCCCTGGGGTGGCGTCATGTTGGTGTCCATTAAGATGCCCACTGTTTCGCCCGCATGCATCGCCTTCAACAGTCCCCGGGCGAAGTCGTCTTTGGGCAACACCCGGTTTCCGTGCCGCGTTCGGATGCCGTTCACCAGGGCATCGACACGCGCGTTGTCGAGACGGCGAATCACCATGCCCATTGGAAACCCCATCAGCGAGTGGAAAAAGCTCGACAACTCCCACGCACCCAGATGTGCGGTCAGGACAAACACGCCGCGACCATGATCCCTGGCCGCCAGATAATGGTGCAGTCCCTCATAGCGGATAAAGCGGGCAGCGTCTTCCGCGGTAAGCCGTTGCATCTGCGCAAATTCGGCCAGTTGCCAGCCGAGATACCGAAAGCTCGCTCGCAATATCTGCTCACGCCGCTTGCTCGCCACCTCCGGAAACGCGAGTGCCAGATTATGCCGGCCCACGTGGCGCAGCCTCGGTGAAAGCGCCCAGGCCAGCATGCCGAGGCCGCCGCCCACCGCGCGCGCCACCCCGCGCGGCAACGCGCCCAGCGCCCCTAACGCCGATCGAACGGCCCTGTACTCAAAGCCTTGTCGACGGAGCTGCTGTTTACCCTGCAATGGTGGAGGAGTGCCCAAGATCTCCAGTGTAGCCAATCACCGGGGCGAACATCGCGGGCTAAACAAAAGGGACGGCTATTTGCCGTCCCCTTCTGCGTTTCTATGCGCCGAACATTCGTCGGCTTGCGAGTTGCCCTGTGCTACTGAGCTCTCTTCGACTCAACGAAGTACTTTGCCACCGTCTTTACGAATGGCTGAGCGTTGGCCGGTACCGGCACCGCGCCACGAAGAATCGACTCAGGTTTGATCCCTGCGCCATACTCCGCCGTTTGCTCTTTTCCGTTCGCATTCAGGTAATCACCCGTCAAATCCAGGCCGGCGAACAAGCCTTTAGAGCGAGAATAGGTAAGATATTCGGCATTCAGAAAAAGATCGGTGTTGGCATTCGCATCGCGACCCACAGGTCCCGCTGCCGCCGCTGCATCGGCGCCGAGCTTTACCTTGCTGTGCAGCAAATCCGTGCCGCTCTTTGCATTCATGCCCAACAACACCAGATCCGTCGCTTGCCCGCCGATCTGGAAACCGAAACTGGCGCCGCCCAGCGTCATGAACACCGGAGCGCTCCATCCATGTCCCGTGCGGCAGGTCGCCATGCCCTGGCCATACTGTGCGCCGACACCGAAAGCCAGCTTCGTTTCTGCCGGAATCACGATGACGCAATGCGCCTTCGCCAGAATTGCCTGAGGGATCTGCTTATCCGGGGCCGCCATAATCTCTTCCAAAATGCCCGATGCAGCTTTGAGCCGCTCGTCACGCTTTCCTTCATCTGCAGCATGCGCCGGCAGCATGCCAGCAGCCATCGCAAAGCCACACAGCATCCCAGTTACCTTCTTCATCGTCATACGTTCCCCTTTATCCAAACTTTACATGCTAAAAAACTTTACACGCTCAAAATGTATCCATTCATCTGATGGAAGGCTCCGCGTGCGGGTTGCCACTCGTTCCGCAACGGCCAGGCATTTCCAAGACCACCCTGAGCCCAATCCAGACAACTTGGAGCGGTTCCCGCCCCTTGTCAACACACGGCACACGCACGGCACATGGCTCCTCGGCCAACAAAAATACGGGTTGCCGATCTGGCTTTGCAGCCTGACGGCAACCCGTTCTCCCAGGTCTGTACTGAGAACACTTTGACAGTTACTTTCTTCCTGAGCAAGGTTACTTAAGTTGTATTGAGTTTTTGTGTGTATCGGTAGCCAGTCTGGTTCGGTTTGCCTTCCAAAAGCCCACGCAATGCCAGTTCCACCCGATTGCTCGCTTTTGCTTTCCGCAACATCCGGCTCAGGTGGGCCTTCACGGTTGCCTCATCGATGCTCATCGTCGCGGCGATTTCGCGGTTCGATTGCCCTTGCGCCAGCGAATGCATCACTTCCCGCTCCTTGGGCGTGAAGCGCTGGGCCAGCGCCGGACTTTTTTCTTCCACACCGACCGCCGGTTCAGGCTCAATGGCTCGTTCGGGCATCCAGGTCTTGCCTTTCAGCACCGCGCGGATACACGCACGAATCTGCGCAATGCCTGCATCTTCGGGTAAAACGGCGCGGGCGCCGAGCGAGGCCATCTGCTCCGCCGCATCGCCGTTGCCTTCGCGCGCCAGCAGCACCACGGCCACGCTTGACGCCTGCCGTAAAGCCCGGCTCAGGGGCAAGGGCAGCCTCGCCTGTCGCTCATAGCCCTGGTCCACCAGAAGCACATGAATCTTCTGATGGAGTGCGCGCGTCCCTTCCGGCAAGATCACCGTCCGTACGCGCAAACCATCTTCCAGGATCGATTTCAGCCCGATCGAACGGAGTGGATCTGCGGCCAGGATGCCGATACAGATCGCCGAGCTGCCGGATTTGGGCGCTGTGGACAGAAAATACCTTTCAAGAACTCGCGGCACGCCCTTCCAAAAGCACGAAACAAGAAAGGGTGTCGAACCTAAAACTCTGCATCGTCCCTGCAAGCCGACAAACCTTCGGCCTTCGAAGATAGAACGGGCCCAAAGAATGCTTCGCAACGAGCCTCAAGTACAAGCATGGCAAGCGCGAACCTTAAGAGTACGAACCTGAAGAGTACGAACTCTAAAGCTTCGGAAGAACGATGCCCTGCTGGTGTTGATACTTCCCTTGCCGGTCGCCGTAGCTGGTTTCGCACACTTCGTCGCTCTGAAAAAAAAGGATCTGGCACAGGCCTTCGTTGGCGTACACCCGTGCCGGCAGGGGCGTCGTGTTCGATATCTCGAGCGTCACAAAGCCTTCCCATTCAGGTTCAAACGGCGTCACATTTACGATGATGCCACAGCGCGCATAGGTGCTTTTCCCCACGCAAATTGTCAACACATCGCGCGGAATTCGAAAGTACTCGATTGAGCGGGCAAGCGCAAACGAGTTCGGCGGAATGATTACGGAATCCGCGACGACGGTTACGAACGAACGTTCGTCAAAGGCTTTCGGATCGATAATCGCGCTGTTGACATTGGTGAAGATCTTGAACTCATCGGATACCCGCAAATCATAGCCATACGAAGACAAACCATAGGACACCACGCCTTCGCGCACCTGCTTTTCGCTGAACGGCTCGATCATGCCGCGGTGAACTGCCTGGGTACGAATCCACTTATCGCTTTTTATTGCCATAGCATTTGAACGTGACGGGGATTGGCGTGTACCGCTCTTCGCCGCCCTTTCCTGAATGTCGCTTGAAAGTTGATTCTCTCGATTTGAATACGTGAAGTCCGATCGAGTCTTCGAGTCTCCTTGAGACTAACGCACCTTGCCCCGCCGTTGACATCGGAAGAAGCGCTACCTACCATCGAAAGTGTCGGCAAACGTGGTTCGGCTCTCGTTTGCGAGGTGGCCGCCCTTGATCAAGCAGGATCTCATCCAGCGTATCGTGGAGCGCACGGGTTTACCCCGGACCCGGGCCGAGTCGGCCATTGATGCCGTCTTCAACGCGATGAAGAAAACGCTGGCCGAAGGCGAACGCATCGAGCTGCGCGGCTTTGGGGTGTTCACCGTAAAGCCACGCAAAACCGGCGTCGGCCGCAATCCCCGTACCGGCACACGCGTCGACATCACCCCCGGTCGCGCCGTTCGCTTCAAACCCGGCAAGGATCTGCAATCGCTCGAGTAGCCCTTTTCCTGTCCCTTCCCGAAGGGAATCTGCGTTTGTTGCCTTCCGCCCTTGTTGTCATTCCCGAAGGGAATCCGCGTCGCCCTACAACAGGTGCAACGCATCCATATCTACCACCAGCGCGCGTCGCGGTATGCCCGCCGCATCGGCGGTCGCGAGCAGTGCCCGTAAACAAACCCGCAGCGCATCCCGGCGCTTGCTCCGCAGCACAAAGTGATACCGGTAAATTCGTTTAAGCCGCGATAAAGGCGCCGCCGCCGGCCCCAACACCCGCACCCCCGCCGGCTGGGCCGCCACGAGCGACTGGCCCAGGACCCCAGACCACGCCAAAGCTTCCTGCAGGTCCTCACTTTGCACAAGGACATTGGCCAGTGCCGTGAAGGGCGGATACTGCGCCCCACGGCGAAAATACATCTCCCGCGCCGCAAAATCCGGAAAGTCATGCCGGCGCGCATACAGGTGGACGTAGTGTTCCGGCTGGTAGGTTTGCACCAACACACGCCCCGGAGTTTCGCCCCGGCCGGCGCGGCCGCTCACCTGCATCAATAGTTGAAAAACCCGCTCCGCCGCTCGAAAATCCGGCAGCCCCAAGGCAAAGTCCGCCCCCACGACGCCCACCAGCGTCACCCCATGAATGTCGTGCCCCTTGGCGATCATCTGCGTGCCCACCAGCAGGTTGATCTCGCCCGAGTGCAGCTGTTCCAGTAGCCGTTCCATGTCTCCGCGCGTGCGCACCGTGTCACGGTCCATGCGTCCCAGGCGCGCTCCCGGAAACAGCGCGGCCAGCCGCTCTTCGCCCTGTTGCGAGCCCGCCCCCAGGTAAAACAGGTGCTCGCTCTCGCACTTCGGGCAACGCTCCGGAACCCCGCGCCGATAGCCGCAATAGTGGCATTCCAGACGCTCCCCCACCCGTGCCGGTCCGCTCAGGTCGGCCTCATTGCCCCCCTTGTGAAAGGTGAGCGAGATGGCGCAGTTCTCACACTCGATTTTTTCGCCGCAACTGCGGCACATCACCACAAAGCTGTACCCGCGGCGGTTTAGCAGGATGATGACCTGTTCCCCGCGATCAAGCGCTTCTCGCGTTTCTTCCACCAACTGGCGGCAAAACAGCGGATCCTGCCCGGTCGCTCGAAACTCCGCCCGCATATC
Organism: uncultured Acidobacteriaceae bacterium; assembly: GCA_964246645.1. GTDB lineage: Bacteria > Acidobacteriota > Terriglobia > Terriglobales > Acidobacteriaceae > Granulicella. Next base: position 13,222 of record CAXTRN010000049.1, read on the forward strand.
GATTGTTTCCACCACCGGCAGGGGCCGGTCCGCCACCCGTGCCGGCATCTCCAGTCGCCGGTAGCGCCCGCTGTCGGCATTGTGCCAGCTTTCCAGTGAAGGCGTCGCCGACCCCAGCACCACCGTGCACCCCAGCAATTTCGCCCGCATCACCGCGACATCGCGCCCATGGTAGCGCGGCGTTTCTTCCTGCTTATAGCTCGCGTCGTGTTCTTCATCTACCAGGATGAGACCCAGGGCGGGCAAAGGCGCAAACACCGCAGAACGCGTGCCCACCACCACGCGCGCCTCGCCGCGCCGGATGCGATGCCATTGCTCAGCCCGCTCATCCGGAGTCAGCTGCGAATGCAGCAGCGCGACCTCGCTGCCAAACGCTGCCACCATCTGTGCCGCGGTCGCCGGCGTCAGCCCGATCTCCGGCACCAGCAGCAGCGCACTCTTGCCGGCCTCCAACGCTCGCCGCATCGCAGCAACGTACACCGCCGTCTTGCCCGAACCGGTGACGCCGTACAACAGATGCGGCTGAAAGCCTCCCTTGGCCATCGCCGCAGAAATCGATGCCAGGGCTTCGGTTTGCGCTTCATTCAACCGATGCTCATGCGCATAGCGCTTGGCTCCGCCATGCGTCAGCCCTGTAATGTGAAAAGCCTGGGGCGCTTCCTGGAGCTCGATCAGGCCACGGCGCACCAGCGTGCCAAGCGTCGTTTCCGGCACCCCCCTGCGCCGGAGCCGCACCTGCAGCTCCCGCACCCGTTCGCGCCCTCCTGCCCCCGCCAACTCGGCCATCGCCGCGAGCTGGTTCGCATTCAACCTGGGCAGCCGCCGCGCCCGTTCTGCCCCGCTTTGCTCACTCTGCTGCTCTTGGTTGTCATCCCCGAAGGGAATCTGCGTTCCTCCGCTTTGCTCGTTCCCATGCCCTTGGTTGTCATCCCCGAAGGGAATCCGCGTTCCTTCCCTTTGCCGGCCGTCATCCCCAAGGGAAACCTGCTGTTCCTCTGGCCCGTCCACCGATCCCTCAAGCGTTTCCACCCCTCGCAATGCCTCGACCGGCGCCCCTACCAGCACGGCGATCTGCTCCATCCGCCGCGCATCGCGCGCCTCCGCCAGCGGCTCACGGCGCAACCACCGTTTGCGCACCATGCCGTCGAGCAACGCCTTGTTTGCCCCCGTGGCCGCACGCAGCGTTGGAATTTTCGCCGGCTCGCCCGACTCCAGGTAGTTCAAAACGGCGTATTCACGATTCTGCTCAGGGGCGCTCAGCCGCGACCGTCGCGACGACCCGCGCATCGCGCCCTCATACAGCACGCGCCGCCCGCCTTCGGCGATGCGGTACACCCATTGCCGCCGCACTTCCGCGCCCAGGGGCACCATGCCGCGCAGCACCTCGCCCATTGGCGCGCAATAATACTCGGCGATCCATCGCCCAAGCTCCAGCAGCTCAGGGCCAAGCAAAGCGCCTTCGTCGAGCACACGCTCGACCGCTTTTACCTCGATCTCCGGCGCAGGAGCCTCGTTGTGCAACCGCACCGCAAAGCCGACCAGCCGCTGACCGGCAAAGGGCACCAGCACCCGCGCCCCCACCTCGGGTTCCAGGCTCCCCAGTGCATAGGTGAACGCGCGATCCAGGGGCACCGGCAACGCGACATCGCAAAACTGGCTCACAATCCCAGACTAAAGGTGATCTCGCCCGCTTGCGTTGCGCGTTAATTCGCTACAAAAGACTATGCTGGAAACACGGACCCAAGATGAGCCTGCCGCAAGCACGAATAGAGAACGAGGAGCGTTCCAGAAACATCAAGACCCAAATCCGCCTTGCCCTGCTGGAGGTCTGGGACCCTATAGGGATCAGCGAGGAACCGAACGCACAGGACGAGTACGACAGCTACATCGAACCCTTGTACGAATTGCTGCTTTCGAACGCTTCAGGTTCAAAGATCCGTGATTTCCTATTCTGGGTCGCTCATGACCACATGGGATTCGACGCAGCGCAGGTCGGAGATATGGCAAGTACCGTCGTGGCGCTCCAACGAATTTCCATGTAATCCAGGAAACACAAATCCAGACCTAAGCTTGTTGCCGTGAAGACTTTGCAACCGAAGTAGAGGGGACGGGTACCCGCCGTCTGAGACGGTGCCTCACTCCGTAACCCGTGCTGCCAGTGTCCGTACCAGCTCCTGCACCTGATCTCCCCTACACACACCCTGGGCCAGCTCCGCTGACCCGCCACCACGCGCGCCGGCCGCTGCTAACACCGCGCGCAGCACGTTGCCTGCATGCACCGCTCCCGCGGGCACAGCCAGCGCCACCGCACCGCTGTTGCTTTCGGTCACACCGACCGCCGCAGCCCGACCCGCTCGCGCAATGGCCGAAGCCACCCGCTTCGCAAATTCAGCCGGCTTATTCGCAAACACCGCCTCCACTACTAATGAGCCCGGTGTAGCCAGCCTTGCCGCGTGCAACTCCGCCAACTCGTCCAGCAATTGACGCTCCGCCTTCGCCGCCGCCCGGTTCTCCTCCTGCAGCGCCGCCACCCGGACCGGCACATCGCCCGAGCCGACACTCAACGCCGCAGCCACACCCGACAGCAGCCCGTACGTCTGTCGCGCCGCCTGCACCGCGCGCCCACCGCACAGAAACTCCACCCGCCAACCGGCCTTGACTTTTTCCACACGCCGCAGCAACAGCCCGCCAATGGCCCCGGTGGCCGCCACATGCGTGCCGCCACACGCGTTGAACTCCACACCGGCCATCTCGACTATGCGCATGCGGCCAGCGCGCTCCGGCAGCTTGCGCAGCTGCCCTGCGGCCAGCATCGCTTCAGCTTCTTCGCGAGTGTGCCACCGCGGCGTCATCGGCTGATTTTCAAAGATCAGCCGATTGGCTTCTGATTCCACCGCGTCTTTCCGTTCCGGACTGATCCCCTCGATGCCTTCCGGCAGCATCAGGTCGATCGTCGCCGCTTCCGCGCCCAGGTGAAATGAAACCGTGCGCGCTCCCAGCTCGCTCCAAAACACGGCGGAAAGCAGATGCTGTCCAGAGTGCTGCTGCATGTGGTCGCGGCGACGTTCCGCGTCCACGCGCCCCTGCACCGCCGTGCCCGCGACAAGCGGCTTGCGTACAAAATGCCAAACCTCACCGTCCGCGTCTTCCTCCACGCGCTCCACCGGCACCGATATCGTCGCTCCACTGCGCGCCGTGGCTACCAGCACCCCTGTGTCCCAGGGCTGGCCGCCGCCCTCGGGATAAAACGCCGTCCGGTCCAGCGATACCTGCCAAAGCTGTGACACCGGAGACGTTGGAGCCGCAGGCGGCTGCCCCGTTCCATGGGGCCCCGTCCCCTCAGGCCCCGGCAGCAGCGGGCGCTCCGTCGCTACAAGCCGGATGTCCGTCACCGCAGCCGTAAACTCCAACGCCGGCGAGTCATAGTAGAGCCGGTCCGCCACAGGCACCCGCTCCTCCGCCCGTGCCGTCATTGCGCTTCACGCACCATCTGCTGCAACAATTCCACCTCGCGCCGGCTGCCGATCACCAAAGGTGTTCGCTGATGAAAGCCGGTCGGCTCTACCTCCAGAATGCGCTCCGTCCCGTTCACCGCCATCCCACCCGCCTTTTCCGCGAGCATCGCCAGCGGATCGGCCTCATACTGCAATCGCAGCTTGCCTTCGGGTGCTTTGTCGGTCGGCGGATACAGAAACACCCCACCTTTCAACAGCGTGCGATGGAAGTCCGCCACCAGGCTGCCGATGTAGCGTGCGCTATAGGCCCCGTCCCCCAGCGCACCGCTGCGCAACGCTGCAAGGTACTCCCGGTACGCGGATGGCCAGCTTTCCGCGTTGGCTTCGTTGCACGAATAATAGGCACCCTTTTCGGGCATCTGCACCCGCTCGGCCGTTTGCACGAACTCGTCCTTGTCGTTGAGCGTGAACACGCTCACCCCATCGCCCACCGTCGCAACCAGTACGACCGACGGCCCATACAGCACATACCCCGCCGCTACCTGTGCCGTGCCCAGGGCCAGCACCGCCTTTGTCACATCCTGCGCGCCTTCGGCCAGCAGGCGAATCCCGAAGATCGTGCCCACATTCACGTTCACATCGATGTTCGACGACCCGTCGAGCGGATCGAAGCTAACCGCAAACCGCTTGCCGCCGTCTTCCTTGTGGAACAGCACGGGCCCGTCGTCTTCTTCGCTCACCACACCCGCCACCCCGATGCAATGGCGCAAACATCCGGTCATCACCTCGTTTGCAAACACGTCCAGCTTTTGCTGCTGTTCGCCCTGGACGTTGGTCGCGCCCGCCGCTCCATATACGTCATCGATCCCGGCTCGCCGGATCTTCGCCGCAATCTGCGCCGCTGCCTGCGCCATTGCATACAAAACATCGCTCAACTCCGGATGCTGCCCATCCGCCGCCCATTCCTCAACCGTGATGCTTTCCACCCTGGATCCCTTTCGCGTCTGTTGCACGCGGCCTCGCACAGCCGAAGTTAGCACTGACGTAATCCGCACGCCAATTCCGTGATCCCTCCGCTTCGGCTCCCCTACAATCGATCCATGGTTTCGCGCCGCCGCTTTCTGCTCTCCGCTGCCGCTTCCGCACCCGCCCTCACGCTATCTGCGCAGGGAAAATCCGGCACGCCCCCTGTCAGCGCACTCTCTGCCGACGAAGCACAGCTCCCTGCCCCCCTTCTCGCGCTCACTGACCGCACGCACGAAGCGAAACCGATTTCTCTTGCCGAGCGCGAAGCCCGTCTCGACCGCGCCCGCGAGCTCATGAAAGAGTTCGGCCTGGATGCCATCCTCGTCACCACCGGGGCTTCGCTCTTCTACTACACCGGTGCCCGCTGGGGTCAGTCCGAACGCCTTTTCGCGTATGTCATTCCACAAGCCGCGGCGCCCTTCGTGATCTGCCCGGCGCTCGAACGCGACCGTCTTGCTGAATTGCTGCTGCACTTTCCCGAACGCGAATCCACGCTGACCTATCTGTGGCAGGAAAATGAGGATCCGTTCATCACCCTGCGCCGCGCATTTGCCGAAGAAAACATCACCACCGGCACCTTGGGTCTCGAAGAATACACGCAGTTCGCCTTCTCCTTCGCCATTGCGAAGGGCTGCCCGGCCCTGAAGATCGTCTCCGCCACACCGGTCACCGCTGGCTGCCGTTCCCTCAAATCGCCCACCGAAATTGCGCTTCTGCGCCTTGCAAACCAGATCACGCTCGATGTGTACCGCGCGGTTTTCCTTTCCTGCGCGCCCGGCGACACCAACCAGCAGGTCATCGACCTGATCGACAAAGCGTACGCCCGCTGCGGCGTGCGCGGTGAAGCCAGCTGCAACGTGGGGCCCAGCAGCGCCGTGCCGCACGGCTCCAGCAAACCGCAACTCATCCATGAACACGAAATCGTCATGGTCGACGACGGCTGCACCGTCGAGGGCTATACCTCCGACATCACCCGTTCCTGGGTCTACGGCACAGCCACCGACCCGCAACGGAAGGTCTTCGATCTTGTGCACCAGGCCCAGTCAGCCGCGCTCGCGGCCGCCCAGCCCGGGGTCGCCATGCAGGCCGTGGACGCCGCCGCACGCAAGGTCATCGTCGATGGCGGTTACGGCCCCGGCTACGACGTTTTCTACCACCGCGTCGGCCACGGGATCGGGCTCGACATGCACGAGTGGCCCTATCTCGTCGGCGGCAACACACAAAAGATCCAGCCGGCGATGGTGTTTTCCGACGAACCCGGCATCTATCTCCCCGGCAAGTTCGGCATTCGCCTGGAAGACGACATGCACATCACCGAAGCCGGTGCCGAACTCTTCACCCCCCAAAGCCCAAGCCTCGAACACCCTTTCTAAGCCCGAGTGCAGGCCTCGGTTGCGGTGTGACCTGGTAGTACGATCTTCACGGGTGATTCGGATGCCGAACGAAGTCAGCAAAGCAATCTTCCTCAAAGCGTTGAAGCTGTTGGACGCGAAACTTGGCGACGCGAACGAAAGGGTGACTTTCCTGTGCGTAGGCGGCGGAGCTCTTATGCTTTCTCTTGGCATGCGCGAAAGTACAGAGGACTTGGATGGTGTACTTCAACCTTCGGATCCGGATACCGCTCTCCTTTTCGCTCGACTCGCAACTCAGGTAGGGCGGGAGCTCGGGATAGGAGATATATGGATCAATACTCAAGTAAAAAGCATCATGGCAGGCCAGCGGTTTGCGCCGTCTTACTTTGAGGAGCGCGCTCAGTACATTGGCCTTCACCTGAAGGTCCTCTTTGCTAAACCGGGTTATCTTCTGATGATGAAGTCGCAATCTCTTCGGCGAGGCTCGAAAGATTTCTCGGACATCGTACGCCTCGTTCGGTTACTCAACATACGAACCTTGGACACTTTGCGTCAAACCATCGAAGAGTTTGGTGGCACCTGGGACTTCATCGGCAACAGTGAGTATGAATTACTGGGCTTGTGTATTGCGTGGGCTTTTCCAAATGCAACACCTTATGACGCTGTGCGGCTGAGATACATGGAAATGAACAAGAAATGATGACGCGATTAGAACTTGACCAGATTGCTTGGCAAACAATCCATGAGCGACCAGCTCAACGATCAATTCACTGTCGGGGAGGCCGCCCCCTCGATTATTCGCAAATCGAAGAGCAGTTGCGCAGCGGCCGAGAGTTCGAACTCGCCTGGTCCGACTTTTTACACGCTTTCTATCAATACAAAGAACTGTCTTTCTTC
>CAXTRN010000050.1:0-17002 GCA_964246645.1 uncultured Acidobacteriaceae bacterium
CGACCGAAGCGCAGCGCAGCGGGGAGACCCCTGTATTCCGCCCCGGAGCGCCACAACCGCCCCAGGCGCAACCACAACCGGGTGCCCATCTTCGTGACAGCTTCACCGTCGCTAAGGTGGGCAGTCGAGCGAAGCCCGACCGCCCTTTGCGCTCGCCTTTCTTGTTGTCATTCCCGCAGGGAATCTGTTGTCTGCCTGGAGCGCCACTCATGCCCGTCATCTCGACCGAGCGAAGCGCAGTGAAGATCTGCTCTTCTGCCTGGACCGACGGTTCGTGAATGCCAGTAAATCTCAAAGGATGTTGAACATGAAAGTGCGCGTTCAAGCCTTATGGATTCCGATTCTAGCTGGCGGAATCACAGGATTCATCTACAACTCGCTTTGTTGGACACACCACTGGCGCTACATAAACCCTCACTGGTTAGGACCTCTCATCGGAGCTGACGGTGAGAAAGGGTACGACGCGATGATGTACGAAAGCATGATCGACTTCGCACTTGGAGTCACGGCGCTATACCTCCTGGCTATGTTCACTTGGTCGCTCCGTTCACACCCAGATACATCAGCAAAGCAGTGAGCAGCAAGGTACACACATCATGTCCACCATCCTAGAATCCCTCCCCGTCGCCCAACGCGTAGGCATCGCCTTCTCCGGCGGCCTCGACACCTCCGCCGCCCTTCACTGGATGAAGCGCCACGGCGCGATCCCCTACGCCTACACCGCCAACCTCGGCCAGCCCGACGAAACCGACTACGAGAGCATCCCGCAAAAAGCCCTGGCCTACGGGGCCGCGCAGGCCCGCCTCATCGATTGCCGCAGCCAACTCGCCCGCGAAGGCATCGCCGCGCTCCAGTCCGGGGCCTTTCACATCTCCACCGCCGGCGTCACCTACTTCAACACCACGCCGCTCGGCCGCGCCGTCACCGGCACCATGCTCGTCACGGCCATGAAAGAAGATGGGGTCAACATCTGGGGCGACGGCTCCACCTTTAAGGGCAACGACATCGAGCGCTTTTACCGCTATGGCCTGCTCGTCAATCCCGACCTCAAGGTTTACAAGCCCTGGCTCGACCAGCAGTTTATCGACGAACTCGGCGGCCGCGCCGAAATGTCCGCCTTCCTTCAACGCTCCGGCTTCGAATACAAGATGTCGCAGGAAAAGGCTTACAGCACGGACTCGAACCTCCTCGGCGCCACGCACGAAGCCAAGGACCTCGAGCACCTCAGCACCTCCATGCAAATTGTCGCCCCCATCATGGGCGTCCCCTTCTGGCGTGAAGACGTCGCCGTCAAGCCCGAACAGGTCACCATTCACTTCGAAGAAGGCGTCCCAGTCGCGCTCAACGGCACCGAGTACCCCGACCTCGTCGGCCTCCTGCTCGAAGCCAACACGATCGGCGGCCGCCACGGCCTCGGCATGAGCGACCAAATTGAAAACCGCATCATCGAAGCCAAGTCCCGCGGCATTTACGAGGCTCCCGGCCTCGCCCTGCTCTTCATCGCCTACGAGCGCCTCCTCACCGGCATCCACAACGAGGACACCCTCGAGCAGTACCGCGACTCCGGCCGAAAACTAGGCCGCCTCCTCTACCAGGGCCGCTGGTTCGATCCTCAGGCCATCATGCTTCGCGAAGCTGCCCAGCGCTGGGTAGCCAAGCCCGTCACCGGTGAAGTCACGCTAGAACTCCGCCGCGGCAACGACTACACGATCCTCAACACAGAGTCGGCGAATCTGACCTTCGCCCCCGATCGCCTCTCGATGGAAAAAACCGAATCCACCTTCAGCCCCCGGGACCGCATCGGCCAACTCACCCTCCGGAACCTCGACATCACCGACACCCGCGCCAAACTCCTCACCTACGCCCAAACCGGCCTCCTCACCCTAAGCCACGGCACCGAGATGCCCCAACTCAGGGACGGGAGTGAGCGAGCTTAAGTAATGCTAATCAGAGCTCACCTGCCTACATGCGGAGCAGCACGATCGTCGACAGCGGCGTGGCGCATTGCACTTTCGCGGCCTTGGCGAGGACCAACGTTGGTGCTAGGTTCAAGCGGGGTTTCCATTTACGCCCAAAAGCTTTGCTGAAGAGGAGAGATGTCCGTGAAGTCCGTTTCACTGTCCGTAATCGGGATTGTAGTTCTTTTGACTATAGGACTTATTTGCTTTCGACATATAGAAACCAAACGCCTCGAGCGCGCCGGCGTACCAGACGGTCAGCACGAATATCTATTCTCGCCCGAGCACTCTACCAAGACGATCGGCTCCATGGTGTTTGCCGTAGACTCGATTCAGCAGTCTGATTCTGTTTTTCGCCCTTCTTTTCAAGTTCTTCGTTCTATTCGTCCCAGTGACGTCGTAAGGTGCCCAGATCCAGCTTCTGCCTTTGAAGCCAAAAGCGTGATCCTTTCGAAGACACCTGATTCCGGAAGGCTGGTAGATTCAAAGATGCATTGTGTATGGCAGGAGGACAGCCCAGGCTTCGAGCACACTTTCAAATCATTTGACGACCAGTTCAGTCACATTCGTGATCTAGGGATCGCAGAGAATAACGCCCTTGTTCTTCGAGCGGCTGAATTCGGGAACACTACCGGCATGCTCGACTACTTGGATATCACGATAATCAACAACTTCGCACCAGAAGCAGATCGGTACATTATCGGGAGCGTGCCTACGGATCCTGATCAAGCCATACGTTACTGGAGGGTTCTGAAGACCAGATCGAGCTATCTGCATCCAGAAAACGTGAAGCGCCTAAGCCGAATTACTGAGGAACTGGGTCAATGGTTCTACCATGAAGGCGAGCATTTGACCGATTGGAATTCCGACGACAATTTCCCCACATCGATGGAATGGTTCACGCGAGCCGCTGAAGTCGGAGAACCCGATGGCATGTTGGGTTATCTCCGAGGGTGTGTGATGCAGACGATTCTGGATGATGCCCCTGGCAGAGTTGTTCGATACGCACCAACCTTTTTTCCAGACCGGGAACTCTCCGTGCAATATTTCAATTCCATACTCGAAATGGAAAAAGCCGGCTTACTGAAGAATGCTTGGCAGCAGAAGATACTCGGGGTCGTACGAAGCAGTTGGAAGGATTACACCAACAGTAACGGAGCCTCGCAACCTGCTTCTCCAATTAAGAACGAGAATTCCTCGAATACTGATAGCAACGCTCAAGGTGACGAATCTAGCGGGGAGGTGACTGTCGTAAGCACAGAACAGGAGTACTACTCTAGTTCGCTCCGTAGTCCTCAACTACTTTTGAGAAACGATGGCTCACACGCAATCTATGGAGTGATCGTTCATGTTACTGGCGTAGATCCTTCAGGCGTTGTGCAAGACGTAGGTGACGCAATGCTGGACTCGATACCAGCACATACAACCGCTCGAACGACATGCTGCCTAAACAACGTAGGAACAGATATCGTTCTGAAAGTCGGAACACCCACCTTCCGAAGGTAAGTAGAGTCAAGCTTACAGTTTTTATTAAGCTGAAGAAGATCCATATGTCGAATACAGAACAATCCACCAAAATGTGGTCCGGCCGCTTCCGCGAGCCCCTCAACCGCGCCTTCGAGCAATGGCAGCGCAGCTTCCCCTTCGACTGGCGCCTCCTGCCCCACGAGGTCGCCGCCTCCAAGGCCCACGCCCGCACCATCGCCGCCGCCAACATCCTCACCGAAGCCGAGTTGAAACAAACTCTCGAAGGCCTCACTCGCGTAGCCGATAGAGCCCTCAACTGGGCCCACCGCATCTCGGCCACCAGCGGCCAAATCGACTACGAAACCAGCAACGAGCAGATAGGTGCTGCGCTAGTGGCGTCCGCCCCACAGGCCGAGGACATTCACCATTTCGTCGAACTCGAGCTCACCAAAGAGATCGGCACCCTCGCCCTCAAGCTCCACACCGGCCGCAGCCGCAACGAGCAGATCGCCACCGACATGCGCCTTTTCGTCCGCGAGGCCATCGACACCACCACACAAGGCGTCTTCGACTGGACGGGTGCGCTGCTCGCCCTGGCGGAGCAAAACAAAACCACCGTCATGCCCGGCTACACCCATCTGCAGCGCGCCGAACCGGTTCTGCTCGCCCATTGGCTGCTCGCCTATGTTTCCATGCTGGAGCGCGACCTCAGCCGCTTCACCGACGCCCGCTCTCGCATGAACCTCTGCCCGCTCGTCTCAGGTGCCATCGCCGGCGCCACGCTCGCGCTCGATCGCACGATCGCCAGCAACGCCCTTAGTTTCACCGCCCCGACCGCCAACAGCATGGACGCTACCTCGGACCGCGATTTCCTGCTCGACTTCGCGCAGGCCGCCTCCACCCTCGGCCTCCACATCTCGCGTTTTGCCGAAGAACTTACGTTGTATTCCACCACGGAGTTCGGTTTCCTAGACTTGCCGGAAGCCTTTAGCACCGGATCCAGCGCCATGCCGCAGAAAAAAAATCCCGATCTCACAGAACTCGCCCGCGGCAAGGCTGCCCGGCTGCTCGGTGCTTCGACCGCGCTCAGCACGCTCATCAAGGGCCTCCCACTGGCCTACAATAAGGATCTTCAGGAAGGCCAGGAGCAAACCTTCGACATCGCCGATACCCTCGCCGGCCTGCTTTCCGTCCTGCCGCCCTTCACCCGAGCCCTCAAGTTCCGCACCGCACGTCTGGCCCAGGCCGCTGAAGATGGCTACCTCAATGCCATGGCCGCCGCCACCTATTTATCCAACAAGGGTGTGCCCTTCCGTAAAGCTCACGAGATCATCGGCCTCGCGGTCCGCCTTGGGCTCGATCAAAGAAAAGAGCTAAACGAGCTTTCTCTCGAGGACCTCCGCTCTCTTTCCGATCAGTTCGAAGCTGATTTTTTTACGGCCATTTCGCTCCAGAACACCCTGGATTGCCATGACGTTCCCGGCGGTACCGCCCATTCCCGCGTCGCCGTCGCGCTCGAAGAACACCGCATAAAACTTGCATCTGCACAGGCTTTTCATGCATCTTTATGCATATCAGTCCGTAGCGCAGCAGGGTTCTCTCTGACCAGCGACGGTTCACCCTCGGAGGTGTCCCCCCTTGTCTGAAGTTCTCACCCTGCATCTCGACGACCCCGCAGACTCCCAACTCGACGAACCTGACGGCTCGCGCACCGCCACCCACCTGGTTTCCAGTGTCGTTTCCAGTGTCACGCGCTTCTCTGCCGCAACCGCGCCGGGCCCGGTTTATGTACATAAAGCCCGCCTCCAGGATGCCCGCAACATCTTCGATCTTGTGAACTCGCTTGCCGGCGATGGCACACTTTTGCGCCGCAACTACGCCGAAATCTGCGAAAACATCCGCGACTTCACCGTCGCCGAAACCATTCCGGCCAAGGGCAACAAACCTCGTTTCCTTGGCTGCGGCGCCCTGCACCTTTACGGCCCGCACCTGGCCGAAGTGCGCTCCATTGTGCTCTACCCCGAGGCGCGCGGCCAGGGCGCCGGCGGCGCACTCCTTCGCGCCCTCCTTGCCGAGGCCGAAGAACACGGTGTGCTTTCCACCTGCCTCTTCACGCGTACGCCCGAATTCTTCGAGCACTTCGGCTTCCGCGTTGCCGAGCGCAGCGCGATGCCGGACAAAATCTACAAGGACTGCCAAACCTGCCCGCGCCTGTATGCCTGCGATGAGGTCGCCATGGTGAAAGGTCCGCTGCCCAACACAGCCGTCCTCGGCCCCCTGCAGGTGAAGCAGCCGCAACTTATCCAGGTTCAAACTACACACACAGCCAACGGCACCTACGGCCGTCGATGAAGCATGCCAGGCATTTGCACAATGCATTCGCACAAGCCTTCGGATGCATGCGCTAAGCGCTGTCATGCTCAGTAACAGGCTCGCAGTACGCTACTCCAGCCTCCACCAATCGCCTGTGAGATAGCTCAGCACCACCGCAACGGGCCTGCGCGCTCGGGCCCATTGCGGTATGTGAGCTGGGCGTAGTCTGGTGCTCGTTCGATACCTGCCCGTCCCTCCTATGGCATTGACGCCTGTCTGCTCACCCCTTATATTTGGAGATGCGGGGTGGAGCAGCCCGGTAGCTCGTTGGGCTCATAACCCAAAGGTCGTAGGTTCAAATCCTACCCCCGCAACCACTTAGCGAAAGCGTCAACCCCAGGGACCCGGTGTAAGAGCAGCGACATTTGCTCCGCCGGGTCGGGTTGTTTTTGGGTAGCTCTTGCATGGCTTAGGCCTTCCGTAAGAGCTTGCTTACGACAGCCGAATTGGCTTCCCGCTTGGACTCCATCAGCGCGTGGCCATAGACGTTCATCGTGGTCGAGATTTGGGAGTGCCGCATCACTTCTGCCGCACTCCCATGGTGCTCCGATGTCGTCCAGGCACGACCGCCCGGACGACCTTCATTCTGGTTTCGCCACTTGTGGTCACATCGAGCAAAAAGGAGTTCGGCCCTCCAGGAAGCATTCCGAATAGAGTTCTGCAATTTAGAAAGAGGAGCGGGACAGGACGTACATCGCCCTGGCCCGTCCCCCTTTCCTCGACGAATACGAGGGATGCAGAATCACCTTGGACCTACGGTATACAGGGTGAAGCTCCATGCCTATGGAACGAAAACGATCTTGCCGGTTGTTTTCAGAGACTCTACGAGCCTATGGACATTGGCAGCATCGCTCAAAGGATGCAACGTGGTCTGAATCCGCAGCTTTCCTTCAGCAACAGCTGCAAACAATGCGGAAAGCGCTTCGGGAACAAGAGCTAGCCAACCCTCCAGGTTGAAGCCACGGAGTGTGACATTTCTTTCGACCAGCGTGTAAACGGCTTCGGGTGGAAGAGCACGTTGTCCGCTTGAGCGAAATCCCACTACGATCCATTGTGCGTGCTTTCCAAGCAGCGGAAAGACATCCGTGCCGAGGTCGCCCATCGAATCGAGGTAGACCGCGATGCCATTCTCTCCAGCGGCTCGCTCAAGAGCTGAAGCCCACCCAGCATCCTGATAGTTGATGGCCTCATCTGCTCCGAGACCCTTGACTGCATCCAGCTTGCTCTGTGAGGTGAGCCGATCACACGAGCTCCCCGTGCTTTGGCGAGCTGTACGGCAATGCTGCCCAGTCCTCCGCTGGCGGCAGCGATAAGAACCGTGTCACCCGGCTTGATTCCCGCCTGAGAAATGAGAATTTGCGCGATGATTCCTTGGACCAGTAAAGCGACAGCCGTCGCAGGATCGAACTCCGCGGGTAGAGGAATCGCCATGGCAGCAGGAACCACAGCGTGCGTTGCATAGCCGCCGCCTGAGGGTGTGATGGCAGCCACGGTATCGCCAACCTTGAATCCTTCAACTCCATCCCCGAGAGCTTGGATGACGCCGGCCACCTCAAATCCCGGAACAAAGGGCGCAGCCGGAACACTCGGATAGACGCCTTGCCTGGACATGATGTCCGCGTAGTTGAGACCGGCCGCTCTCACTTCAATCAGGAGACTGCCTGGTCCCGGCTCAGGTGTGGCCCGCTCCTTAAGAGTGAGTACGTCCGGACCGCCGAATTGCGATGCTTCAATAACTTTCATTTGTCTGCTCCATTCGCTCACTGGGCCTGGTTGGCAAAGCCCAGATGTGTACGTGTGTGATGTACACACATACACATGTGGATGCAGAAAGTTCAGCAGTTTTTCCAGGGAAGCTTGATTTTGGCCAGGTGCGCCACCTCTTGAGCAATATCGAAGATCGTTACGCTCGCCAACTCATCCTCAAGGGCACGAGAAGCTCGGTCAAGGGCGGGACGGATCGCAGCCTGAATGTTCTTTCCTACAACGCAGGACTCATTTGGCTCCTGTCGATGAAATGCGAAGACTGTTCCGTCTTCGACCGCCTGATAGACCGTGCGCAGCGTGATCTCGGCAGCCGGCTTCGCCAGGATCGAACCACCGCCGGTGCCGAGCTGAGAGTTTGTAAGACCGGCAGCCTGTAATCGGGAAAGAAGCGAGCGCACGAAGGATGCATTTGTATTCACACTGAAGGCCAGGTCCTCGGAACGAAGGGGTGTTCCGTCGGTCATTGCAAGTGACGCCAAGATGTGCGTCGCGAGAACGAACCTGGTACTTGTGGGCAAGGGGTCTCCGTGATTTGTATGTATACATCATACACATACCGTTACAGTGTTTGCCCATCTCTGGTTTTGAAGCCTGGCGCAGAAAAGACCCCTTCAAGGTCAGTAGGCCTGGCGCGCGCTTCCACGTTGGTCGAGCGGCACACCATGACATCGTGATCACCCGGCTTAGACCAGACCCTGTCGGATCAGGTCGTTCGCACACTCAAGTACAACCTCTGATGAGGGGCGGGGACGCCAGTCAAGGAGCCTTGCCGCTTTGCTCACGTCATATTCCGTGCGCTTGCCAAGCAGGCCGGTCATGAAGCGGGCTTCTTGCTGAAAAAGGCCGGCGAAACGAACGACAAAGTCTGGAAGACGACGGGTTGGCACCTTTGCGGCTTGTTGCCCAAAGTTGTCTTTCAACAACCGCGCGATGTCTTCCATCCACAGGAAGTCGCCGACGCCGATCAAACGCTGCCCTGCAGCTTCGGGAGCGACCATGGCGCGAAGATGCAACTCTGCGAGGTCATGCACGCCAACAATGCTGAAACCGGCTCGGGGCAGAGCCGGCACTCGTCCCTGCAGCATGCGTGAGACAACTTCAACGGAGCCTGAAATATTGCCAGTCATCATTGGGCCAAGAATCATGCCGGGAAGCACGGTCGTCAGCTTGTTGGTGCTGTTGGTTTCTGCGGCAAAGTCCCATGCAGCACGTTCGGCCAGTGTCTTGGATCGGTCGTACTCGCCAAGACCCTTTTCTTCCGTGTCCGTCCACACGCTTTCGTCCGCCGGCATATACGATTCGCCGGGTTTTAGGGTTCGCTTCAACGTCACCGTGGAAGAAGTAAGCACGACGCGCTGCACTCTTGCGTTCTGCGCGGCCCTGAGCACGCGTAGCGTTCCTTCCCGCGCCGGGCGGACAAGGTCCGCTTTCGGTTCTCCCTGCCCCATCGGCGAAGCTACATGGAGTACGTAATCACATCCCTGCACGGCTTCGTGCCACCCGTCATCCTTCAACAGGTCTGCAACGGCAAAGGAAAGGCGGTCGCCTGCGTCAATCTGCCCTGCGACGGCGCTGCGTACCGTACCCTCTCGCGAGGAGCTTCGAACCGTTGTCCGCACCCGGAACCCTTCCTGGAGCAGGCGCACAATCATCCATCCGGCAAGGTAGCCGGATCCACCGGTGACCAACACGGTCGCGGCATCATGTGAAAGCGGAGGAACATGGTTCAAATGCGGTATCTCTTGCATACCGAAATACTAGGAGTGACTGCCAACGCTCACAAGAGGGCACTTTCATGAAACCTGGTCACCTCCACGTAACTCGCTCGGGTAGCACTGCCTGAGCTTCGGATCCCTTCTGGAGACGAAGCTCATGGGCGGCTCCGTCTACAGTTCCAGAACCGCGGCCACACCGGGTTACTCGGGCCTTTGTGGCCGCGACGAATCGGCAATTCTCCCGATGCCTTCAGAAAGCAATTGCAGAGCAAGTCTGCCCTGTATCTCCGGCTGCGTGGCTTGCAAGCCGGGGAGCGCCAGATCCAGGCTCACGATGCCGTGTAGGCACGACCAGATCACATCCGCAACCTCCGTGGGCGCAGCTTCCTGCGAGGAGGAACCCTGCAGCGATTGAACAGCTCGCAGCAGCAGCTGGTACGCACGATCTGCGGCAGTATCGGAGGCCATGTCCGCATAGGCAGCCTGCATCCATTCCCGCTCGCCCATAAACATCAGGCGATATAGTTGCGACTCCGTCCGCCCGAAATGCACGTAAACATCGCCGAGAGCGTGCAGGGCTTCGTGCCCTTCCAAACCCGAGGCAGCCGCTTCCATTTGGGACAAAAGCCGCTCAAAACCGAGGCGCCTCAAGTCATGCGCCAGTTGGTCTCGATTTTTGAAGTACAGATAGATCGCTGCCGCTGAATACTCGACGCGCTCTGCCAAAAGGCGCATGGACAAAGCAGCAAAGCCTTTCTCGGAAACAATAGCCAACGCCGCATCAAGAATCTTCTGGCGCTGTTGCATTCTTTCGCGTGCTCTTCGTTCCTTGGTTCCCATCAACTCACCACAACGAGCATAGTATGAACACTGTTTACTGAACGATGTTCATTATGTATGCTGACGTTCAGAGAAGATCGGAGATCCGTTTTGCGTGCCGTTCAATTTCGTTCTTATGGACCTCCACAGGTCCTGCAACTGACCGAGACTCCGCTCCCAACGCTCCAACCGGGAGATGTACTGGTGCGGGTTCATGCTTCCAGCGTCAACCCGCACGATACGGTTGTGCGCAGCGGAAAATTGCGTTTGATCACCGGCTGGAAGTTTCCACTCGGCATTGGTCTTGATTTTGCCGGAAAGATCGCCGCCACAGGAAGCGAGGTTGAATCCTGGAAGCTCGGTGCGCGGGTATGGGGAACCGTTCCCGCGATGGCCAGGCATGCGCTCGGCGCTGCGGCTGAATATGTAGCCGTGCCGGCCGATCGCGTCGCGTCCACACCCGCGAATCTCACTGACATCGAAGCCGCAGCCCTGGGCGTGGTGGGGACGACTGCCTACACCGCCCTTCACGACAAGGCAAAGCTGAAGCGGGGCGAGCGGGTGCTGATTCGCGGAGCGGCCGGCGGGGTTGGGTCCGCAGCCGTCCAACTGGCCCATGCCCAGGGCGCGCACGTCACGGCGCTTGTTTCCGCTCGGGACGCAGCGTACGTCCGTTCGCTGGGGGCGGAGGTGGTCCTCGACTACCGGTTAACCTCGCCGAAAGATTTGCCCGCTTTTAATGTGATTTTCGACACCGCGGGAACGGCGCTGGGGAGTTTTCGCCGGCGGTTATCACCCGGAGGACGCATGATCACCGTAAATTTCGGCTCAGGAGCGGCCATGCTCGCCATCGGACTTTCCTTCCTCTACGGGTCACGGCGCATCCGTACCTTCAGCGCGAACCCCACGCAGCGGGAATTGCAAGCCATCGCTCCCTTCGTCGCGGAAGGAAGTCTTCGCCCCGATGTCGGCGATGTGTTTTCCTTGGCAGCCGTAGTCGCGGCGCACACAGCCGTGGAAACCAGGAAGAAACGCGGGAAATGTGTGCTGACGATGTGAACGCACATCCGAGCATGGTTGAAATCGCGAAAACGAGGCCTGCGTGTAAATTCGTTATGGCTGGCGACCAGACCCCATGCGCGCCGCAAAGCGATCACCGCAGATCCGTCCTTGTCTGGGCAGTTCTGATAGTCCGGTGCAGTTCTGAGGACATGTGTGCGTTTGGAACTCGATTCAACAACGGCCCAGGTGCTTTCTGCCCCAGGTGCAAAGGACATCCAACACGGGGACCAACGTCATGCCGTAAGGCGTAAGTGAATACCGCACGCGCAGGGGTAAGCCTTCGTCTTGATGCCGGTCCAGAATGCCACTCGCCGTCATCTCCCGCAAGTGACGAAGCAGCATGCGTTCGGTAATTTCGGGAATACTCTTCTGCAGCTCATTCGTTCTCATCGGACCGTCCAATAAGCGCCAAAGAATGGTGCCCTTCCATCGGCCATCGATGATGCTCAGCGTGACATCGATCGGGCATGGCGAGATCTCTTTCTTTGAAACACCCATAGGACGGCCGCTCCTGCTGACAACTTTGTCAGTGCTGCTTTTTGCATCAGTACCCATTCAACGGCGTCTGAAGCCAAGCAGTCAATAGGAGCCGCTTATGCACCTGCTTCAAGTAGCCACACTTTTCCTCGTCATCACGCTGGTAGGCGTGGAGTTCTCTGTTTCTGCCTTCGTAAACCCCGCCGCATCGCGCCTTGCTCCCGAACCGCAGCTCAAGATGCTTAGCCGCTTTGCTTTCGTGCTTGGGAAGGTCATGCCGGTCTGGTATCCCGCCTGTGCCCTGCTGCTCGGGATGCAGACCTGGCTGCGGTGGCACACGGCAGCTATTGAGATTCTGCTCGCAGCCGATGCGCTCTGGCTGCTTGCTTCCGTTGCAGGAATCTTCTTTCTCGTGCCCCTGAATACTCGCATCGCAGCAGGCGACGAAGACTGGCAACGGCTCCACCGAGTGTGGGACAGGCGACATCGCGTGCGCGTCGCTGCTCTCGCCGTTGCAGCCCTCCTGCTCGCTTATGTTGCCGTCCGCTAGCGGAGCGTGCATCGAGGATCGTCGGCGTGCCTTCATCTCGCGACGAGTTTGGTGGGGACATCCTCGGCGGTGAGATGTTTGATCAAATCCCTTACCGCGCATCGGATAGAGCCCGCTTCCAGTTCTGTTGCGGGCACCTCGCCACCAAACGTCGTCGCCAGTGCATCCAGGCCAAACAGAGCGCGTGGCAGCCGCGGAAAAAGAACCTTGCCCATCAACGCATGCGCCGCGTCCGCACCCACCTTCGTTGAAACATGAAACGTCGCGGTTACGTAGTTGCTCAGACGCGCATGCACTTGGGTGAACAGAACATCGAAGTACAGGGCTGACTGCTCCGGAAAGCGCTCACTTTCGGCCATGCTGATGCGGCACATCCGCACCGAAGGCCCGTACAGCATCGTCTCGAGGTACTGCCCGCAGAACAGCACCAGGGCCTCTTCAGGCGTATCGGCGTAGTCGCCCGGCTCTTTCAACCGTGTGAGGAACAGAGCACGCACCAGCTCGATGACTGCAAGAAAAAGCCGCTCCTTGCTCTCAAAGTGCGCATACAGCGATCGCTTTGAGGCTTCGGCCCGGCTGGCCACGAGGTCCATTGACGCACGCTCGAAACCCATCTCCAGAAAGACGTCCTTGGCCGCCCAAAGCATATGTTCCCGCAGCTGGTCGCCTCGCCTTGCCATGCTCTATTGTCGCCTACCGAAAAGGCTTGACCTAAAGTATACTACACCGTACCGTGTACTTAAGCACGCAACAACGAAGCGGTGCCCAAGGAGACCCACATGATCGTCATCACCACACCCACCGGCGCCATCGGCAGCCAGGTTCTCGAAAAGTTGTTGAACACCAAGGAAGAGCTTCGCATTATCGTCCGTGACGCCTCCAAACTCCCCAAGAATCTTCGCGAAGGGGTCGAGGTTATCGAGGGATCCCATGGTGACGCCAGGATCGTCAACAAGGCCTTTGCGGGTGCGGACTCGGTTTTCTGGCTCGTTCCTCCTGATTTTCAGGCAGCCAGTCTGGAGCAGGCGTACGTTGGCTTTACCAGGCCTGCCGCCGAAGCCATCAAGGAGCACGGCGTGAAGCGAGTCGTCATCGTTTCGGCTCTGGGTCGCGGTTGGCCTCGGGACACCGGTTATATCTCGGCTTCGGTCGCCATGGACGAGTTGATCGAAAGCACAGGCGTCAGCTGCCGCGTGCTCACCATGCCCGGCTTCATGGACAACATGCTTCGTCAGGTACAGCCGATCAAGAGCCAAGGCATGTTCTTCGGCCCGCTCGACCCTGATCGCAAAGATCCTTATTGCAGCACAGGAGACATCGCCACGGTGGCCGCGAAATGGCTGCTGGACACGTCGTGGACCGGTCAACAGGACGTTCCGGTTTTAGGCCCCGAAGATCTGTCCTGCAACGAGATGGCCGAAATCCTTTCGGCCGTGCTTGGCAAGCCGGTCCGTTATCAGCAGATCCCGTTTGAAGCCTTGAAGGCCCAACTCAAGGATCGTGGCGCATCTGAAGCCATGGCTCAGGGCATGATCGACATGATGAAGGCAAAAAATGAAGGCCTCGACCATGTGGTTTCCCGCACTCCGGAAGCCACTACACCTACCACGTTCCGCCAATGGAGCGAGGAAAGGTTGAAACCGGCTGTGCTCGGCTAGCTGTGGTCGAAGGGAAGGTCGAGGAGATTCGCAGCTCGTCAGCACCGTCGGAACTTCGTCGACTGTGATCTCTTAGGGCAGTTCTCCTGATAGTGTGGCATCGGACACCGTTGAACACGCCAGCTTTCTTGACAGAAACTGGTGCAAACGGGTCGCCCGTCGCTCCACACCGCCAGGAGAACTGCCATGAGTTCACGATCAGCGTTGAGAATGAGGAGATGCGATCCTGGCCTGACCGACGTTTACTTGATCTTCTGAACCTCGACATTCCGATCATCCAGGCTCCCATGGCGGGATCGGATTCTGTGGTGCTGGCGCGGAGCGTGTCTTCGACGGGTGCGCTTGGATCGCTCGCCGCCGCGCTGCTTGACCCGGACGGCGTACGGCAAGCCGTGCAGGCCATGCGGGAAGGAGTAAACCGTCCGCTCAATCTGAACTTCTTTTGTCACACGATGACCGATCCCGGCGTGGCCGCCAAAGCGAAATGGAGTGAGTTTCTGCGGCCACATTACGAGCGTTCGGGCCTTGATGTCGGGGCGGTCCCGGAAAGCCGTCTCAGACTTCCCTTCGATCAGGAAATGTGTGCGGTGGTCGAAGAGGTCAAGCCGGAGGTCGTCAGCTTCCACTTTGGGCTGCCCACTTTTGAGCTAATGCAGCGCCTCAAAGAGGCCGGCGTGAAGGTACTGTCTTCGGCGACAAGCGTGGCAGAAGCGAGGTGGCTTGAAGATCATGGATGCGATGCTGTGATTGTTCAGGGCTTGGAGGCGGGCGGACACCGGGCCATGTTTCTGGAAACCAGCGTTGTTACACAGGTCGGTTTGTTCGCCCTTCTGCCCCAGGTGGCAGATGCGGTTTCGGTTCCAGTCATCGCCGCCGGAGGCATCGCCGATGCGAGGGGCATCGTTGCGGCACTCGCGCTTGGCGCATCGGGGGTGCAGATGGGCACGGCTTACCTTTTCTGTCCGGAAGCTAACGTGTCGCCACTTTACCGGCAGGCTCTTCGGGGGGCGACCGACACCGGAACGGCTGTCACGAATCTATTCAGCGGACGTCCCGCAAGAGGCATCCTCAATCGCTACCTCGAGGAAAGTGGTCCGATCTCAGCAGAGGCCTTGGCCTTTCCGTATGCGGCGACGATGGTAGCTCCGCTGCGGGCTACCTCGGAAAAGGCGGGTTCACTGGACTACATGCAACTCTGGGCCGGTCAATCGGCACGGCTGGGGCACCAAATGCCGGCTGCTCAATTCACGTGCACACTCGCTGCAGAGGCATTGCGTCGTTTACAAGCCGACTCGGATGCAATTTGAACTTCGGATCAATCAGATTCAAAGGAAAGGTCGCCGGCGCTTTGGCTCGCCGCGATGCCTTCGTTATCCAGCAGCATCCACGGGAACTTGCCGGCGAGCGAGGCTGCATGCACAAAAATTACGAAACCTATAGCATTCCGTTGGCGTTTTTCGCCGTTTCCGCGGCAGGAACCATCTCCGGAAAGCCCCAATGCTCCACAATCTTGAGGTCTTCTACCCGGTACAGATCGATGTAGAGGCATGGCTCGCCTTCATGAGTTCCTTTCGCGGCGATGAAGACGAAGTCTCCTTGTCCTAAGAGCAGCTTTACTTCGTCGATGGTCCGGTGCTGCATCAGTACCTGCACGTCACGGAGGAACTCTCCAAGACCATCGCGCACACCTGGTTCGTGCCGGATCATCACGTCCCCGGTGAAGTAATCGCTGTTCGATCCATGCTGCCCTCCGATGTGGAAGCTTTCGTAGTATCTGCGGACAAAGGCTTTGTTTGTTTCCGTGTCCTTGAGGTGCCTGGCTTCGGTGGGGCCGTCGATCTGCGTGTGCCCGCTCTTGTTGGGTGGGGCATCCGGTGCGGAAAAGGCCCAGTGCTCCACGACCAAGCCATTTTCAAAGCGGAAAACATCGAAAAACATGTTTCGTCCGGATCGCTGCCCTTTTGCCTGAGTGACGACGTAAGGGCCATCCTGGATCGCGCGCACGACGGACAGGTGGAGTTGTTCTCGCGGCGCCTGCCGGATGAATTCCTTCAACCCTTCCACACCGTCGACCGCATACGGATTGTGCTGAACAAACCGCTCGTGATCAATGTACTTCGTTGCGAGGTCTATATCGCCGGCGCTGATACCTGCAAAGGTGGCCAACACCTTTTCGATCTGCTCTTCTGCCATCACTCATCTCCTTGAAATTCGATCCTAGGGCGAAACGCAGCCTACTGCTGCTTCCAGTCAGTCCATCAGGCTTGCGGTGCCGGTTTTACGTTAAGGAACGCTTAAAGCTTTCGCGATACAACAGTTGACAATACAACTCCCTACCTGGCATACGACGCATACTCGCCGTACATCGATTCGCATGATCGTGCTGCTGTATCTCCAGCGATTGTCGATTGCGCGTTTTCAGTAACTAAGCAGTGGAACAGGCACCCAGGATTAAGTCCCTATGCACCGACCCGCGGACCTTTCGGAGCCGCCGCATGTTGATGGATCTTTAGCGAACTTGCGGAAAGAAAAAGGTTCCATACAGCTCCTGGAGAATGACGGGGAGCCTAACCCCGCCGCGATACATCGTGCCGCAATGTGCAGGCACTTTGGGTAAAGGTCTTCAAAATGCTCGCAATATCTACGATCTTCTGACATCCAAAAGAGCCCCCGAAACCTCGGAAGCGCTGTTTCGCTTGCCTGTTGTTTTCACGCGCTGCTCCTCCTTCCGCGCCTTCCGTTCGGCTGTCTGATGCCGGTATGCGACGGATACTGGGGTACTATAGGTACGCGAACAGCGCCAGGAGGAGGCACCTTGACGAAACCGAGTTACCTGAAGGTGCCCAGTCCCCGCCCGTGCGTCTCCAGCTTCAGCGATCTGCCGCCCGCTGTTTGCCAATCGGTCGGTGACGTTCTGGCCAGGGTTGGCGACAAGTGGTCGATTTTGGTGATTGCCATGCTTGCGCGTGGAAGCATGCGTTTTACCGAGATCAAGCGCAGCATTGGATCTATCTCGCAAAAGGTGCTCACGACGACGCTGCGGGGGCTGGAACGCGACGGCTATCTCACACGCAAAGTGACGCCCAGCATACCGCCAAGGGTCGATTATGAACTCACAACGCTTGGGCATGATGTGCTTGTGCCCGTGACCGCTTT
>CAXTRN010000050.1:17102-19836 GCA_964246645.1 uncultured Acidobacteriaceae bacterium
TCGATTATGAACTCACAACGCTTGGGCATGATGTGCTTGTGCCCGTGACCGCTTTAGCGACCTGGGCATTGCATCAACGGGAGCGGGTAGAGAAAGCAAGATCGGCTTTCGATCAATCCAAGCGTGAACCTATGGACCAATCTATAGACCAGTCTACCCATCTATAGACCAATCCAACGGTCAATCGCCGTCGCTCATCGCCTCGCCTGGAAGATACGCTCTCGAATAGCCATCGCGTAAGTTAGACGTTTAGAAGGTGCGTGCTGAAAGTGACCTTCGCTGACGAGCAGGCGATTTGCGAGTACGAACCCGCTGCGCGGTGCATGCCGGTTTCACTTGCGAAGTGTAGGGCAAGGTGACGCATAAATCTTTGACGATGATTGCATCTGATTTTGTCCTTTGCTGACGAAGGAGCGAATCTCGCCATGTAGGACGCGCGATGTTTGGATGACCCTCTTGCCGAAAGTTCGACTGCATTCAATGCCGGTATTTGCTCGAACTGGATGGGTGCTCACACCTAGACTTCACAAACTGACCTCTACCGGTGCGAGAATTCTTTCTGCCGGATTAAAGCGAATACTGCAGCCATCGCAGTGGCGAAACCCGCCGCTGCCCCGATGCCCAGCGTGGGCCCGAAACGGTTGGCGGCCCAGCCCACAATCGGAGCGCCGACCTGCGTTCCTCCGAGTGCCACGCCAACACGCAAAGCCATCACCCTGCCCCGCATCGCTGGCTCCGTGGACAGCTGCATGATGCTGTTGGTGCCGTTCGTGAAGGTAACGCCGCCGGACAGGACCAATCATCTTCGCAGCATTGAAGCAAGTCGAATTCAGCGCTACCGCATTCGGAAGATCGTCATCGCCGACCATTTCTGCGACGAAGGTGCCCGAATCGGGCACCTTTGCTTTGCGTTCTCTTTACTGAGCCTTCCTAAGATCCCGCACGGCCAGGTTTAGGCGCAAAACATTCACCCGCGGCTCGCCTAGTAGACCGAGTTGCCGCGGTGTTGTGTTTTGCCGTACCAGAGCCTCGATGGCAGCATCGGCCACATGATGCTCCTGAGCCACGCGATGCACCTGGTACAGCGCCGCCGCCGGTGTGATATCGGGATCCAACCCGGACCCGGATGCCGTCACCAGATCGACCGGCACAGGTGCACTCTCCGCTTCCGCTTTTACGCTGCTCGCCACGCGGTCAATCAGCGCTTTGTTCGTCGGCCCTAGATTGGAGCCCGACGAGGCCGAAGCATCGTAGCCGCTGCCTGCGGCCGAGGGGCGGCTGTGAAAGAAGCCTGCCCCTGTGAAAGGCTGACCCACCAGAGCCGAGCCGACCGCTTCTCCATTTTGCGAGAGGATCTGTCCGTTTGCTTTCGCACGCATGGTCAACTGCGCCACACCGGTAATCAGCAACGGATAGCCGATCCCGAAAAGAGTCGCCGTAATGATTGTGTACAGGCCCGCGGTTACAAGATGCTTTTTCATACGTTCTCCCAACCTCACCAAATACGGTAAGGGTTCTAGGCCAAATGCATCGCAACAATCAGCATGTCGAGCAGCTTGATGCCAATAAACGGAATGATCATGCCGCCTAAACCATAGACCAGCAGATTGCGTTGCAGCAGCGCCGCCGCAGACATAGGCCGATACGCAACACCCCGCAATGCCAATGGAATCAGGCCGACGATGATCAAAGCATTAAAGATCACCGCGGATAAAACGGCTGATTCTGCGTTGTGCAGATGCATCACGTTCAACGCATTCAGCACAGGAAAAACGCCGGCAAACATCGCTGGAATGATCGCGAAGTATTTCGCTACATCGTTTGAGATTGAAAACGTCGTCAATGCGCCACGGGTCATCAGCAGCTGTTTGCCGATCGCAACGATCTCGATCAACTTCGTGGGATTGGAATCGAGGTCGACCATGTTGCCGGCTTCCTTCGCCGCCTGCGTTCCCGAGTTCATCGCAACGCCCACGTCGGCTTGCGCCAGTGCAGGTGCATCGTTTGTGCCGTCACCGGTCATGGCAACGAGCTTGCCCTCGCTCTGCTCGCGCTTGATCAGATCCATCTTGTCCTTCGGCTTGGCTTCTGCGAGGAAGTCATCGACGCCGGCTTCGCGCGCAATGGCAGCCGCGGTCAACGGATTGTCGCCGGTGATCATGACAGTGCGGATGCCCATGGCGCGGAGCTGCTCGAAACGCTCCTTCATGCCGCCTTTCACAACATCTTTGAGGTAGATCACGCCCAAGGCGCGGCCATTCTCAGCCACTACCAGCGGCGTCCCCCCTTTCCGCGCGATGTCTTCAACAGACGATCGCACAGCGTCCGGCATGGGCGCGCCGTTTTCGATGAGGTATCGCCCAATGGCGTCCACCGCTCCTTTGCGGATCGAACGGCCATCGACTTCAATGCCGCTCATGCGCGTGGTGGCTGAAAACGGGACGAACTCCGCTTTCATCTGCCCCAGTTCCCTTCCGCGCAGGTTGTACCGCTCTTTGGCGAGCACAACGATCGAACGTCCCTCTGGTGTTTCGTCGGAAAGCGACGAAAGCTGCGCCGCATCCGCAAGTTGGTCAGCAGAAACGCCCGGCGCGGGCATGAACTCCGCCGCTTGTCGATTGCCGATGGTGATGGTGCCTGTCTTGTCGAGCAGCAGCGTATTCACATCGCCCGCGGCTTCCACGGCGCGCCCTGACGTGGCCAGCACATTGTGCTGTACCAGCCGGTCCATACC
>CAXTRN010000051.1:0-19744 GCA_964246645.1 uncultured Acidobacteriaceae bacterium
GCAGCCAGCGAGTCAGTTCGGTCGTTTACGCCAAGGCGAAGGAGTTGCTGGCTGCCGACCTGCAGGATGCGTCCGCTGGACTGGGCGGCAGCGATGATCGCCGGACCGTCGCCATAAACGTGGATCATGGGTTTTTCGAGGTACACATCCTTGCCGGCGTGCAAGGCATCGACAGCGGCCTGCTTGTGCCAGTGGTCGGGCGTGGCAATAATGACAGCGTCGATGTCTTTTCGCGCCAGGATTTCACGGTAGTCGCGAGTGGTGAAAACGTCGGCGCCCCACAACTCCTTAGCATGGGTGAGGCGGCCGTCGTAGCAGTCGGCCACGGCCACCAGCTTGACGTCGGGTACCTGCAGGGCGACACGGGTGTCGCTTTGCCCCTGAATGCCGGCGCCGATGAGGGCGATCTGGACGGCGTCCTTGCTGCTCCGCTGGGTTTGGGGTGCCGGGCCGGTGAGCGTTTCAGCGTACAGCGGGCGGAACCGCCCTGCCGCCGCCAAGCCGGCCGTTTGAACGGTATGCCTCAGAAAGTTTCTGCGATCCATCATGCTCAGGGAGCCTCATTTGCTTTGTGGCCGTGTGGACTAGCAGCCTATGCGAATGGGGTGAGGCTGTCCACCGCATGGGAAAGTAAGGCGAAAGTACCGGGAAATTCCCATTTGCACTTCAGCTTCGTGCCCTGTACCTTCCAGGAGGTGACACCGTATGGATCGCATCCCGTCCGAAACAAAGATGAATCCACACCCTGCCCCGGCAGATGACACTGCCGCGCTTGCGGTGGTGTTTCACAAGGGAATGGCCGATACACACCGGCTTCCAATCGATCAGGTGATTCGGACGTTGCAGGAGCTCCAGGATCTGGTTCGCGAAATCGGTAAACGCGTGCAGTTGCAGAACGGTGTCGATGAGCCTGATGGGGATTTTGGGCTCCAGTTGCTGGGTGGCCGAACTGGATTGCTTCTAAAGAGGGGAAGTCTCCGCGCGGAAGCCGTAGCTACGCGCGATGTCGTGAATGCCCGAAAAACCTTCGCTCAGATCACGGGAAACATCCTCGGCTATACGAAGAAGCCGATTCAAAGCGAGAGTTTCGAGGATAGCCTTGTCGCGCGCCGTCTTTTACGAATCAGCGATCTGCAGAAAGACACGAAGACACAGATTTCGATCATCTTGAAAGGAACCGGGACGCCGAGAATCAGGGCGACGCTTGGCCCCAAGACCTGGCCCAATCTAAAAGCAGCAGCACTGCCGAACATGCGTGTGGACGGCATCACCGCATATGGCAAGCTGCGGCAGATCAATGATCGAAGCAAAACGGATGACAGGCCAGATCATTTTTGGGGTGAGCTCATCGGAGACGGCCATGAAATCTGGCGGTTGCGTTTCCAAGCCGATCGGCTCCCCGCCGTTCTGCCACTCTTTGGCAAACAGGTGCGGGTGGAAGGAGAGGCTGTTTATTTTGGATACCGCCATCCCCGGATTACTGTGCGGCATATCGAAAAAGACGAGGACCGGGACTATGTCGCCGCTTTGCACGCGATGCGCACGGGTGCCTTCAAAATCTTCAGCGAAGCGACCACAGAAGAGCTTCTCGCAGAGTTGCACGGCTAACCTATGAGCGTTCCAGGGTTCTCCAGTCTTCCGGCCTACATTGAACCAGCGTCATCATCGGCGCAACCTCGAAAGATGGCAACATTGAAGAAATTACAAGATTAATGCTGGAACTTAGAAAAGCCAGGAGCAAGGTTTACACCTCCATCATCACCCTACAGGAAGCGAGTGTTCTAGGCTTTCGGAGGGGCGGCAGCGGCACGGATATGTATGCCGAAGTGGCACGCCTGGCAAGGATCGTCGGAGTTTCTCGTGAGATCGCCATTGAGGCAGCACGCTTGGAAGCCGGCATACACGATTTGTTCAAGGAGTCTGCCGAACAATCGGAAAAGAAACAAAGAAGACGATGGGATTGCTTCCACCTGGCGACAGCACGTGTGCTTGGCTGTAGAGCTTTTTATACCCTGGACGGCGACTTCACGACGCGGCAGAAGCAATTGGGTTTTCGTGATCTCCAAATGCTCAAGCCGTCTGTCTCGAACCCAACCCTGCCCTTTTGAGTGCTTGATGTGCCCTGTTTCGCCCGGTGGAGATGGCGGACGAACACGGACAGCCGAGGCGGAGACGTGGCGGAAGAGGAGGGATTCGAACCCCCGATACCCTTTCAGGTACGCCAGTTTTCAAGACTGGAGCCATCAACCACTCGGCCACTCTTCCCTCCCGGCAGTGTACCGTGCGGTGCAGCGGGGGTGCAATGTATCCGCGGCTATCAGAATGCAAGGAGAACGCCAGCGCGCGAAATACCTCTGCATCCACGGGTGGGTGATCTGTATCTAGAACGGTACGGGCTTGTATCCGCGCCGCGTGGAACGCACGCGGCAGGTGAGGCGACCTGCGATACTGCAGGGAGTCCAGGGGGGAGAACCGGCGCCAGACGCCGCCAGTTCCCGATGGGCCTAGTTTCCGGGTTGCGGCAGCGAGGTGGGCAGGGACGTGGCGGCGAGCATTCAAGAACCCATCAGCGGCACATTGCGCGGCGCCGTTCCGGCATCGTCCCGTGTGGGGTCGAGTGCTCCGGCTCGGGACAAGTTCGAGGCGACGCTCCGCAGCGCACGGGCGACGGTGAGCTGGCGCGAAACGGTCGCCCTTGCTTTGGACAGCTTCTGCGCCAGCAAGGCGCGGTTTCTGCTCACGATGCTGGGCATGGTGATCGGCTCGGCATCGGTGATTCTGGTGGCGACGCTGGGGCTCACGGGGCGGCAGTACGCTTTGAATATGATCGCCTCGATCGGCCCGAACATGATCGAGATGCAGGGCGGCGGCGCCAATGTGACCGGCCCCGACAACGTCAGCGTGCCGGAGTTCATGAACCGCAGCGATATGACGACGGTGCTCGAGCAGGTGCCGGGTATCATGGCCAGTTCGCCGATGCTGGAGTTTCCCGCCAGCATTCCAGTCGGCAATGGGCAGGTAAAAGAGGCCATGCTGCTGGGCGTGAGCCCGGAATACAAACAGGTACGCAACCTGAAAGTGCTCGCGGGACGGTTCTTCGACGACGAAGACGAGGCGACGCATGCAAAGGTGGCCGTCATCATCGAACCGATGGCGCAGGAAATGTATGGCAGCTCCGCCGGTGCCATCGATCATTCGGTGACGATTATGGGTATCCCCTTCACGGTGATCGGGGTATTCAAGGAAAGCATTCAAACTTTTGGTCAGAGTGAGGTAAATAACCAGACGATGCTTGTGCCCTATGGCGTCGCGCGGTACTTTACCGGCACCGATAATCTGAAACAGATTTTTTTCACCGTTGCCGACCCGGCAGAGGTGGAACCCACAGCGCGGCACATCGAGGCCGTCATCCGTGCGCGGCACCGGCCCGGCAACACCTTCACGGCGTTCACGCTGACCGAGGTGTTGAACGTGATGGGCAAGATTGCGACCATGCTGACGATTGTGCTGACGCTGGCTTCCGCGATCACGCTGGTGGTGTCCGGCGTCGGCATCATGAACTCGATGCTTGCCAATATTCAGGCGCGCATTAAAGAGATCGGCATTCGCAAGGCGCTGGGTGCGACGAGCCGCGAGATTCGGCTACAGTTTCTGACCGAAAGCGTCTTTCTCTCGCTTTCCGGTGGGCTGATCGGAACATTGCTGGGGCTGGCCTTGCCGTTGGCACTGCGTTTGTTTACAGATTTCAAGATTCCGATCTCAGGATGGAGCGCCGTCATCGCGCTGTGTACGGCGGTGCTGGTGGGCGTCGTTTTTGGAACTTTGCCGGCAAACCGCGCGGCAAAGCTCGATCCCGTGGCTACGCTGAAATATGAATAAAGAAGGCCGGGTGCGGCACATGCGGGGTGTTCCGGTGAGTGTCAGCTGGGTGCCAAGCGGCTACCGATCGGAACCAAAAGAGTAAACACCGGGCTAAAGCGCTACTTTAGGTGTGCGCGCCTTGCAGGCGCCCACGGAAACATTGCAGGCGAGAAAGCTGGGCTTTGCCCTTCAGCATCCCACCCGCTCGATCATCACCTCGGTGGCTTTGATGAGGGCGGCTGCGGAGTCGCCCTTCTTTAAATCCATTTCGCGGATGGCGTCGGCGGTCACGATGGCGGTGATCTGCTGAGCGCCAAAGGAAAGAACCACTTTAGCCAGCAGACCATCGATCTGCACGTCGAGCACATGACCGATAAGCTGATTGCGCCCCGAAACGCGGCGAAACCGTTCGCGAGACTCCCCCGCCGGCTTGACGGTATCGGCTCCGAGAAAAGGCTGCAGCGCGGCGTGCTCGATGCGGTGATGGCCGCCGGGAGTTTGCACGGTGGGCAGCTTGCCGGAAAGAATCCACTGCTTCACGGTCGGATAACTGATGCCGAGCATCGCAGCAGCTTCGCGGGGCTTGAGCAGGGGTAACGCGTTCGGCATGAAGGAGATTGTACGGCGGGACCTTTCTTACACGTCCGGAAATCCGCGACCGGCGGCGATGCTAGGTCTTCATCGTGAGGGTCCCGATGGAGTCTGGCGGCAGTTCCATTTGGATGTTCCGGCCCGGAACCTGCACCTGGACCATCTGCGGATGCGGAAGCTCGTTGCGCAGCAGCAGGATAAGGGTGCCATCCGGGTTCTGAAAGACAAGCGCATCGTCACAGGTACCGGTGTTGGGCACAAAAACCGCACCCACCTCGACGAAGTGCGTGAGGTGCTTCATCAGGTAGTAGTCATGGGTGTAATAAAAGGTTTTCGTCGTGGGGTCGACCGTGACCAGGGCATTCTGCGACCAGCCCCAGGTGCTGCGGCCGCCCGTTGCGGTAGCAAGGTTCCAGTACATGTAGGCGCTCGCTCCATTGCGGAAGTAGTCCTTCATGAGCTGCCAGCAATACCCGGTGTAGCTCCAACTGTTGGAGCCGTCGCCGCATTCCTGTTCCGATTGATAGATGGGCAGCTGCGGATAGGCCTGGTGCACCCCGGGTAGGGCATTTTTGCCCGCCCATTGCAGGCCGACGCCTTTAATAAAGGGAGCGGCCTTGGTATCCGTCATAACCGCGGCCAGCAGCGCGGGATCGCCACGTTCGAGCGTGCCGAAAAAGATACCCACCTGCCGCTTGGTCATCTCCGGCCCAAGGTAGGCAAGGAAGCGGGCCAGGCCTGCGGGCGTCCAGGTACAGCTGGGAAAGTTTTGGGCGGAGTTGAATTCATTTTGCGGCATCACCATGCCGATCGGGATGCCTTCCGCGCGGTACGCATCGACGAAACGGCCAAAATAGCGAGCATAGGCCTCGAAATAGCGAGGTTCCTGGATGAAGAAGTCTTCGCCCTCATGCCCGATCTGACTGGGCTTGATGCCGTTCTCGGTCATGCCCATGCGCCCAGGTGCTTCGGCGTAGAAATGGTTGCGCTTCATCCAGCTTGGGGGCGTCCAGGGAGAGGCCCAAAGGCGCAGATTGGGCTGAACGCGCTGCGCAGCCTTGATAAAGGGGATCAGGGTTTGGCGATCCTGGTCGATGCTGAAGTGTTTGAGTGCGAAGTCGCCGCTGCGATCGTCGTAGCTGTAGAACTTGGTGGCGAAATCGTTGGCTCCGATAGGCATGCGGCAATAGGTAAACCGTGCGCCGGCGGTAGCATCGAAGAGCTCGTGAAAAACCGAGTCGCGGTCGTGCGGCGTGAGCGCGTTGAGCGCCACCCATCCAAGTTCATTGAAGCAGGCGCCAAAGCCGGCCATCTTTTGCGACGCCGCGGCGGCGCCCAACGCCGCGGCATCGATATTGAGGTTGAGGACGTTGTACCCGAAGGCGGGTTTGAGCAGCGCGCCCGGCTGCCAAAACTGTGTTTCGGTGGTGGTGGTCAGGGAGAAACGAGGGTCCTGCAGCGGCTGGGGCGGTGGCAGTTGTTGCGCGCCCACGACGTTGGGCAGCCACTGGCTGCAGGCGACGCCCGCTGTGGCCTGAACGCCCGCACGTAAAACGCGGCGACGATTCCATGAGGCGGCTGGCGCAGGGCGAGGTTCGCGGGGTGGTGTGCTCACGAACACACTGTAGCAAAGGATGGCAAGAGACGGTCGAGAATTTGTCAGGCACGGAAAACGCGACGGCGTTCCCTTTGTGGGGGAACGCCGTTTATGCAAATTATCGCTCTGGAAACGAGAAAGAAAGCGAGCAGGAAGCGTATTACGCCTGCGCGGTTTCCGTCTCGGGTTGCGGTGTGGGCTCGGGCTGGTCGCTCTTGACGTTGACCTGCACGTGAACGGTGACCTCGCGGTGAAGGCGGATCGGCACGTGGTACTCGCCGATTGTACGGAGCGGTTCATCGAGGTGAATGCGCCGCCGCTCGATGTCAAAACCCTGGGTTTCGAGTGCCTGGGCGATGTCGGCGGAGGTAACGGAGCCGAAAAGTTGGCCCTCGCCCCCGGTTTTGCGCTCAAAGGTGAGCACGACGGCGTTCATGCTTGCGGCCACCGTTTCCGCTTCCACCTTTTCTTTGGCGCTCTTGCGGATGGCTGATTGCTTCATCTGCTCGATGACCGCCTTGTTGGCGGTTGTGGCTTCCATGGCAAATTTGCGCGGCAGCAGGTAATTACGGCCGTAGCCGTCGGCGACGTTGACGACATCGCCGCGATGGCCGAGCTTTTCTACATCCTGTTTAAGAATGACTTCCATATGAAATCTCCGATTCGTGTAAGCCGCCTCAGGGGCGGCAAAAAATGTGCCCCGGCTCGCCGGGCTCGCCGAACTCACGCATCCGGTTCGGCCGCTCTGCTATGGCTTCGCGTTGGCGCTGCGTCCCGCCCTTGAGATCCTTCAAGACCTTTGAGTCCCTTTGGAATTCTTTGAGACCCGTTCAATGAAGTCTCCGTAGAACTCCGTGGAGACGCAGCGGTGGTTGCGAAATACCTAGAACTTTGCCGCGAAGGGCAAAAGAGCAATGGCGCGCGCCTGTTTGATGGCACGGGTCAGCTTGCGTTGAAACGGAGCCGAAGTGCCGGTCAGGCGGCGCGGGATGATTTTGCCGCGGTCTGAAACAAACTGCTGCAAGAGACGCACGTCGCGGTAGGAGATGGAATCGATCTTCTCGACGGTGAACTTGCAAACCTTTTTGCGCCGGAAGAACTTGCGGCCGCCGGGGCCGCCGCCCTGACCTGCGGGGCGTGGGGGACGGGGGCCGCCAGGACGTGGACCGCGGTCGCCACCGCCGCCACCTTGGTAGCCGCCCTGGGGACGGTCTGGACGGTCTTGCGACCCGGCCGGGGCCGTGCCGGTGCCGATGGGTGCGGAGGCGGGTGTAAATCCGGCTGTTGCCGCGGGCGTTGTGCCTTGTGTTTCGTCTGCCATGGTGTTTCTATCCTTTTCAGGCTGAGCCGGATCTGCCGGTCAGCCGGTTCTGCGGGTTTCGCTCCAGATCCGCTGTGGGACCTTTGGACTAGGCTGGAAACAGCCGTGGAAGCGAGGGGCCGCGATAGGGTGGTCCATTGGGGCAAGCCGTGTGCGCCTGCCCTGAAGTTCATTGCCGTCCCCGAGATGCCGAGGCTCTCGAGGATGTGCAGCAAGAAAAGCAGGGGGTTAGCCCTGGGCCGCCGGCTGCGGCTCACCCGCTTCGGCTGCGGCGGGAACGGCGGTGACCTCTTCAACGGCAGGTTGCTGCGCGGGGTTAGGGGTGTCGGCGGCCTCTGGGTTCTCCTGCGGCAGCGCGGAACGCTTCACGTGGGCGGCGCGGTGGGCCTTGATCTTGGCGACGCGCTTTTCTTCCTCGTCCATGCGTACGGTGATGAACTTGATAACCTGCTCGGAAACACGTAAACGCCGCTCGAGTTCCGTGACCAGGGACGCCGGCGCGTCCACAAACATCAGAATGTAAAAGCCGTCATTGAACTTGCGGACGGTGTAGGCCAAGCGGCGGCGGCCCATCTTTTCGACGTTTTTTACCGTTCCCCCACCGGTGGTGACATAGCCGGAGAAGGTTTCGATGAGCTTTTCAATGTCCGCCTCTTCGAGGTCGGGACGAACGATGAACATGATTTCGTAGCTGCGATTCATGAGCTGCTTTCCGCGGGGTTGAGCCCCGCACCGTGCCGGTCTGACCGGCAACAGTTTGGCGTTATGTGACGTTCCCAGTTTGACAAGCTTCCAGTTTGGCCCGTTCTTCGTCGGCTCTCAAAAATCCGACAAGGAACCCTGAACCCCCTGCAACTGAGAACCGGGTTCAGGAACTGACAACTTTCCGGTTAAATGCATTCATCGCCGCACTGACCCCATGCGTCAGCACGGCTTCCACTGCGCGTACCGCTTGATCGAGGCCTTCTTCCAATACGGCGAGCTCTGTTTTGCGCATGGGCGCAAGAAGATAGCTCGTGCCACCGGCCTTTTGTTCGCGTCCGGTCTCGGTAGGTGCTTTGCCCACACCGATCCGGACCCGCGTCCATTCTTCTGTGCCGAGCATGCCGGAGATCGACTTCACTCCGTTATGCCCACCCGCCGAACCTCGTTCGCGCAGGCGAATCTGGCCCAACGGAATGGCGAGCTCGTCATAAAGGACAATCAAGTCCTCGATGCCGAGATTGAGGTCCCGGAGCAGGGCAGCGACAGACAGCCCGCTCAGGTTCATAAAGGTTTCAGGCTTGGCCAAGAGGACATCGTGCCCTGCCAGCTTCGTCCTACCG
The DNA here is from genome assembly GCA_964246645.1 of uncultured Acidobacteriaceae bacterium. Taxonomy (GTDB): domain Bacteria; phylum Acidobacteriota; class Terriglobia; order Terriglobales; family Acidobacteriaceae; genus Granulicella. The sequence goes on from CAXTRN010000051.1 coordinate 8,696, forward strand.
GTTTCCGCGCGTCCCCGGCGATTCCCAACGGCTACATCGCAAAGCTGCGCGATGCGGTCGATGGCCATGAACCCTGCATTGTGCGGCGTGAGCAGGTATTCCATGCCTGGATTGCCGAGACCGACGATTAGCTTCATCACAACATTCAGCACATGCAACGTACAGGGCGGAAGGTGCAGGCCTGAGGGATTGTGCCTACGACCTCCATCCCACACCTTGGTTTGCTCTTATTTGTCATCCGCGTCCTGCTTGCCCTTCTTCGCCACCTCGGGCTCGGCAGGGGTCGGGGCGGCGGCATCGACAGCAATATCGTCCTTCACCGTGGTCACGTGGGCGACGAGTTCGTCCTCTTCGCTCAGAAACTTGAGGTTGCCGGCATGCGGCAGGTCTTTAATGTGCACCGCGCCGTTGATCTCCAGGTTTGCCACGTCGACATCGATGTGGCTGGGGATGTCCGCCGGGAGACACTCAATTTCGATCTCATGCAGCACCTGGGTCAGCACACCGCCACCGATCCGCACGCCCACGGGGGAGCCGGTGAGCTGGACGGGCACCGACACGCGCATCACGAGATTCATGGAGATGCGCTTGAGATCGATGTGCAGCAACCTGCCCTTGATGGGTTCATTCTGCCAATCGACGATCATCACCTTGCTTGCCTCGGCACCCTCGAGATTGAGGTCGAAGATGGTGTTATGGCCGGTCTCCGAGTAGAGGATCTTTGTGATGACCTTGGGGTCGACCGTGATGGCGACCGAGGGTTGGCCGGCGCCATACACAACGGCGGGGATCAGCCCGGAAACGCGCACGCGGCGGGCGTGGTTTTTGTTAAAGGTGCCGGTACGCGGGGTGGCTTTAACGGCTTCGACAGGAGTATTGCTGGCCATGGTGGATTCCTTTCGGGCATGAAGATCACTTTGCGTTTGGCTCTAGCCTGTGGCTGGTTCGGCCTTCCGCTGCGATGCTTCTATTCCCTTTGTCCTTCTCGCGGCGAAGCCGCTGGTGATGGTGCGTTGCGTTGTCAGCTGCGGGCGAGCAAGCGGCCCGCAGCCGGTTAATTGAAGAGCGTGGACACGGAAGTTTCCATGTGAATGCTTTCGATGGCGCGGCCGAGCAGGCCCGCGACGGTACGAACCTTGATTTTGCCGACGGCTTTGGCGGCATCGTTCAGCGGAATCGTGTTGGTAACCACCAATTCTTTCAAGACCGACGCTTCGATGCGCTCCACCGCCGGACCGGACAGAACGGCATGGGTGGCGCAGGCGTACACGGCCTCGGCACCCTGTTCCATCAACGCGTCGGCGGTCTTGCAAAGGGTGCCGGCGGTGTCAACCATGTCATCCAGAATGAGGCAGGTGCGGCCGCGCACATCGCCGATGACGTTCATCACTTCGGTGACGTTGATGTCGGTACGTCGTTTGTCAACGATGGCAAGCGGCACTTCCAGCTTTTTCGCGAAAAAACGAGCCCGTTCGACGCCGCCCGCATCCGGGCTGATCACCGTCAGGTTGGGCAGATTGAGATCGCGGAAGTAGCCGACAAGCACCGGGGACGCAAAAAGATGGTCGACCGGAATGTTGAAGAATCCCTGGATCTGCGCCGCGTGCAAGTCGACGAACAGCGCTCGGTTGGCCCCGGCGGTCACAAGCAGGTCGGCGACCAGCTTGGAGGTAATCGCGACCCGTGGCCGATCCTTGCGGTCCTGCCGCGCATAGCCGTAGTACGGGACGACCACCGTGATGCGGCCCGCGGAGGCGCGGCGCAGGGCGTCCATCATGATCAGCAGCTCCATCAGGTGCTGATCGGTGGGGTAACAGGTGGGCTGGATGAGAAATACATCCGTGCCACGCACATTTTCAAGGAGCTGGAAACGAACTTCGCCGTCGGAAAAACGGCGAAAATCGGTTTGCACAAGCGAAACGCCAAGAAAATTGGCGATCTCTTCCGCAAGTGGCCGGTTGGCGGAACCGGACACGATCTTGAAATTCTTGTCTTCACTCAGCTTGGAGGCTTTTTTCTTCTCCGTCGCTGCTTTGGGGTCGCCCGTCAATTTCGGCGGGGAACTCGCCGCGCCGGAACCTGCCCCTGGGGGTTGCGGTTCCGGCGCCTGCGCTACAGGCTCCAGCAAGGCGTTTTGCGCGCTTGCTGGCGAGCCCTGATGGGTGGAACTCGGGAATGAAACTGCGGCCATACCGTTTTCGTCTGCCACGCTTAGGAAACTCCTGAGGTTGGTTGACCTGCTGAGAGTGTCGTTACAGCTATTGGTGCTGCCGGGGGCTGTTTGCGCCCCCGGGTGATGCCACGCGAAAAGGTGTGCTTCATGCTTGCCGTTCCATCACGGCGCCGGGCGCGGCTTGTTGCCATTCGCGCCCAGTGCCGGGTACTTCCTGCTGCTTGCCATCCCATTCCAGAGCGCCGATCGGCTTCCAAAGGCGGGGTGGGTCCTTGCACAATTTTCGGCAGTCTCGTTTCGACCGCCGTCCATCCGAAAAGCTTCCCAAAGTACATCACCATGTTTCGGCTGCAGTAGAGGGGCGCTGGGCTCAGATGTCAGTGATTCCAACATCTGTGACTCAAACATCTACTTGGTTGGGCGACCAGGATTCGAACCTGGACTGTCTGCGTCAAAGGCAGATGACCTACCGTTAGTCGATCGCCCAATCCTGTTCGCCATCCACGATCACTCGCAAACGACGATCCCACCCAGCCGGCAAACCCATGTGCCTGGAACGGCTATATGTTGGCGCGGAGGCCGGCCTTAACCGGAGATCCCATTTACGCAAACATCCGTTGCCAGTACTCTGGGCGGCCGAGCGTTTCCGTGCGGAGCGCCCGTATGCCCAAAGAACGCACACGTTGTTGAGCCTCGTGCGCTGCTTCGGAAGATCCGTAGATCCCGAACAGCGCCGAGCCGGAGCCGGAAAGCGCAGCATACAATGCGCCCGAAGGCTTGCCCGCCGAAGGACCTGCGTCCAGAAACCCCGGCTTCTCACCCAAAAGGGCTTGCTTGATGTCACAAAGGGAAGGATGTTGCCGAAAGGCAACGTCCTCAAAGTCGTTTTCGACCCCGGTGTGGACAAGCGCGAGAAGAGGATTCCCGGCCAGATCGCCCGTGCTCTCCTGTGAAAAAGCTTCCACAGCGCTGCCTTGCGGCGAGGATCCCGTGCCCGAGGGCGACGCAGGGATGAGATTGGCAATACCGGTTGGATCTCGTCTGACACCGGTGGAGGTCCACACGGCGGCCAGGACGCGGCTCAACTCTTCGATCTTATGGGAGGCGGTGGATTTCGTCAAAGGCGCGGCTTCGGACGGTGCTGCCTGCTCCAAGGAGCGAGCGTCCAAATCGCGAAAGGCTTGCGCGGTTGACACCCCTACCTCGGGAATGGCGACAACCACCGGAAGGCTGGGAGAGTCTGGAAAAGGAAAGACGGCCTCCCCGCGGCCAAGGCCCAGGACGGTGCCGCCGAGGAGAAAAAGTGGAACATCGGACCCTACCTCGGCCGCCAGCAGAAGCCGCTCCGGGCTGGGAAGCGCGGCCGACAACTCCCGTTCCAGGCCGAAAAGCGCGGCGGCGGCGTTAGCGGAGCCGGCCCCCAGGCCGCCCTGCACCGGCAAGCGTTTTTCAATGTGGATGTGCACTTGGGCTCTGATACGGAGCCGATCGAGCGCGCCGGCGACGATGCGAAAGGCTGTGTTGCGCTCGGCGTCCCCGGTGCCCGTGGAGGGCACCCCCGGCACAGCCACCAGACCCGGCACAGCCACCAGACCCGGCGCGGCCACGGGACCCGGCCCGGTTGGCGAAAGCTGCTCGGCTTCGACCGTGATCCGGGTGTTTGCCGCCGGCTGTGCCGTGACCGTGACGAGGTCATGCAAGCCGAGGGTCTGATAAAGGGTGGTCAGGCTGTGAAAGCCGTCTTCCCGCAGGGGGCCGACGGCGAGACCGAGGTTGATCTTCGAAAACGAACGGACGCGTGTGGGCATGCAGTCTCCCATTATCCTTCGTGCCGACCACCAGTTTCAGGCGGCTCGGCATACCGGAAGGGCGGAAAAGGCAAAGGATAACTACCGTGCTTGGAATTTTTCAAAAGAACGCTCAAGTTTCGAGCGTGATTGCCGATATACCGGTTAAGGGGAACCCTTTGTGGCATCACAGGGTAAAGTTTGCCGCCCGCATGTTGCTCCGTACGGATGATGCAGAACTGTTTAAGCCATTGTGAGGTTTGTGGGGAGGGGGAAAGAAAAATGCGCATGAGTCGATCGCCGGTGCGCCCGCGGCGTTTTGTTCCGCTTGCTGCGTTGCTGCTCCTGTTGGTGCTGATTCTTCGGGTGGCGCTTTCCACGCGACAAAGCTCGCCGAGTTGGGATGAAGGCGACCACATCTTCTCCGGCTATATGAACTGGATGCACGGGGACTATGACCTGAACCCGGAGCACCCGCCGCTGGTGAAGCTGGTTGCGACTTTGCCGCTAGTGCCGTTGCACCTGAAGATCGCGCCGCGGCAAGGGAGATTCTTCAAAAGCGAGGCCTACTACGGTGGACGCGAACTCCTGTTCCGCAACGACCCGCGCTTTGGCGGGCAATACCGCGCGAGCACGCTTTTGTTTCGTGTACACATGGCGGTGCTGGGGTTTGCGGTGCTCTTGGCGCTGCTGCTGTTTTTCGCCGGGCGCGAGATGTTCGGCAGTGTGGCCGGGCTGGTGGCGATGGCGTTGTTCGTCTTTGATCCCACGGTGTTAGCCAACGCACCCTTTGTGACGACCGACATGGGCGCGGCCTGTGGCTTTTTCGCAACCGTGTACATGTTCTACCGGTTTGTGAAACAACGCACATGGGCGCGCGCCGTATGGTGTGGCGTTGTGCTGGGGCTGGCGCTCACCACCAAGCATTCCATGGCAGCGCTTGTGCCGCTGCTGTTGTTGCTGACAGCGGGTGAAATGCTTTTGCAGCGGAACAGGCATGGGCAAGAAGCGCGGCGGCGAACGGAGATGCAACGTCTGCTGTTCGGCATCGTTCTTCTGTTTTTCGTCGCCTGGGTCGTACTTTGGGGCGTGTACAGCTTTCGGTATGCCATGCATCCGCAAGCAGGTAACGGATTGGAGTTGCCGCCGCTTGCGCGTCAAACCGCTTCCGTCGGCGACCTCACCAGGGGAGTTGTCACCGTTTGCGCGCGGTTTCACCTGCTGCCGGAAAGCTATCTGTACGGTCTGATGGACGTCGAGCGCGTGGGTAAGGCGATGCCGACATTTTTTCTCGGCAAAGTGTATGCCCACGGACAATGGTTTTATTTTCCGGTGCTGCTTTCTTTGAAGTGGAGTGTGGGGCTGCTTGGCCTTCTGCTTGTGACGATTTTTGCGCTTTTTACAGGCAGCAAAGACCATGTCCGCGATCTGCTTTTTTTGCTCTTGCCCAGTGGGTTTTATCTGGCGCTGGCGATGGCGTCGCCGTTGAATATCGGGGTTCGTCACGTTTTGCCCTTGTTTCCGTTTGCTTTTGCGCTGGCGGGCGCAGGCGCTGCTTTGCTGGTGAAACAGCACAAAGCCTGGGCCTACGTTGTCGGCGTTCTTCTTTGCTGGCATATCGCCGATTCATTGCGGATGTTTCCGAACTACCTGCCTTACGCCAATGCGCTTTGGGGTGGGCCGGCCAAAACGCATCTCTATTTTTCCGACTCCGCCACCGATTGGGGACAACAACTGCAGTGGACAAAGCAGTGGCTGGATCGCGAGCATGTGCCGCAGTGCTGGTTCGCGTATTTTCCCGCACCGTTCTTGCTGCCCAGCGACTACGGGATTCCCTGCAGGTTGTTGCCCACCGCGGATACCGAGTCGGAGATGGCGATTTCTATCCCGGCTGTTGTGCATGGGCCTGTTTTGATCAGTTTCGCGGATCTCAACGGGTTTGAACTGGGCACAAAGGTCCGAAACCCCTACGGAGCTCTCTTTTTGCGACGCCCCGATGCGGTCATTGCGAATGGAATTGCGGTTTTCAAGGGTGATTTCCGCCTGCCCGAAGCCGCAGCCCTGCAGTATGAGCAGCGCAGTCGCGAACTGCTAGCCAAAGATCCGCAGCGTGCTGTGGATGAGGCGAGGCAGGGTTTGCTGCTGGCACCGGACAGCTTCGATGGAAATCTCGCCCTGGGGGACGGATTGGCGGCCCTGGGACAAAAGAGGGCAGCAACGCTGGCCTACGCCCGAGCGGGCGAAAGACTGGTGGAGATGGAGCCCGAGGCGCAAACGGAATGGCGGCAGGTGTTAAAAACCAAAGACGCGGCGCTGCACTGAACAGAGCCGTGTCTTTGGAGCCCCGGACCGCGAAGTGGGCTGGCTGTACGCAGCTTCTTGGTCCTTAAAGCGGTTTGCGCCAAGGCAGAGCTACGTTATCGCCACCGCCGGGACATCGGCTCGTTGTTCTTCTTCACTGGCCGTTGACGCTTTCCTGAATGAAAGCAGCGGTGCGGTCATGGAGGGCGCGCAGTGCATCCGGGTTGACGTACACCATATGCCCGGTGGGGAAGAACTTATACTCGATGTTTTTCTGCAACTCGGCGGGGATGGGCAGGTGTTTCATCTCATAGGTGGCGCCGAAGTACAGCGTACCCAGATCGAAATAGCCACCCATGAGCAGCACGTGCATGTGCGGATTCATTTTGAGCGTATAAGCGAGGTCGGGCGAGACGTTGGTGTAGGTGCCGGGCCAGCCGCCACCTGGGACGCGATGATGCATGTCCCAGCTGAAGCCGGGCTCGCGGGCGCTCTGCTTGTAGGTCATGTCACGGCCGAAATGCAGCGTTTCATGGGCGTAGCTGTTTTGCGCGGCAAGAATGGAAGACTCGACCGACTCTGTAAAAGGATCGTAGGTGGCATCGGCCGCAAGCGGATTCATCGAGGGCCCCTGATAGCGCGAGTCGAGGCGGCCGGTGGTGATGTCGGCACCGTCCTGCAGGTACTTCGAAAATTCGCCACCGGTGATGCGCAGGTTGGCCTTGATCCACATGGCCGCGGGGACGCCGGTGTAGCTTTCGAGCTTCGCCGCAATGGCCTGCTTTTTGGCTGGTTCGAGGTCGGCGCCCTGCAATAGCGCACTGGCATAATCGCCTACGGAAAATTGTTCGACTTCATGGATCCAGGGCTCCAGCTGCGCCGGCTGGTTGGCGACGCGATGGTGGTACCAGGCAGTCGCGGCAAAGCTGGGCAGCGCGAGAAAGAAGCCGTTATCGGTGCCGGGGTTGCCGTCCGAACCGTCGGCGGAGTTGTTAAAGCTGAGGATCTGTGAAAGAAGAACGATACCGTTCAGATCGACGCCATGTTGCTGCAACTGCGCGCCCAGCACGGCGTCGCGCGTGGTGCCGTAGCTTTCGCCGAACAGGTATTTGGGAGAGGTCCAGCGGTTGTACTTGGTGAGAAAACGGCGGATGAAGCGGTCAAAGGCCTGCGCATCCTGATCGACGCCATAGAAGCTCTTCATGGCGTCGCGGCCTTCGACGCGGCTGTAGCCGGTCCCGGGCGCATCGATAAACACAAGGTCGGCGACATCTAAAAGCGAATACGGGTTTGCCGCGACCTTATACGGGCCGCCGACGGGATGTTCGAGATCGGGAATCTGCACGCGCACGGGGCCCAGCGAGGTCATGCGCAGGTACATCGTCGCCGAACCGGGGCCGCCGTTGTAGAAGAAGACCAGCGGCCGGGTGCTGCCGTTGTCGACGGACGGTGCGCCTTTGGCGAAGTAGGCCGTGTAGAAAAGACGCGCGGTGGCGGGGCGGTCTTCGACTTTGGCGGACAGGTCCACGCCGGCATCGGGCAGGTATTTGCCGTCGAGGGCGAGCATGGCGTCCTGCGGGTCAGAAGCGCCGACGGCGAGCAGGCCCGCGGTCGCTGTGTACGCGACCGTTTTGCCGTTGGCGAGCACAACGGAGCCGTCCGTGGTGCTGTCGGGCGGCAGGGCGCCGGGCGTTTGCTTTTCCGGTGTTGCTTCCGTGGTGACGGTGGTGCTGGCAGTGGTCTTTTCCGTCGGCGGAGCGTTGTGGCGCTGGGCCAACAGGGTGCCGTGCGTGAACAGGACGGCAGAAGCGGCACACAAGACGGATGGGGCCAACGCCATGGTTGGAGCTCCTTGTAGTTGAGGAATTGTTCTTACTGTAACCCGAGCGCGATATTTCCGTTTATTTCGCGAGCTGTCGCGGGTTGAATGTCCTCGGATGGGCGCCCGGCATCCGGCGACATGGCAGCACCCTCCAAGCTCATCTCAGGAAGCGAAAAGGGTGCGCTCGGTTTCAGCGATAGGAAGGTCGTTGATCGAGGCTTCGCGGCGTTGCATAAGGCCCGAAGGTGCAAACTCCCACAACTCGTTACCGAAAGAGCGGAACCATTGGCCGCTGCTATCGTGCCACTCGTACTGAAATTTCACGGCCATGCGGTTTTGGCGAAAGCCCCAGAGCTCTTTCTTCAGGCGATAGCTGAGCTCCCGTTGCCACTTGCGTTCAAGAAAGCGGGTGACCTCGTCGCGACCGTGCAGAAACTCGGTGCGGTTCCGCCAAGTGGTGTCTTCGGTGTACGCAGCCGCAACGCGAGCGGGATCACGGGTGTTCCAAAGGTCTTCGGCGAGTTGGACCTTGCGGGCGGCGAGCACGGGGTCGGTAAAGGGCGGAGCGATGATTTCGGCCATGGTGAGGAAAGTGTAGAGGGCGAAGCAGGTTTTCTGCGGGATCAGGATAAGACGCAACGACAAACGCAGACTCCCTACGCGAATGACAAACAAAAGCAATCGCAAATGCAGATTCCCTACGGGAGTGACAAACAAAAGCAACGACAAACGCAGATTCCCTACGGGAATGACAAACGAAAGGGACGACCGGGGAGGCGGTCTACTTTTCCATCTCCGGGTACGGGCCTACGCCGCCGCCGGCGATCCAGGCGTCGAGGTGTTCCTCAAGCACCGGAAGCGGGACAGCGCCGGTTTCCAAAACGGCATCATGGAAGGCGCGCAGGTTGAATTTGGCCCCGAGGGCGGCTTCTGCCTTTCCGCGTTCTTTCTGGATCGACATTTCGCCCAGGTAATAGCTGAGTGCCTGCCCGGGCCAGGAGATGTAGCGGTCAACCTCGGTTTCGATCTCGTGATCGGAAAGAGCGGTGTTTTCGCGCAGGTATTGCTGCCCCTGCGCGCGGGTCCAGCCCTCGGCGTGAATGCCGGTATCGACGACCAGGCGGGCGGCGCGCCAAGCCTGGTAGCTCAGCATGCCAAAACGCTCGTACGGTGTGTGATACATACCCATTTCAGTGCCGAGCCGCTCGCAGTACACCGCCCAACCCTCGCCATAGGCCGAAATATAGGCATTGCGAAACCTGGGCAGATCTTTGTGCTCGGCAGCGATCGAAAGCTGCCACGAGTGACCCGGGGCGGATTCGTGCAATGTGAGCGCCGGCAACGCGTACAGCCCCCGGGAGGGCAGGTCGAAGGTGTTGACCAGATATACGCTTTCGCCTCCGCGCGCGGAGGTGTAGAACGGGGCAATGGCGGCGGGGACGGGCCGGATCGCAAAGCGGCCGCGGGGTTCGTAGCCGAAATAACGGCCGGCGACGCCATCGAATTCCTTGGCAATAAAGGCCGCGCGCATCAGGAGATCGTCGGGAGTTTTGGCGTAGAACTGCGGGTCGGTGCGCAAAAAGTGCAGAAAAGCGGGAAAGTCGCCGGTGAAGTGGGCTTCCTGCATGGTCGTAAGCATTTCGCTGTGTATCTTGGCCATTTCACGGAGACCGATGGCATGGATCTGGTCGGGTGTCAGCGTGACCGTGGCGTATTGAAGAATCAGCGATTGGTAGTAGGCCGGCCCGTCCGGCAAAGCTGTCGCGGCAAGGAGTTTGGTGGCATGCGGCACGTACGTACCGACCCAGAACTGCCGCAGCCGGCGATATGCAGGAATCACGTCGCCGCTGATCGCAAGCCGTGCACCGGCCCGCAGCGCGGCTTGCTGTTCGGCAGGGATCGAGGTAGGCATCGTCGCCAAGGGTTTCCAATACGCGGTGTCTTCGGGGGTCCGGGCGTTCGCGGTGGCGTCAAGGCTCTTGTCGCGCCCGGCGAGGGTGATCTGCGGCGGGGTGAAGCCGCGGGCCAGCCCGGCGCGCATGTTGGCTTCTTCGTCGGCGAAAAAGCGTGGCAGGTCACGCAAACGGGCGATGTAGTTCGTGTACTCCTCGGCAGAACGGAGCGGCTCCTGCGGGGCGCCTGCTTCGTCGGACCAGAAAGCTGAGTCGGAGTTGACCGGGCGCTCATACTCGCGAAAGCGCTGCGCGTTCGCGAGCGACTGGATCTGTGCGCCGTACACCTCAAAATTGAGCCGTTCTGCAGGGGAAAGCTGCTGCGGGTCGATGGTCTTGAGCTGGGCGAGTACCTCGGTCCATTCGTGCAACCGTTCGGCTTGCGAAGCGGCATCGACCCGGGGCAGGGTGGGGTGCAGGCGGACGGCGGTTTCGTCATCATTGTCGTCATCGTGCATGCGGCGACGCCATTGCGCTTCGGCAGTGTAGATAGCCCGCAAACGGGCATCTTCTGTTCCGTTCGCAGTTGTGTCCTTTCGCGCCTTTGGGGCAATCTCGCGCGGGGTCTGGGCCTCGCTACAGCAAAGGATCGAGAGGGCGCATAGCGATACGCCAAGGAACAGGCGAAGGGATAGCGGAAGGCGCGTTCGCGTGAAGAAAGGGACTCGCATGAAGGTTAGCTCCATGGTATTTGTGTGCGGTGTGTGCCGCTACAAGGACAGGCCCCGTACCTTCGTTGTATTCAAGGCGCGTACAGGGGTTGATAGACTGCGTACACTATGCCCATGTCTCGCCATCGCAAGGAGAAAAGTGTGAGTCGGTTCAGATATTTCGTCGCATGGCTGAGCCTTGTTCTCGGTGGCTTTTCCGGGGTGTGTGCCCATGCCCAGGCACCGAAGCTCGCCTCGGGGTTACGCATTCCGGATGGGCGGACGCCGTGGGCGACGGACACGTTTGAGGGCAAGGACCAACTCGTGCCCATCCACCACTCGCGGGTGGCGGTGACCCGGCACA
>CAXTRN010000052.1:0-14597 GCA_964246645.1 uncultured Acidobacteriaceae bacterium
ATGTGATGGCGTTGCCCTTCGACGGTTCCCGGGTAATCCGCGCGGGCGTGGGCGCCGCGGGATTCTTCGCGAGCGAGCGCCGCTGCGACCACCGCGCGGGCAAGCAGCAACAGATTCGCCGTTTCGCGCTCAAAAACGCTTTCACCTTCGGCCTTCCACCGTTGGAGCAGTGACTGCGCCATGCGCAGGCCGGCGGCGTCGCGAACGATGCCGGCACTCTGCCACATCAGCTGCTGCAGAGCAGCGCGCGAGGGAAGAGGCTCACGGACCGCGTCCACTTCGGTTTCTATAAGGAGCTGCGACTCTCCGGAAAGACTCGCCGGCCATTTTCGCAGAGTTGCCGGACCGTCCCGCCGCAAAAGGTCCGCCGCCCGCCACGCGAAGACGAGGCTTTCGAGCAGCGAATTCGAGGCGAGCCGATTAGCCCCATGCACGCCGGTGCAGGCGACCTCACCTACGGCAAACAGTCCCGGAACAGAGGTCCGCCCCCACACATCTGTTTGTACGCCGCCCATCCAGTAGTGGGCAGCCGGCGCGACTGGGATAGGCTGTTGGGCCCAATCGAGCCCGGCACGCAGGCAGGCCGCGTGGATGGTCGGGAAGCGCTCGGCCAAAAAAGCAGCGCCCAGAGCCGTCGCGTCAAGCAGCACGGGCGCGCCACCCTGACGTTCCATCTGCTCGGCGATGCCACGCGCAACCACGTCGCGGGGCGCCAGTTCGGCATCCGGATGGATCGCCTGCATGAAACGGGAGCCATCCAGACCGCGTAGCACGGCGCCGTCGCCGCGAACGGCCTCGGAGATGAGGAATCCTCCTGAAGCGGAAAGCGCGGTCGGATGGAACTGGTAAAACTCGAGGTCGGCGAGATCGGCACCGGCACGCAAGGCCAAGGCGACGCCATCGCCTGTCGCTACATTTGGGTTCGTTGTGTAAGGGTACAGGTGCCCAGCGCCTCCGCTGGCAAGAGCCACGATGTCTGCCCGTAACTCCGTTTGTTTGCCCTCGGCATCGATCACTGCCAAACCGCAGACGCGGCCCTCGTGCAATACAAGGTCCGCGGCAAAGGTATGCTCCAGCACGGCGATGCCGGCTTCTTGCACCGCAGCCACCAGTGCCATTTCGATCGCCAAACCCGTTGCATCCCCACCGGCATGGAGCACCCGGGCACGGGAATGCGCGGCCTCACGTCCCTGGGCGAGCTCGCCCTCTTTGCGGTCGAAGGCTACACCCAGGGCAATAAGGTCGCGGACCCGCTCTGGTCCTTCCGCGCAAAGGATTTCTACAGCTTCCGGCCGGCAAAGACCTGCCCCGGCCCGGAGCGTATCTTCTATGTGCTCGGCGACGCTGTCTTCGGCAGTCATCACGGCAGCGATGCCGCCCTGCGCGTAGCGGGTGTTGCTTTCTGCAAGCCGCGATTTTGTTACCAGCGTGACCTGATGTGCGCGCGCCAGCTCCTTTGCGGCGATCAACCCTGCGATACCGCTGCCGACTACGATAATGTTCATGCTTTTCCCGGCAGTCCGGTCTGGAAAGAGGCAAGCGCGGAAGTTGCAGACGGGGAAGGTGCAGACAGGGAAGGTGCAGCCGAAAGCGGCGCCGGCAGGGCGCTCAGCATGCGTTCCAGGGCAATGCGGGCGGGTACAGCGACGGTCTCCGGCACCTGGATGCGATTGAGCTGCTCGCCACGCTCCAACGCTTCGAGGACCCAGGCCAGGTAACCCGGATGGATGCGATACATCGTGGAGCACGGGCAAACGACGGGATCGAGACAGAAAATCATTTTGTCCGGGTGATCGGCAGCAAGACGCTGTACCAGATTGATCTCCGTGCCGATCGCAATTGCGGTACCCGGGGCGGCGGCTTCCACCGCTTTACGGATATAGTCGGTTGAACCGGCTTCGTCCGCGGCGTCGACGACCTCCATCGGACATTCCGGATGCACGATCACGCGTACACCAGGGTGCATCGTCCGCGCCGCTGCAATCTGTTCCACGGTGAAGCGCTTGTGGACCGAGCAAAAACCGTGCCACAGGATGACCCGCGATGCTTGCAGCACATCCGCACTCGTACCGCCCAAAGGTTTGCGCGGATTCCACAGCGGCATCTGCTCAAGCGGGATGCCCATGCTTTTTGCCGTATTGCGGCCAAGGTGTTGATCGGGAAAGAAAAGAACGCGTTGCCCGCGCTCAAACGCCCAGCGCAGCACGGTGCTGGCGTTTGATGAGGTGCATACGATGCCGCCGTGCTCGCCGCAAAAGCCCTTCAGCGCGGCCGAAGAGTTCATATAGGTAACCGGAATCACCGGTACGCGCCCTTGTGCGTCCGGTGCGGTGCCGAAGAGCTCTTCCAACTGCTCCCAGCAGGCGGTCACGGATTCGAGATCGGCCATGTCCGCCATCGAGCAGCCGGCGGCCAGGTTCGGCAGAATGACTGCTTGATTGGCGGAAGACAGCATGTCCGCTGTTTCAGCCATGAAGTGCACACCGCAAAAGACGATTGCCTCGGCCGCCGCTCGCGTTTTCGTCGCCTGGGCCAGCTGAAAAGAATCACCGACAAAATCCGCGTGCCGCACCACCTCGTCGCGCTGATAGAAATGGCCCAGGACCACAACGCGGTCGCCTAAAGCATGTTTGGCGGCGCGGATGCGCAGGTCGAGTTCCGCCGCCGAAGCTTCACGATACTCACGGGGCAACACACCTTGCCGGGGCGCATCCTGAGCGATAGGATCCGCCGCCGAAGCGCCCGGACCGTAGCTTGGCGGCATGCTGTCAAACACCCATGGATTTTGGAGCAGCCCAGGGTCGCAGCTGGTGCTGCCGGCAGCAGGGGTCGCATCCGGACGAGCGATCTGAATCAATGGCGGTGCTGGTGCGAAGATTTCCACGTTCTTGTCCTCAGGCTGCCGGACCTGTTCTTACAAGCTCCACAGCCCATGCCCACGTTGACCTACACCCTAGACTACGCTTCCCTTTCGGGTACGCCACTGCCACAGACAGGGTAGAACGCTTCCAAAAACTGTCTCAGAACGGAACTCTTGCGAGCGCTGTGCCCGGACCTTGCCCAGACCGTGCCCTAGCACCGTACTCGGGACCGTACTAGGGATTGGATGCGCGGCCAAGTGGCCAAGGCTCAGCTATACGGGCCGGCTGGGCTGGCCTTCGTTGGCACGGCCCAGCACGCCGCATCAAGGCGTCGCCGCCGCTTGCCTGGCGGCAGCGGTGGTGGTCACGGCGCGCGTGCCCGGCAACAGGTTGGCGTTCCATCCCCCGCCCAAGGCTTGAATCAACTCCACAGCAGAGGTCATTTCCGTGACGCGCAGCGATACCTGGGTTTGCTGATTGCTGAGCAGGGTATTTTGCGCCGTAATGACATTCAAATAGGGGTCCAGACCGGTTTTGTACCGAGTTTGCGCGATGTCCAGGTAGCGTTGTGCGGCGTCGACGGCCCCCTGCTCGCGGATGTCCTGATCGGAAGCCACGCGCAACGTCGAAATATAGTCTTCCACCTGTTGAAAGGCGGTCAGCACGGTTTGCCGGTAGGTGGCGACGTCGGCGTTGTACTGGGCGGTGTATTGGGCGACCACGGCGCGGCGTTGGCCGGCGTCGAAGATGGTTTCGGCGGCTGACCCGCCAACGGACCAGAAAAGGGCCGGCAGGGTAAAAAGCGTCGTGATATTCGACGTTTCGGGGCCGCCACTGCCGGTCAGGCTGACATTGGGGTAGTAGGCCGCTTTGCCGACACCGATCAATGCGTTGGCTTCGGCAAGGGTGCGCTCCGCTGCGGCGATATCAGGCCGCCGCTCGAGCAACTCCGAGGGCACGCCGACCGGGATGGCAGGAATCGGCGTCGTCAAACTGCGAACCGGCAGGGAAAAGCTCGAAGCCGGCTTGCCGATCAGGGTGGCGATGGCGTGCTCATAGATAGCGCGATTGGTGGCCACGCCGGCTCCCGATTCCTGCGCCCCACGCAGGGTCACCTCGGCCTGTGCAGTGGACTCCGGGCTGTCAATGCCGGTTTCTACCAGCACCTGAGTCAGCTCAAGTGCCTGCTGATCAGCCTGCACCGTTTTATTGAAGATGTCCTGCAGCGCATCCTGGCCGCGCAGCTCAAAATAGAATTCCGCCAGTGCGGCTTCTTCCGTTAAGCGCTCGTTCTCGAGGTCGGCCGCGCTGACCTGCGCGGCATATTGGTATTCGCGAATCGTGTTGCGGATCCGTCCCCACAGATCGGGCTCCCAGGCGACATCGAAGGGCAGGCTGTAGTTGGAAAAGGTGCCGCCATTGGAGGTGGTGGTGGTCGTGTTGCCGCCCGTACCCGTACCTCCGGTACCGGTTCCTCCGGATCCGGTGCCCGTACCGCCGGAGCCCGTGCCGCTTGTGCCTGTGGTGGTGCCGAAGCCGCGCAGGGCTGCCGCGGTCTTGGCGCGGTCATAGGTCGGCGTTACCGTCAGCGTCGGATACAGCTGGGCATGGGCCTGCCGCACCAGCGACCGCGCCGCCATGAAATTCTGGAAGTACGCGGCAATATTCTGGTTATTGATGTCGAGCTGATCTTCAAGCGCGTTCAACTCCGGCTCATGAAAGACCTCCCACCACTTACCCTTCAGGACGGCGTCCTGCGGCTGCGCCGGCCTCCAGGTGCCCGGGGAAACGCCCTTGTACGCCTCGGGTGTTTGCTCTTTGTAGGTTGCCACCGGCGGTACGGGCGCGACCGGCGTAACGTACTTGGGGCCAACACGGCAACCGGCAACCGCAGAAAGCAGGGCAAGCAGCGCCGCACGCCGCCATGCCTTGGAGCGCTTGCCGGAGATGCGGGCGAAATGAAGGATGTTCATCATGGTGTCTGGCCGTTCCCTGGGCGTGCCCTACGCATTTACCTCGCTCATCAGCGGGCCGTGCTCTTTGCCCAGCAGCTTCAAGCGGATGTTGTCCATAAAAAGATAGATGACGGGCGTGGTGTAAAGCGTCAGCGCCTGGCTCACAATCAAGCCGCCAATGATGGAAATGCCCAGCGGCCGGCGCAGCTCCGATCCCATGCCGGTACCGAGGGCCAGCGGCACCGCGCCGAAGAGCGCTGCCACGGTCGTCATCAGGATGGGTCGGAAGCGCAGGATCGAGGCCTCAAAGATCGACTCGCGGGTATTTTTCCCTTCCACGCGCTCGGCATTCAGGGCAAAGTCGATCACCATGATGCCGTTCTTCTTCACAATGCCGATCAGAAGGATAATGCCGATAATGGACATCACGTCCAGCTCGGTGCCGGTGATCAGCAAGGCAAGCGCCGCACCCAGACTGGCCGGAGGAAGTGTGGAAAGGATCGTCAAAGGGTGAATCAGGCTTTCATACAACATGCCCAACACGATGTACACGGCGATAATGGCCGCGAGCACTAGATAGGGTTCTGTGTTGAGTGACTCCTTGAATGCTTGCAGGGTGCCCGAAAACTGGCCGTGTACCGATTGCGGAAAGTTTAGTTGTTGCTGCAAGGCAAGGATCTTTTGCGTGGCATCGCCCAGGGCAACCCCGGGCGCGAGATTGAAGGAAACCGTCACGGAAGGGAACAGGCCCGTGTGGTTCACCGCGAGGGGCGAAGTCGATGGCTCATACTTCATCACCGACGCGAGTGGAATGGGTGCATCGCCCGCCGTGGGAATGAAGTAGGTGTGTTTCAAGCCTTCAGGAGTTTGCCAGTACTTGGGCGCTACCTCCAGCACGACATAGTACTGGTTCAGCTCGCTATAGATGGTCGAAACTTCAGCCTGGCCGAAGGCGTCGTACAGTGTGCTGTCGAGCAGCTGTGGCGTCAGCCCCAGGCGCGCCGCGGTGGGGCGGTCATAGGTGAGCAACGCCTGCAACCCGCGGTTCTGCTGGTCGGTATTGACGTCGGCAAACCCCGGCGTTTTCTTCATGGCTTCCAGCAGCTGGGGACCGTACAGCGCCAGGTCCTGCGAGGTTTCCGCTTCCAGGGTGTATTGGTAAAGCGCGTTCGACTGCCGGCCGCCGATGCGAATATCCTGACCCGGCTGTAGAAACGTCGCTGCGCCTGTGACCCTGGCCAGCTTGGGCCTTAGCCGGGTAATCACCTCCGCGGCCCCGATTTTGCGCTGATTGAGCGGCTTGAGGGCGATATACATAAAGCCGCCGTTGGCGGCACCCTGGCCACCGGTGAAGCCCATCACATTCGCCACGGCAGGGTCCGATTTCACGATCGCGACAGAGCGCTGCACGGCAGCGCGCATGCTGTAAAAGGAGGTGTCCTGCGGGCCCTGCATGCCGCCCTGCATGGTGCCGTTGTCCTGCTGGGGAAAGAAGCCTTTTTGCACCTTGATCAAGCAGAAAACATTCAACCCCAGCGTGCAAAAGAACAGAATGAGCACAAGTGCAGGATGGTCGAGCACCCAGATCAGGCTGCGCCGGTAGCCGTGCAGCAGGCCGTCGAACATGCGCTCGCTCCAGCGGTACACGCGGCCGTGTTCGATCTCGTGTTCGGGCTTCAGGATGCGCGCGCACATCATCGGCGTCGTGGTGAGCGAGATCACCATGGACATCAGAATGGCGGTAGCCAGCGTGATCGCAAACTCGCGGAACAGCCGCCCGATGATGCCGCCCATCAGCAGCAGCGGGATGAACACGGCGATCAGCGAGATGCTGATGGAAAAGACGGTGAAGCCGATCTCCTGGGCGCCGAGCAGCGCCGCGCCGATCGGCGTCATCCCGCCTTCCAGATGCCGCGAAATATTCTCCATGACAACGATGGCGTCGTCGACCACAAAGCCGCTGGCAATGGCAAGGGCCATCAACGACAGGTTGTCGAGCGAAAAGCCGGCCAGGTACATGACCGCGCAGGTGCCGATCAGCGATACGGGCACCGCTACAGCAGGGATGAGCGTGGCGCGCAGATTGCGCAGAAACACAAAGACGACCAGCACCACAAGCACGACCGAGATGACCAGCGTGCGTTCGATATCGGACACCGAAGCGCGGATCGTGGTGGTTCGGTCAATCACCGTGACCAGGTGCTGACCGCGGGGAACGGTCGCCTGCAGGGACGGCAGGGTAGCCTTTACTGCCTCGACCGTGGTGATGATATTGGCGCCGGGCTGCCGGAAGATCAGCATGTTCACCGAGGCTTTGCCGTTGAGAAAGCCCGCTTGCCGGATCGTCTGCTGCGAGTTGGTGATGGTGGCGACCTGATCGAGCCGGACCGCGCCGCCGTTGTGGTACCCCACCACGATCGGCTTGTATTGATCGGCCTTGGAAATTTGATCGTTGGCGATGATGTCCGCCGTCAGCCGGCCGTCCGATATCTGCCCCTTGGCAACATTGGCGTTCTGGCCGGAGATGACCTGCTGCACCTGCGGCAGGCTGATGCCATAGCTCGCCAGCTGATCCGGATTGACATCCACGCGCACCGCCGGCAGAGACGCGCCCACGACCGTTACCTGGCCCACGCCGTTGATCTGCGAGACGCGTTGCTCGATCACCGTGGACGCTTCGTCGTAAAGCGCAGGGATGTCGTAATTGTCCGACTGCAGGCCCAGCACCATGATGGGCGAATCGGCCGGATTGACCTTGCGATAGGTCGGGTTTGCCGGCAGATTGGTCGGCAGATAGCTGCGCGCCGCGTTGATGCCCGCTTCCACATCGCGGGCGGCGCCATCGATGTTGCGATTCAAATCGAACTGCAGCACAACGCTCGTTGTGCTCAACGAACTCGACGAGGTCATCTCTGTGACCCCGGCGATGTGGCCGAACTCGCGTTCCAGCGGCGTCGCCACCGAAGACGCCATGATGTCCGGGCTGGCGCCGGGCAAGGACGCCCCCACGGCGATCGTCGGGAAGTCGACCTGCGGCAAGGGCGACACCGGCAGCACCACAAAGGCGATGGCCCCGGCGATGGCGATGGCAATCGTCATCAGCGTGGTGGCGACGGGCCGTTCGATAAAGATGCGCGACGGGTTCATACGTGCTCCGCCGCATGCTGGTTGGCATGTTCGATGGTGCTGTGGTTTATTTTATGGCGGGAAAAACGCGCGCCGAGGTTGTCGAAAAAGATATAAATGACCGGCGTTGTATACAGCGTCAGCACCTGGCTGAACAAGAGGCCGCCGACGATGGTGACGCCCAGAGGTTTGCGCAGCTCCGAGCCGATGCCTGTGCCGAATGCGAGTGGAAGACCCGAAAGCAGCGCAGCCATGGTGGTCATCAGGATGGGCCGGAAGCGCAGCAACGAGGCCTGGTAGATGGAATCAGTGGCGTTCTTGTTGCCGTGGCGTTCCAGTTCCAGGGCGAAGTCGACAATCAAAATGCCGTTCTTCTTCACGATCCCGATCAACAGGATGATGCCGATAATGGCAACGATGTCCAGATCGAGATGAAAGAGCTCAAGGGCGAGCAGCGCGCCGACGCCGGCCGACGGCAATGTGGAAAGGATCGTGACTGGATGAATGTAGCTTTCATACAGGATGCCGAGCACGATATATACGGTTACCAGCGCGGCCAGGATGAGCAGCCCTTCATTGGATTGCGAGCCCTGAAACGCCGCGGCCGTACCCTGGTAGTTGGCAACGACGCTTCCTGGCAGGTGCTGGTCGGCAATGGATTTGTCGATCGCAATCAGCGCTTGTCCCAGCGAATACCCATGCGCCAGATTGAACGACACCGTGACCGCCGGGAACTGACCCTGGTGATTGATCGATAAAGCCTCATTGGTGGTGATGAGGTGGGTAAAGGCGCTGAGTGGAACGGGGTTGGCGACCCCTGTGCTGCCGCCGCTGCTGGCACCCGCGCCGCCCCCTGCCCCCGCACCTGCGGTGGCACCGGGCGCAGCCGTGGTTCCGCTGCCCGAGCGTGTGGTGCTGCCCACGGCCGTGTTGCTGCTTGAAGAAACATTGCCCGCCGTGCTGGCAGTCGAAAGGGGGGTGGCTCTGCCGCCGCCATTGGCGCTGCTGGACAGGGCTGAGGTGGCGCTTGTTCCCGTTGTGTTGCCGGCGGCGTTGACGTTTGAGGAACTCAGCGCAGCGCTCGCCGAGGCAGGGCTGGAGCCGCCGGCTGTCGAGGACGGACTGAGCAGGGCGTTGCCGGCACTGGGCGCGCTGCCGGAACCTGCGCCCGAAGACGAGCCCGCACTGTTGGAACCGCCCGCCGCCGCTGATGTGCTGCCGCCGGTTGCCGCCGATTGCACATACAAATCCTGCAGCCGATTGGGATCGAGGCGGAACTGGGGTTCTGTTTCAAGAATTACGTGGTATTGGTTCACCTGCGTGTACAGCGTGTTGATCTGGCGCTGTCCAAAGGCGTCGTAAAGCGTGTTGTCGATCGTCTGCGGCGTTATCCCGAACCGCGAGGCCGTGGGCCGATCGATGACGAGCTGTTCCGCGATGCCGCCCAACTGCTGATCGGTCACCACATCGGCCAGCTGCGGCATTTGTTGCAGCCGCCGCACGAAGTCGTGCGTCACGCGAATCAGCTCGTCCTTGTTGGGGTCTTCGAGGGTGTACTGATATTGGGTGCGACTCACCCGGTCGTCCACCGTGAGATCCTGCACGGGCTGCATGTAAAGCTTGATGCCGGGAATCCTGTCCAGCTTCGGCTGCAGGCGATCGATCACCTGGGTTGCCGTCAGCTTGCGGTCTTCCACAGATTTGAGATCGATCTGAATGCGGCCGCTGTTCAGGGTGGTGTTGGTGCCGTCGGGACCGATAAAGGACGAGATATTTTCCACCGCCGGATCATCGAGCAACACCTTCGCCACCTGCTGCTGCATCGTCGACATCGACGCGAAGGAGGTATCGGCCGAAGCCTGCGTGATGCCTTGAATGATGCCCGTATCCTGGGTCGGGAAAAAGCCTTTCGGGATCGTGAGATACAGGAAGCCGGTCAAAAGAATGGTGGCAAAGGCCACCAGCAGCGTCAGGGTCTGGAAGCGCAGGACAAAGCGCAGCGTCCGGCCGTAAAAGGCGATGAGGCGTTCGAAAAAACGCTCGGAAACCTCATAAAACCAGCCCTGATCCTCAGGCGCCGTGTAACGCAACAGGCGTGCCGACATCATCGGCGTCAGGGTGAGCGAAACAAAGGCCGAGATCACGATGGTGACGGCCAGCGTGACGGCAAACTGCCGAAATAAACGGCCCGCGACGTCGCCCATGAAGAGCAACGGGATCAACACAGCAATCAGCGAAACCGTCAGGGACAGAATCGTGAAGCCGATCTCGCCGGCACCCTTGAGCGCGGCCTCCATCGGCGTGTCGCCTTCTTCGATGTAGCGCGAGATGTTTTCAATCATCACGATCGCATCGTCGACAACAAAGCCGGTCGAAATCGTGAGCGCCATCATGGTGAGGTTGTTCAGGCTGAAGCCCGCCAGATACATGACGCCCAGCGTGCCGATGAGCGACAACGGCACAGCCACCGAAGGAATGACGGTGGCCGCCAGGCTGCGCAGAAATAAGAAGATGACCAGAACAACAAGGGCGATCGCCAGCACCAGCTCGAACTCGACGTCTTTGACCGAGGCGCGGATAGCGTTGGTGCGGTCGTTCACGATCTGCAGGTGCACGGCGCGGGGCAGGCTGGTTTCGAGTTGCGGCAACAGGCGCTCGATGTTGTCGACCACCTGGATGGTATTGGCGCCGGGCTGCCGCTGAATGTTCAGAATGACCGAAGGCGTGGTGTTTACCCAGGCGGCAAGATCGGTGTTCTCGACGCCGTCGATCACATGCGCCACGTCGCTCAGCATCACAGGCGCACCGTTGCGGTAGGCGACCACCACATGCTGGTAATCGCCGCTCGTCAGCAGCTGGTCATTGGCGTTGATCGTGTAGTCCTGCGAAGGACCATCGAAGTTGCCCTTGGCGGCGTTCAGGCTGGTGCCGGTGAGCGCGTTGCGCACGTCTTCGAGATTGATCCCGTACGACGCCAGCGTGGTGGGGTTGGTTTGGATGCGCACGGCCGGCTTTTGCCCGCCGGAGATCGAGACCAGGCCCACGCCGGAGATCTGCGAGATCTTCGGTGCAAGCCGCGTGTCGGCGAGGTCTTCCACCTTCGACAGCGCCATCTCGTTGGAGGTGAGCGCCAGGGTCAGCACCGGTGCGTCTGCCGGATTCGATTTGCTGTACACCGGCGGCACGGGCAGGTTCGCCGGCAGATAGCTTTGGCCGGCGTTGATGGCCGCTTGCACCTCCTGCTCGGCTACATCGATGTTCAAGCTGAGCTGGAACTGCATGACAATCACCGACACGCCGCCCGCCGAGGTAGAGGTCATCTGGCTGAGTCCGGCCACCTGGCCGAACTGCCGTTCCAGCGGTGCGGTTACGCCCGAAGCCACCACGTCCGGGCTCGCGCCGGGGTAAAAGGTGAGTACCTGGATCGTGGGGTAATCAACCTCCGGCAGGGCGGAAACAGGCAGCTGAAAATAGCTGATGCCGCCTGCCAGAAACAGGGCCACCATCAGCAGAGCCGTCGCCACCGGGCGGAGAATGAAGGGCCGGGAAAGATTCATGGCGCGGTGCTTCCACCTGTCCGCCCGGAGCCATTGCTGCCGTGCCCCTGCGGGTCGCCTTTGCTCGTTTGCGCTCCGTGCGCCAGCACCTGGGCTCCGTTTTCCAGCCGATCGAAGCCGCTGACGGCCAGGTTGGTATTGGGAGCCACGCCCTGCACCGCGGTCACCTGTTCATTGCTGGTCAGCGTGGTGATCGGCTGCACGGCAACGGTGTTGTTCGGCTTCACCACGTACACGAACGCCGCGGTTCCGTTGCGCTGTACAGCCGCAGAGGGCACCAGAACCACGTTATTCAGCGTCCGCACCAGCAACCGCGCATTGACAAACTGATTTGGAAACAGGATCGTCGCTTTGTTGTTAAAGGTCGCGCGAAATTTCACCGTACCCGTAGCGGTGTCGATCTGGTTATCCACCGAGGTCAGCTTGCCGGTCTCGATCTGGCGGTCGTTTGAGCGGTCAAAGGCATCGACCACCAGGCTGCGGCCTTTGTGCAGTTCGCCCTGCACCTGCGGCAATTGGTCTTCGGAGACGTTGAAAACCACCGTGATCGGCTGCAACTGCGTAATCACGACCAGGGTGGAACCGCTGCCCGCGAAGATCGTGTTGCCGGGATCGACCAGTCGCAAACCGACGCGGCCGGTGATGGGCGAAACGATGTGGCAGTATGCCAGTTGCACGCGGTCATAATCGACTGCGCCTTGATCGGAGGCGACCGTGCCCTGGTTCTGGACCACGGCTTGCTGCTGATCTTCAAGCTGCTGGCGAGCGATCGCATTGCGTGCAAAGGCTTCCTGGTAGCGCGCCAGATCGATCTGCGCTTCGGCTAGCACACCCTGATCGCGCTTCAACGTGCCCTCAGCCTGCAACAGCGTGGCCTGGTACGGCCGCGGGTCGATGTCGATCAGCGGCTGTCCCTTTTGCACGATCTCGCCTTCGCGATAGTGCACCGCCATGACGCGGCCGGTGACCTGGCTGTACACCGTCACGGTATACACCGGGGTCACTGTTCCGAGCGTGTCGTCATACACATTGATGTTGCCGGATTTGGACTGCCCCACGGTGATCGCAGCCGGCCCTTGCTGCCCGTGCCCGTTCGCGCCGCCTGCCCGGCCCTGTGCACCGGAGCTGTTGCCGCCAGCTGATCCGCCCCCGGCGGAACTCGGTGCCCGCGTGTTATCGCTGTTGGCGGTAAATCGATGCACCAGCACAAAGGTCAACGCGAGCAGCAACGCCGCGGCCAGCCAATACCACTTGTGCCGCCGCTGTTTGCGCTGCGCTTGCCGGTCCACCCGATGGTGCACCCGGTCGTAGTGCTCCGGATCGACGGAGTTTTTTGCCTCGAACTGGGCGCCCAGTTCGCCACCATACGATGGGGAATTGTAGGCGGCAAAGGCCGCGCCGAGCTCGCCGCCGGTTGCAGCCGAAGCCCCTTTCTGCTCTTCAGTCATCTCACGCCCTTGTTCAACACAGCGCTCCCTGTACGAACGCTTAAAACCTGCTCTACGCCCGACGCTCTAGCCTGACGCTCTACGCCCGATCAGATACGAGACGAAAGGCACACCGGAAAAGTTTGCAAATGTACGTGCTTCCGGTGGAACGCTCGAGAACGAACTACTCTGCACCTCATCTTGCGTTGAAGCCAAGAGGTTATACCCCAGAAGCGAACCGCGAAGCCGGCATCCCATGAGGCCGGAATCGGCAGACCGCGGTACCACAAGCAGACAGTTTTCGATGCATGCGCTTGTTCCACCCTTCTGCATCTTACCGAAGATGTCGCCGGCTCTGGTCTTCAACCCGGGAAGTAATTCGCTGAAATTCGAGCTGGTTGAGATCAATCCGGCTCAGCAGATCGCCTCGGACGCTCGAAAACTGGCCAGTGCCGCGTTTGACGATATCGGGAAAACGCCCAAGCTTTCCGTGTACCAGGGCCGCGAAGTCGTGCACACCGAAGATGCTGACGTGCCGGACATGGCGGCAGCCGTCAGGGCAGCACTGGCTTGGCTCCGGGCGCAATTGCCTCTCACGGGAAGCATCGAGGACCTCAGCTTTGCCGGGGTACGCGTGGTGCACGGCGGTCCCAAATACGATCGAGCAGTCTTGGCCACGCCCGAGGTTCGGCGCGACATCGAGGCACTCGAGGAGTTGGCGCCGTTGCACAACCAAAGCTCGCTGGCGGTGCTCGCTGTCCTCAGCGGCGAACTCAGCGGCACCCGGCAAATGGTCACCTTCGACACGGCTTTCCACCGCACTTTGCCCGAAACGGCTTGGCGCTACCCGATCGACCGGGAAACGGCCGACCGTCACGATGTGCGCAAATACGGTTTCCATGGCCTTTCCCATCGCTACATGCTGGAGCAGTATGCGGCAACGGTCGGCAAGCGTCCGGAAACCCTTAATCTGGTTACCCTGCATCTCGAAAGCGGCTGCTCCGCATGCGCCATCGCCGGCGGACAATCGGTCGATACGACCATGGGACTGACGCCGCTTGAAGGCTTGATGATGGGTTCGCGCAGCGGCAGCCTCGATCCGGCCATCCTTCCTTTTCTGATGAAGAAAGAAGGCAAAAGCATCGACGACATGATGACGCTGTTGAACAAGCACTCCGGTTTGCTCGGCATCGCCGGTGGTTCGCTCGATACGCGTGTGCTTGCCAAGCGCGATGACGACCCGGCACGCTTGGCGCTTGCCATGTTCAGCTATCGTGTGCGGCTGGCGGTGGGCGCATACCTGGCAGCGCTCGGCGCCGCCGATGCCGTCATCTTCGGCGGCGGGATCGGCGAAGATTCACCCTGGCTGCGAGCCGAGGTGTGTGCCGGCCTGCAGGGGTGGGGTCTGGCTCTGGATGAGCAGGCGAACCAGTCCATTGCGGGCCAGCTGTGCGTTTCCAAGACCGGCTCCCGGCTGGCCGCCTGGGCCATGCCGGTGGAAGAAGGCCTGCAGATCGCCCACGAATGCATGTTGGCGCTTCAAGCTGCCGGAGCTGATGCAGCGCGCCAATAGACTAACAGAGTGGACAAAAGCGACTGCGGATGCGCGCCAAAGCGGCTTTTCTGGAGCGGTGCCGCCGCGCGCCGTCCTCCTTGGCGCCGCAAAGCAGT
>CAXTRN010000052.1:14607-19713 GCA_964246645.1 uncultured Acidobacteriaceae bacterium
CGGCAGAATCATACCCGTGAAAGCGCGCCATCTCTTCCTGGGTGCGCTTTTTCAGATCTTCCAGATCTTCCCGCTGCCTGGTGCCGATGTCCCGTTCGCTCGCATGCAAAATGCGCAAAAACACGTGCTTATCCAGAAAGTCCAACAATTCCTGCTTGCTTGCCATATCTTTTATCTCCTCACACGCGCGGAGGTCCGTTCCGTCCGCTGCCAAAGGCTTGGATGCGTGTTTGTGATCTATATGCGTGTTTGTGCTCCAGATGCGTGTTTGTGCTCCAGATGCGTGTTTGTGCTCCAGATGCGTGTTTGTGATTCGCCTTTGTAATCCAGCCGCGTGTTAGGCCGTTCGCCGCGCGCGGGCTCGTTTGGCCGCAAACAAGCCCGCTGCCACCAGACCCACACCCACAGCCAGCGCCGTGATCCACGGGTAACCCGGCGCAGGCTGAATCTGGCCGCTTTCGACGCTCCGCCCGCTCGCTCCAGGCACCTGCGGTTGCAGCGCCATGGCGAGCACCTCCGCCGTGTGCATTGCGCGACGCGGCGTGCCAAAGGCAATCTGCTGACGGCAGCTGAAGCCATCGCTGACGATGATGGTGTCCTCGGCCGCGGCCCGGACCTTTGGAAAAAGGACCCGTTCCCCAATCTGCACGGAAAGCTCGTGGTGGCCGGCCTCGTAGCCGAAAGAACCCGCCAGCCCGCAACAGCCTGAGTCGAGCACCTCGGCGCACAGGCCGGTCGCCTCAAGTAAGCGCTGCTCCGGCGACAGGTTCCAAAGCGCCTTGTGGTGACAATGCCCATGCACAACGGCTTTGCCTGCGAGTTTGCCGGGCTGGTAGCCGACTTTCTCCAGAAAGTCCGGAAACAGGATCACCTGTCGGCTTAACCGCTGGGCGGCATCGTCTTGGGGGAACAGGTTTACAAGTTCATCCTTGAAGACCGACGCACAACTCGGCTCCAGGCACACGATCGGCGTACCAGCTGCGATCTCCGGCGCGAGCGCCGTCAGCACCTTGCGCAGATAGCGCTTGGCCTCATCCAGCATGCCGAAGTCATACAAAGGACGGCCGCAGCAAAGGTGCTGTTGCGGCACCCGCACGCGAAATCCTGCATCTTCGAGCACAGCAAGCGCAGCCTGGGCCGTATGCGGCGTGAAATGGTTGTTGAAGGTGTCCGCCCAAAGAATCACCTCGCCGCGGGTACCCGGGGCGGATGACCGCCCGCGTTTCCTCACCCAATGCTTGAAACTTTGTTTTGGAAAGGCCGGCATCGGGCGGTGTTGGGTGGTGCCGGCCAGCTTCTTGGCCACAGCCCGCACGCCCGGCGTTTGTGTAGCCAGGTTCACCAACGCCGGAAACTGCGAACCGAGCACCGCCCATTTATCGATCAGGCCCATGCTGTAAGCCGTTGCGGGACGCAGTCGGCCCTTGTAGAAGTGCGCCAGAAACTCTGATTTGTAGCTCGCCACATCCACACTCACCGGGCAATCGCCCTTGCATCCCTTGCACGCAAGGCAAAGGTCGAGCGCTTCCTTGACGCCCTCATCACGCCAGCCGTCCGCGACCACCTCGCCGCGCAGCATTTCGAACAGCAGCCGGGCGCGCCCACGGGTGGAATGCTTTTCTTCGCGCGTCACCTGAAAGCTGGGGCACATGGTGCCGCCGTCCAGCTTGCGGCACCTGCCCACCCCGAAGCACCGCTCGGTGGCGGTGGCCAGACTGCCGCCATCGTCAGGGAACTGAAAGATCGTGAGCGGTTGCTGCGGTTTGTAGTCCGGTCCGGTGCGCAGGTTGCTGTCGAGCGGATACGGATCGACCACTTTACCCGGATTCATCTTGCCCGCCGGATCCCAGACACGCTTGAATTGCCGAAAGGCCTCCACCAGGCGGTCGCCATACATGATCGGCAAAAGCTCGGCTTTGGCTTGCCCGTCACCATGCTCGCCGGAAAGCGAACCGCCATAGCGCACGACCAGGTGCGCGGCTTCCGTCACAAACGCCCGATATTTGGCGACACCGGCGGTGGTTTTCAGGTCGAAATTGATCTGCGTGTGCAGGCAGCCCTGTCCGAAGTGCCCGAACAGCACAACAAAGTAGCCGAAACGATCGCACAGGGCGTAAAACTCGCGCAGGTAGGGACCCAAGCGTTCCGGCGGCACGGCCGCATCTTCCCATCCGTTCCAGGTGTCTTGGAGCTTGCCGGGAACACGGGAAACACCCAAACCGAGCTCCCGTACCTCCATGGCTTGCATCTGCTCACTGCGGTCTTCCAGCAACCGCACACCGCTCTGGTCAGGGTCGTGGCGCTCAGCCCACAGCCGTGCCGACCGGCCCACGGCGAGCGCTTCGGCACGGGTATCGGCACCGAACTCGACCAGCAGCCAGGCCTTGCCCTCCGGATAATGAGTGATGCCGGGCATATGTTTGCCGGCCAGCCGCGCATTGTCGATCACCCGGCGCTCGAAGCCCTCCATGGCGATCGGTCCTAACGCATTGAGATGCGGGGCCTGATCGCCCGCCTGGAAGACCGAGGGATACGCGATCAGCAGCAGGACACGATGTTGCGGGCTTTGAATGAGCTTGGTTTTGGCGCGCAATACGAGCGCGCAGGTGCTTTCCGTGCCCACCAGCGCTCGCGCGACATGAAAGCCGTTCTCCGGTAGCAGGTAGTCGAGGTTGTACCCTGAAACGCGGCGCGGAATGTTCGGGTACCGCTCGCGCACCTCGTCGGCATATTGATCGCGCAACTCGCACAGGGCACGATAGATTTCTCCGCGACGGCCGCCTTCACGAATGATGCGTGCTAACTCTTCTTCGCTCGTCGCGCCCACCGTCAAACGGGTGCCGTCATAGAGCAGGATGTCGAGTTCTTCGATGTTTTCGCTTGTTTTTCCGCCCAGCACCGAATGCGGTCCGCAGGAATCGTTGCCGATCATGCCGCCCAGCGTGCAATATGCATGCGTCGCCGGATCGGGCGCAAAGGTGAGATCGTGTTTTTCCGCGGCGACACGAAGATCGTCGTTGATCAGCCCCGGTTCGACCCACGCATACCGTTCGTGGGGGTTGAGTTCGAGCACATGGTGCAGATACTTGGAAAAGTCGAGTACCACCGCCACATTGCAGGTTTGCCCCGCGAGACTGGTGGCCGCGCCGCGGCCAAAGATAGGAACCCCATACTCACGGCAGGTTGCCACCGTGGCGATGACATCGTCGATCGATCGCGGGATCACCACACCGATGGGAACCTGGCGGTAATGCGAAAGATCCGACGCATACAGCGCACGCGAGGCGGTATCGAAACGTACCTCGGCGGTTGTGCGTTTCTGCAGCTGTTCGGCGAGCTCTTGCGCCAGCGTTTGTGAAGTGGAAGGCGCGGTCGACATCAAAAGCTCCCGATTCCGAAACGGTGAGCCCTCCATGGAACGGCATGCGACGCGCTTCCGCTTAAGCATGCACGGGAAACCACGACTCTGTCGAGATGCCGCCCTTGCACCTGGAAAGCAGCACAAAAGCTCATTCGACTCGCATCAGGTCAAGTTCCACGGTGCAATCACATGTAGGACGACAGGCGGAGTGTCAGGATTTCGGAGGAATCATGTGTGAAACTTCGCCGGGCAGCGAAGAAAAAGGGATGGAAGGTGGTGGAGGCGGCGGGAGTTGAACCCGCGTCCGAAACGACTGTCAGCAAAGAGCTTTCATGCTTTTCCCAAAGTTCATCTTTGTCTCGTGATCGGCGCTTAGAACGGGCGAAGACGCGCCGGCCACCAGCCTGATTGATCTTGTCCTTGGCGTCCAGACGGAACCCCGCAGACCAGCCTACTGTGCGACGATCGCTTCCGGCCCGTAGGCGAAGCTGGGGCGATCGGCTACTTAATTAATTAAGCAGCAAGAGCGAACTGAGGTTCGGCACTTATAGTTTTGTGAGCGATTACGGGTGTCCACACCCCGGCATGCCTCTTTGCCGCAAGCAATCCCGTCGAAGCCGTGACGCCCCCACTGTGTGGGCCCGGCACCAACATTGCGTTGGGCGTGTCAAAGAACAGATTTCAGTATACCTGAGGCGATCCTTCGCTTGGCCTTCCTTCGCTGCATCGTCGGCAAAACGCAAAAAAGGCGGCACGAGCGACAGCAGCTCGTGCCGGGAGGCCAGTGACGCAACTTGGATCGAACGACCGATCGTCGTTCAAACAAGCTCTCGTTGATATGGTTTCCCATACAGAACGATGGTTTACCGTAGCATGACCTCCGCGCATCTCCAAATTTCAGGGCAACGCTGCATCACTTTTGGGGCAAGTCGTGCTCTTCGGTGGCCGCGCCGACGGCCGGGTCTTGCGCTACCGCCGCAGCTGTTTTGGCGGAGGCAGCGCGTCGTTTGGTCACCCAATCCGGTTTGGTGACCTGCCGGCTGCGCCCAAACGCGAGCGCGTTGGCGGGCACATCCTCGGTAATGCACGAACCGGCCGCGATATACGCGCCCTTTTCGATACTGATCGGGGCGATGAGGGTGGAATCGGAGCCGATGAAGACGCCGTCGGCGATCGTAGTGGGGTGTTTATGCGTTCCGTCGTAGTTGCAGGTGATGGCGCCCGCGCCGATGTTCACTCCCGCACCGATAACCGCGTCGCCCAGGTAGCTGAGGTGATTGGCTTTGGAACCGCGTCCCAGTTTGGTTTTCTTGGTTTCGACAAAGTTGCCGAGGTGGGCGCCGGGGCCGATCTCACTGCCCGGGCGGAGATGGGCGTACGGGCCCAGGATGGCCTCTTCCGCAACGGTCGCTTCTTCTAAAACACAGCCGTTTTTGACATAAACGCGGTCCTCGAGCGTGCTGTTCTGGATAACCGAATAGGAACGGATGCGGCAGTCTGAACCGATACGGGTGGTGCCGAGCAGCTGCACGAATGGCTCAATCACGGTGTCTGAACCGACCTGCACCCCGGCGTCGATGACACAGGTTTCCGGGCGAAAGATGGTGACCCCGGCGGCCATGAGGCGGTTTGCGGTTTCCTGGCGCAAGCTGGCGTCGAGATGCATCATCTCCGCGATGGTATTGGCGCCGAGCACCTCATCGGCGCGCGGCGCGGTGATCGAATTGACGCGCTCGCCGGCAGCG
>CAXTRN010000053.1:0-19666 GCA_964246645.1 uncultured Acidobacteriaceae bacterium
GGCCCCCACCGGCAAACCCCCGCCGAGAATTTTGCCGAGGGTGGTGAGGTCCGGCCATGCGGGCGTTCCGCCGGTGCCGCCGAGTTCGGCCCGGTACAGGCCTTGCGCGCCGCCTGGGGAAAGCCGAAAGCCCGTCATCACCTCGTCGAAGATGAGCAGGGCGCCGTGCCTGGTTGTGAGCTCGCGCAACCCGCGCAAAAATCCGGGAGCAGGAACGACGGTACCGGCGTTGCCCACCACCGGTTCCACGATGATGCAGGCAATGGCGTCAGGGTGCGTCGCAAAGGCTGTTTCAACTGCGGAAAGGTCGTTATAGGGCAGCGCAAGGGTGTGCATGGCGGTTTCGGCGGGCACGCCGGCCGAACCGGGAATGCCGAAGGTAGCGACACCTGAGCCGGCTTTGACCAGCAGCGCGTCAGCGTGGCCGTGGTAACAGCCTTCGAACTTGATGATGAAGTTACGGCCGGTATAGCCGCGTGCGAGCCGGATGGCCGACATGCAGGCTTCTGTACCGGAGCTGACAAAGCGCAGCTTTTCGACAGATGGAAAGCACTGTTGCACCAGTTCGGCGAGGTCGGCTTCGGCGGCAGTGCTGGCGCCGAACGAGGCGGAACGGCCGGCTGCCTCGCGAATGGCCTCGACGGCCGACGGAAAGGCGTGGCCCAGCAGCATGGGTCCCCAGGAGCCGAACAGGTCGATGTAGCGGTTGCCGTCCGCGTCGGTAAGGTAGGCACCTTCCGCACTGGCGACAAATGGCGGATGACCGCCCACGGCGCGAAAGGCGCGCACCGGGGAATCGACACCGGCGGGTAAAAACTGCTCCGCACGTGCTTGCAGCGCGGCGGAGCGGGTAAGGGAAAGAGCCATGGATTGAGTATAGGGACCGTGGGCGATGGCTTCCCGCAGCCCTTTAGCGCAGCCCTGGGACGGGCGTCATGTACAGCAAGGAGCCGAGCAACAGGATTAAGCCGAGAAAGGTGACCAGCGTGCGTGTGTGCGGCGCTTCGGGGGCGTCGCGGGTGAAGCAGCGCCAGCCCATGCCGGCAGCCAGGATCAGAAAGACCCACTGCGTGCCCGCGCGCGAATTACTATTCGTGACCGTAAGGGCAAAAAACAGCAGCGAAGTGGCGGTGAGCAGGATGCGCTGCACGCGTGAAAGCGCATAGGTGGCCTGCGCGCCGTCGAAACCGAAGACTGGGGTGAGGTTGAACAGGTTGTACCAGGCACCGATGTTGGCCAGCAGCAAAAACAGGACGCTGTGCGTGGAAAAGGCGAGCGCAAAGCAGAGCACCGCCGCCCCCAGGCCGAAGATGGGACCGGCAAGGGCGATCGCGGCAAGGTCTTCCCGGGAAACGCCCATCGAATACCAGCGCACATAAGCGCCGAGACCGGGAAGGAACATGGGCAATTCCGCTTTGAGGCCGCGCCGCTTGACTGCAATGAAGTGGCCCATTTCGTGAATAAAGATGGATACCGTAAAGCCGAGTGCGAAGCGCCAACCGGCGAGCGCCCAGTAGATCGCAAAAAAGCCGAACAGTCCCAGAAAAAACTTCAGCTTCAAAAGCAGAAAAAGAGCCGATTTCAGCTTCAAGAGAAAAAAGAACACGGGTGCGAAGGGCCCCAGGCGCTTGGTCCACTTGGCTTTGTGCGCTTCGGCGGCGCTTAGCCGGGCATCGAGACGCGCGATATGACCGTGGATGGATTCGGCCTGCGGCGTGTTCTCCGGCAGCCATGGCAATGTGGATTGCCAGCGGTCGCGCGCTTCCTGCCACTTGCCCTGTTGTTCCAGTTGCTGAGCACCCAGGGCAAGCTCGGCCAGGTAACGGCCGTAGGTGAGGGTCTGGCAATCCGGACAGGCCAGCATGCCCTCAGGCAACCAATGGCTGCAGTTAGGGCAGCTGTGAATCGCGGCGGGCGGGGCAGGAGGGGAAGAAAGCGCGGGTTCAGGAGGTACAACAGCAGCGGCGGGCATGGACGAGACCTTTTCTTATTGGACGCTTGGCGATGGGGCGGGATGCGCGGTGCTCCCCGCGCCGCTTCCCTGGGCGTTCACGGGGCGAAACCCTCAAGTGAAACTTGAAGCAGGGGGTTGGCGACCTTGATTCCCATTCCGGAACCAGCGACGTCACGGAACCGCAAAAAGCACTGGCCGTTGGGGAAACCCGGTCCTATACTCGGACCAACGCGATGCAACCCAAGCACTTTCTCGCGCCTTTGAGGCCGTCCCATGGGCATTCAGCCAATCCGCAAAATCGTGGCACCGGAGATCCCGGACAAATTATACTTTCGCATCGGCGATGTGGCTCAGCTGTGCGAGGTTCCGGCCTATGTGCTCCGCTTTTGGGAGACTGAGTTTCCGCAACTGAAGCCAGGCAAGGGCGGTACCGGGCAGCGGCTCTACCGCAAGCGCGATGTTGAAATCGCCATGCGCATTAAATCGCTCCTGTACGACCAGGGCTTCACCATTGCCGGCGCGCGGCAGGTGTTCAAAAACGAGACCAAGGCCCGCGAAGCAGCGGCGGCCGAAGCGTTTCTGCCTACCCCGGCGCCTGCATCATCCGAATCATCCGAATTTTCCGGGCACCTCGAAGCATCGCAGGCAGCGGCGCCAGCTCTTCCGGAGGCTTCTGCCGTCGGCCATCCAGCCGCGACCGATCCCGGTGCGGACATCCGGCGCCAGGTAAAGCTGCGGGCATTGCGCGATGAGATGAAGGCGTTGCTGAATCTGCTGAACGGTGCGCGCACGCAGGAGGTCTCGTCTCAAATCTCGCCCCAAGTTTCGCCTCAGGCCTCGCCTCAGCTGAAGCCCATGCGTCCCCGGCTCGTGCTGGAGCCGCGGCCCATGCCGTGTGCCGAGTTGCCGGGTGCCGCGCCGCCGGGTGCCGCGCCGCCGCGCCCCGCGCCCCTGCGCGCCGACACCTTGCGATTGGTGCGCGAACCCCGCCCGGCTCATCTGTTCGCGAGCGAATAGCGGCTGTGTTGTCCCCCCCAACATCCCCACCGCCGGTCACTCCCGTGGACACCAGGGCGGCTGCTTCCCCAAAGCGCGGCCACACAGCGACTTCGGCCGCATTGCTGCTGATGGGCAGTTCACTGCTTTCAGGCGTGCTTGCGCTTGTGCGGACAAAGTACGTGAACTACCTTTTCGGTGCGGGCATGGCGCAGGACGCCTACCGCGCCGCCTTTAAGCTGCCCGACCTCTTGAACTACTTCCTTATCGGCGGGGCCGCGTCCATCTCCATGATCACGGTGCTGAACCGGTACCGCGAGGCCGGGGATGAGGACGGGGCTGACCGCGCCCTGTCGGTCATCCTTTGCACGATGCTGTTGGTTCTCGGCCTGGGCGTTCTTTTTGCCGAACTTTTCGCTCCGGAATACGTTTCCCTGGCCAACAAGGGCTTCCGCGGTGATCAACGCGCCGAGCTTTGCACCGCGCTCACCCGGTTCATTCTGCCGGCACAGCTGTTCTGGTTCATCGGCAGCATGATGAGCGCGCGCCTGCAGGTCCGCAAAATCTTCATCTACCAGGCATTTACGCCGCTGCTGTACAACGGCGGCATCCTGGCCGGAGCCGTGCTGCTGCACCGGCAGCTTGGCATTTTT
Source organism: uncultured Acidobacteriaceae bacterium (assembly GCA_964246645.1). Classification (GTDB taxonomy): domain Bacteria; phylum Acidobacteriota; class Terriglobia; order Terriglobales; family Acidobacteriaceae; genus Granulicella. Next base: position 3,604 of record CAXTRN010000053.1, read on the forward strand.
TCACTCGCCGTAGGCGTGCTCGGCGGCGCGCTGGCGGGTGCGGGGCTTTTAAACACAATCGGCGCCTTCCGCACGGGGCTGCGCCTGACGCCAAAGGTCGATTTTCAGGCACCGGCCTTTCGCGAGTGGCTCGCGCTCAGCCTGCCGCTGATGCTGGGCGTTTCATTGGTGATGTTTGACGGCATCTTCATGAACTACTTCGCCAGCGTCGAGGTCGGCGGCGTCACGCTGATCAATAACGCGAAAGACCTGTTCAACGCGCCGTTCAATGTCATCGGCGCCGCAGCCGGGGCCGCCTCCCTGCCTTTCTTTACGTCGCTCTTCCAGAGCGGTCGCTCGTTTGATTTTTCGGTCTCGGTCGGCCGGGCGGTTTCGCGCCTGTGCAGCGTGGGCCTGCTTGTTTCTGCGTGGATGATCGCGCTTGCACCGTGGCTGATGGACCTTTTCCGCGGCGGCCGTTTTCGCCGCGCGGACACGGCCGAGATGACACAGTTATTCGCCATTCTCGCCGTCACCCTGGCGCTTTGGGCGGTGCAAGGCATCTATGCCCGGGCGTTTTATGCGGCCAGCGATACTCGAACCCCCGCAGTCGCCGGCACGCTCATCACGCTGCTTTCGGTGCCGTTGTACTGGGGACTGTTCCGCAGCAGGGGACTGGAAGGATTGGCCGTCGCTTCGGACCTCGGCATCACCGCGCAAACGCTGAGCCTGGCCGTCTTGTTGCATCGCAAGCGTCTGGTCAGCCTGTTGCATGTGGATGGGCTTGAGATCGGCCGGGCGGCGTTGACGGCGGTGTGTGCGGCCGTGGCGATCGTCTTTGTGGCGTACCGTTTGCCGCCCGCGCACAGCCACTTGGCCGATGCGGGCATTGTGCTGGCCGGCAGCGCGGTTTGGGCAGCCGTCAGCTTCGGTTTGTTGAAGCTGACGGGCTCCCCATTACCCAATCAGATCTTGCGGCAAAGGCGAGCTGCCGTCTAAGACGATGCGCTACCGCGGCTGCGATGCGGTAGCCGCCGCGTTGGCTTTGTCCTGCTGCCGGGCCGCTTTCTTCACCTTGCGCGACCCAAGCGCCTTGGCATCGGCCTTGTCGGCCTTGGCCTGCGCCTGGTCGACCTTGTGCTGCTGCTGGGCACTGGTCTTGTCATCTTTACGAAGCTCATCGTTAGCATGATCATTGGTTTGTTGAGCGAAAACCGGGCAGGACAGCAGCAAAGCGAGGCCCGATGTAGCGAGCGTGCGAGATATTTTCACGAGCAAATCTCCTTCCTGCGTTGAGATGAGCGCTGGCGCGGGATAGTCGCCCGGCGGCTTCGGCTGTATCGGAAGCACTCCCCAGCCTGGCGTCTTTTGTATCCGACTTTGCGCCTTCCCTACCCCAGCTTTGCGTCTTCGTACTCCTCATTCCAGGCCGCCTGGATGGCTTCCAACAGGCTTTCGTTCGACTTTTCGGGGTCACCGACGAAGCCGGGCAACTCCGTCACCCATTTGTGCAGATCGGTAAACCGCACAGAATACGGTTCCACATCGGGGTGCTGCTCCTGCAACTGAATGCCAATCTCCAACACGTCGGTCCAGGTGATCTCACGCGGCATCGAAACGCTCCTCCGCTTTCAGTGTACGAGGTTGCTCCGCGGCCAATCAGAAAGGTGCGCGGTGGCAGCACGACGGTGTTGCTCTGAAGACTTGTTTCCGAACTCGCTTCTGGACTCATTCGAGAATTATTCGAGACTCGCCCACCTGCAGTGAAGGGATTAGACTTGAGGTGCCGATGTCTTCCGCACCGCAACCCTCTCCCCGCCCCTTGCCGGCCCTCGCGGTCGCCCAGCGCCGCATGACCGTGCGCCGCCGCTTGCTGGCCGCCGAGCGCCGGTTGCGCGAGCTTGAATCGATCGGCTCGGCACTGCTCGACACAGCACACCCCTACATGGCGCACATTGTGCCCATGCGGCGCTGCAACCTGGCCTGCACGTATTGCAACGAGTTCGACGACATTTCCAAACCCACGCCCATTGCGGAGATGCGCCGTCGGGTCGATCACCTCGGGCGGCTCGGAACAGCGGTCATTACCATCTCCGGCGGCGAACCGCTCCTGCACCCGGAGCTCGATGAGGTGATCGCTCGCATCCGGCAAAACAACGCCATCGCCGGTATGATCACCAACGGCTACCTGTTGATGCCTGAGCGCATTGAGCGCTTAAATAAGGCCGGGCTCGATCATATGCAGATTTCGATCGACAACCTGATGCCCGACGAGGTGTCGAAGAAATCGCTCAAGGTGCTCGATGCCAAGCTGCGCATGCTGGCCGACTATGCAGATTTTCATGTCAACATTAACTCTGTAGTGGGCGGCGGCATTCGCAATCCGGAAGATGCACTGGTGATCTCGCAACGGGCGTTGGCGCTGGGCTTTTCTTCCACCATCGGCATCATCCACGATGGCTCCGGGCAGTTGAAGCCGCTTGGCGAACGCGAACGCAAGGTTTGGGAGGAGGTTCGCTCCCTTACCCGGCGTTCCTATTCGCGCTTCAACGGATTTCAGGAAGCCATTGCCAATGGCAAGCCGAATGACTGGCGCTGCCGTGCCGGTGCCCGCTATTTGTATGTCGATGAAAACGGTATGGTCAGCTATTGCTCACAGCAGCGCGGCTATCCCGGTATCCCCATTGCCGAATACACAAAAGAGCGCGTGGAACGCGAGTTTCTGACAGAAAAGGGATGCGCGCCGAACTGCACCATTTCCTGCGTGCACCAGGTCAGCTATATCGACCATTGGCGCGCTCCGCAGCCATATAAAAATGTGCACGGAAACGGCGACGGACACGGTGCAGCACTGGAACTGGTACAGATCCAGTAAACCAGCTCTGCGGCAGACCGCTAGGCCGGCTACCCAGAACAGCCGCCGAGCCTGCGCCTGTTCTGGGTAGCCCTTGCCTGGTCTACTTGTGCGCCGCTGTGCTGTGCGCTGTTGTGTGATGCACTGTTGACGCCGGAGCCGCCTTGGCCGCGTCCACCTCAGCCTGATCGATTGCGGCATACATTTGTGCCACATCGGCGACCTCGATCCACTTCGTCGGTGTAACAACCACAATCGTCGGCGTGTGCTGCAAACCCAGCTTGATGCCTTGATCGGTCGTGGTGTTGACCTCGCGGTCGAACTGCCCTGTGGGGTCCACCACGAACGGCATTTGTTTGCCGGCTTTGGTCATGAAGCTCTGGGTAAAGTTGTGCAGGTCATCCTTGGACGCGATGCGGTATTGCGATGCAAACACCTCGCGGCGGTATTCTTCGGCCAGCGGCGGCGAAACCTTCGCCTTTAGATAATGGGCAAAGATGGCCGCTTCATGGCTCCAAATGTGGCCCTGAATCTGAAAATCGTACTCTTCCAACGGAATTTTGTAGTGGTTCACCGCGGCATGCACGATTGGAAATGCATGGGCACAGGCCGGGCACTCCAGATCTTCATACTCGATGACGGCCACCTTGGCTCCCGCGGGCGGCTTCAGCAGCGATGTGTCCTTGAAAGCCTGGAGCTGATTCGGCGGAACTGAAGTTTGGGCGGAAACGGCCGGGGTTGTCACAGCGGCGAGGGAGGCGATCGAAAGCAAAGTAGCAGAAAAAAGCGAACGGGACATGTGCATGACGGCGGTGCAACCCCTCGGACGAGCACATGGCTCTTCCCATATTGAAACACCACGGCCGAAAAAGTTCCATGAGGGGCTTGTTTTCTCCTCGATGCCGGGCGCACCGATGCTATTCTGCGAGCGAAGGAAAGACGAACATGCTGGTTGCCCTGATCGCTTTGGAAGCGCTGATTTTGATTGCGGTGCTCGTGCTTCTGCTGCGCCGCCCGGGGACCCCGCTCGCGAGCGCGCCCGATCCGCGGCTGGAAGCAATGTTGGCCGCCGATCTTCCCAACCTGCCGAAGGAGCTCGCGCGGGCGCAGGCCCATGGGGAAGCGCTCGAACGGCTGTTGCGCAACGAGTTGACGCAGTTGCGGCAGGAAACCGCCGAAGGCGCGGCGCGCGCACAGGAAGGCAGCGGCAGGCACGCGGAAGCGTTGCGCCGCGAGTTGCTCACCAGCCTCGGCGCCCTCGGCGATACCATGCGCTCGGGGCTGGACACCTTTCGCGGCGACCACAGCGCCGAGGCCGCGCGATTGCGCGCATCGGTAGATGGCCAGCTGACCGGAATCGCGCAGCGGCTCACCAGCTTCACCGCGGACACCCATAAGCACCATCTGGACCACCGTGAAGCGCTGCACAGCCGCCTGGAAGAGCTCGGGCGCGCCCAGCACAGCCGGCTTTCAGAGTTGGGCCGCACCCAGGGCGATCACCAGGAAAAGCTGCGCGCCACGGTGGAAGCGCGGCTGGACCGGTTGAACGAATCCAATGCGCAAAAGTTGGAGGAAATGCGCGCCACGGTGGACGAAAAACTGCACGCTACGCTACAAACGCGCCTTACGGAAAGCTTTGGCGCGGTCACCGATCAGCTCACTCGGGTGCACACCGGCCTTGGGGAAATGTCCAAGCTTTCTTCCGATGTTGGCGATCTTTCCCGCATTTTTACCAATGTCAAAAGCCGCGGAGGCTTTGCTGAAGTGCAACTCGGCATGCTGCTGGGACAGATGCTCGCTCCGAATCAGTTCAGCCAGAATGTGAAGGTAAAACCACTCACGGGCGAGATGGTGGAATATGCCGTGAAGCTGCCGACGCCCCAGGGCGAGGTGTTGCTGCCCATCGATGCGAAGTTTCCGCGCGAAGCCTGGGAGCGGCTGGAAACCGCCTACGGCGAAGGCACCACAGCCGAGATCGCCGCTGCCGGCAAGGGCTTTGAAGCGGCCATCCGCACAGAAGGCAAGCGCATTTGCGAAAAGTACATCGCGCCTCCGGCGACCACCAACTTCGCGGTCATGTTCCTGCCGACCGAGGGGCTTTATGCCGAAGTGATGCGGCGCGACGGTCTGCAATCGGACATCCAGCAAAGTTGCCGTGTCACCATCGCGGGGCCGAGCACCCTGTCTGCGCTCTTGAACAGCTTTCAAATGGGCTTCCACATGCTTCACATGCAGCAAAAAGGCGATGAAGTATGGAAGGTGCTGGAAAAGACCAAGGATGAGTTCACCAAGTTTGAAGGGCTGATGGGCTCCATGGAGAAGCAGGTTGGCACCGTGCAGAACACCATAGAAAAGCTGAACACGCGCACCCGGGCGATCAATCGCTCTCTGCGGGACGTCAGTCTGGAAGAAACGGAGCCAAAGCTCGCCAACGGCAACGGCGCAGCTGCCTTTGACGGCCTCATCCCGATGCTGGCGGCGAGCGAAGATGCCTAGGATATCGAGGAGACGCCTCGAAATGTAGACAGCGCGGCGAACCTGGTACCTACAAACGGATTCGGCGCGAACCTAATCGCCATCGCCGTGCTGACAATGGTCCGCTGCGCTCAGAATTCTGCAATGCTTAGGATTCCGCAGAGCTGAGAATTTCGCAATTCTGAGAATGCCGCTGCGCTTAGGATTCCGCAGCTCTGCGGTTGCCGCGGCCCTGGTCGCGAAAGTATCGCTTGCGCCGGCAAGAAACACACTCCCAGGGAAAGAAGCCCCACCATGTAAGTACCGTGCGTTCCAGGAACGATCCCCGGTTTACCCGCCGAAAGATGCCGGGATTGCAGCGGCTGCACTGCCGCAGGCTTGCCGGGGAGGACGGAACTACCGGGATGGCTGCGTCGTCACGCACAGATCTATGCTACCCGATCGAAGCGCTTCGATTGGCAACGGGTGAGGCTACCGGATCGGGCGCAAGCACCATCCATGTTCTTTACACGCTTCAACAGCGCCAGTATGCTTGGGCACTGGGGCTTGTGCGCCGAATATCCTGATGCTGTCAGGATTAGGCCGGAATTGTTCGGGAATTGCGCAGGGGTCGTACAAGGACATCCCAATAGAAATCGAGGAGATGGAAACGATGGCAGCAGTAGATGAAAAGGTCAAACAAATTATTGTCGAGCAGCTTCAAGTCGACGAAGCCGAAGTAACGCCGGGCGCGAGCTTTCAGGAAGACCTCGGTGCAGATTCGCTGGATGTCGTCGAGCTCGTCATGCAATTTGAAGAGGCCTTTGATATCCAGATCCCGGATGAGGATGCGGAAAAGATCAAGACCGTCAAGGATGCCACCGAGTACATCGAAAGCCATCAGAAAACCAAGTAGCGAAAGAGCAAAAGCGGTCACTTAAAGGCCAGCAGCAAGTCGCAGAAGGGCATACAAAGGAAGATGGAGCAGCGTCGCGTCGTCATCACGGGGCTCGGTCTGATCTGCGGGGTCGGCAACACCGCACCGGAGGTCTGGAACGGGTTGATGGCCGGCCGTAGCGGGATGGCCGAAATCACCGCATTCGAGCTTACGGGACATCCCGTGCGCTTTGCCGCCGAGGTCAAGGGCTTCTACGTGCATCAATTTGTGGATAAAAAAGAGGCCCGCAAGATGGGCCGCTTCATCCACTTCGCGATGGCTGCCGCCCAGGAGGCGATGCAGCACGCCGGCCTCAAGGTCACGCCGGGAAACGCTGACAATGTCGGCGTCGCCATCGGTTCCGGCATCGGCGGCTTCGACATCATGGAGCGGGAACACACGGCGCTGATGAACGGCGGTCCGCGCCGCATCTCGCCGTTCTTTATCCCCGCAACCATCGTCAATCTGGCTGCCGGCCATGTCAGCATCCGGTACGGCGCGAAGGGTCCCAACGTGGCAACCGCTACGGCCTGCACGACGTCTGCCCACTCGATCGGTGACGCGTTTCGCATCATCGAACGCGGCGATGCCGATGCCATGATTGCCGGCGGAGCCGAGGCTGCGATTACGCCGCTTTCCGTAGGCGGTTTTGCCGCTATGAAGGCGCTTTCGACGCGCAACGACGACCCGACCCATGCTTGCCGGCCGTTTGACCGCGACCGCGACGGCTTCGTATGCGGAGAAGGCGCGGGCATTCTGATTTTGGAAGAGCTGGAGTTTGCAAAGGCACGGGGCGCCAACATCCTGGCCGAAATTATCGGCTACGGCATGAGCGGCGACGCTTTCCACATGACCGGCATGGCGCCCGAAGGTGAGGGCTGTTCCCGTTCGATGAGGCATGCTCTACGGGTTGCCGGCATCTCACCCGACCAGATCGACTATGTGAATGCGCATGCGACCTCGACCCCGTTGGGCGATGCGCTGGAATCACAGGCGATTGAGACCGTGTTCGGGGAGCGCGCAAAAAATCATGAGCTGCTGGTGAGTTCGACGAAATCGATGACCGGACATCTGCTCGGCGGCGCGGGCGGCCTGGAGGCCGGCATCAGCGTGCTTGCGATGCAACACCAAATTGCGCCGCCGACCATCAACCTGGAAAATGTCGATCCGGCGTGCCATTTGAACTACATCCCTAACAAACCGCAGCCGGCAAAGATAGAGTATGTGCTTTCCAACAGCTTCGGGTTCGGCGGCACGAACGGTTCGTTGATCTTTAAGCGGTGGAGCGGGGCGTAGGTCAGACGTCACTCGCAGTGGCAGGGTGCAGTTACGGTCGCGCAAACATGATGTCGAAATCTCACACGTTCCCGTCCTTTATCCAGGCACGGAGTGTTTCTGAATGCATCTCAGGAACCAGGAGATCGATATGGCATTCCTGACAGTGGGGAAAGAAAACAGCGCAGACATCCAGCTCTACTACGAAGATCGCGGCTCTGGAACGCCGGTCGTTCTGGTGCACGGCTGGCCGTTGAGTGGAGGATCGTGGGAGCGGCAATCGGCGGCGCTGCTGGGTGCGGGATATCGCGTGGTGACCTACGACCGCCGCGGCTTTGGACGCAGTTCCGCCCCGAGCAGCGGCTATGACTACAACACCCTGGCCACCGACACCTACAAGCTCCTGGAGGCGCTGGACCTGCAAGATGCCGCGCTGGTCGGTTTTTCCATGGGCGGGGGCGAGGTCGCGCGTTACCTGGGTAAGTACAACGATGGTCGTGTGACGAAGGCGGGCTTTATCAGCGCGATCACGCCCGCGCTGCGCAAGGACGGCCAAAATCCGGAGGGTGCCGACCCGGCGGTCTTCGACCAAATCAAGGAAGCAATCGAAAAAGACCGCTTTGATTTTCTACAAGGCTTCATTAAGTCGTTCTACAACCAGAAGCTGCTCTCCCATGCCGTTTCCGAGGCTAAGCTGCAGGCGGATTTCAACGTCGCTGCAATTTCGAGCTACCAGGCGATGTTGTTCTGCGTCGATGCGTGGCTGGAAGATTTCCGCGAAGACGTGAAATCCATTACGGTGCCGACCCTGGTAGTGCACGGGGATGCGGACCAGATTGTGCCTTTGGCCGTAAGCGGCGCGCGGCTGCCCGCATTGATTCCATCGGCGAAGCTGCATGTCGTTTCGGGCGGACCGCATGGGCTGATCTGGACCCATGCCGCCGAAGTGAACACGGCCATGCTCGAGTTTTTACGTGGCTGATGCGTAGTGCGGACTGGGCTAGGGCAGTTCTCCTGATAGGTGGCGTGGACACTGTGGAAGATGCCGGTTTTCTTGACGAAAACTGGCACAAACAGGTCTCCCATCGCTACACCTTCAGGAGAACTGCCATGGGGCTACTTACGCCGTCGCCGCAGCCCAGCCTGCCCGCACCAACACGATCAGCAGAAACCAGCCGAAGACCGCCATCAGCCCGGAACTGGCTTTTTTGTGCGCGACGATGGCCAAGCCGAGCCCCAGCAGCATCGCTGTCCACAACGTGAACACATCGAGCGAGGTGAGCAGCGTTTTGAGCGCACCCGGTGTTTCAAGGTAGTAGCCGGGATTGCTACCGATCATGGTTTCGAGCGTGAAGCTTTCCGGGCTGCGACCGGCGTAGAGCAGCACCGCCGCGAGCAGCGACTTGAGGATGCCCGGCAGCAGCGCAAAGGTAGCCATGGCAAAGACACGCCCGTAGGTGGCCGCACCGCCAAAGCCGAAGTTGATGGTCGCGAAGAGCACAGCGGAGATCACGGCCAGAATGAGCAGATTGGTGATGGGCGCTGCATAGAACGATCCCATGTAGCTGTACTGCATCGTCCGGCGCTGGACAGCGAGTTGATCGGCCGGCACGTTAGCGAGCCGCTCTTCCAGCTTGGGTTGCGATCGAATCTCATTGTCTACCAGTTGCGACCAGCCGACCTTCTGCTGGATGGCCGCCGTCATCACGTACGAACTCAGCACAAGCAAAATAAAAGGCAGCCACCAACTGGCGCTGCGCAGGATGTCGGTAAAGGTTTTCGAGGGCGCAACAAAGGTATCAAAGACACGTTCAGTTTGCGAAAGCGGACGTGCATCCAGCGCCAAAGCCATCTCAGCCATGAAGAACTCCAGGGTACAGCTGGGGAATGCACAGCAGTGTACACCGAGGAGCTGTTCTGGAATGGCGAATATGCGGTGGTATGCAAACCTCAGGAGGTCGCCTCCACAAAGAGCTGGTGGCGCACCCTCCCCGTCCCGCTTAGCCTTCGGTGGCGCTGCCGATGGCGACCAGCATTTGTACCGCGAAGGAAAGCCCGCGCTTGCCAGCCGGAGACGTCGCCTGTCGCAGGATGCGGAACATGCTGGGCGTTTCCCCATCGGGTTGCGGGCCTTGCATGCCCTGATCCATAGCCTTTGCGAGCCGGTGCAACATCTCCGGGTCGAGCGCGGCGGCGATGCGTCCCAGGGCGATGAGATTGCGGATGCCGTTGATCGATTCCGGCAGCACCAAAGCCTCGGCCAGCTTGCCGGCAATGACATCGCGCCCGCCCATCAACCCTTGCAGCAGATCGAGCACGCCTTGGTCGTGTGCCGTTTGCAGCGTGTCCCAGGCGACCAGCAGGGCTTCGGCGTGCTCGCGCGGCGCGGCCTCGACCCTGCGCATGAGTTCCACCTGCGGGTCGATGGGCTGCGGCGTAAAGGTGATTGGGTTTGCCATGACGTGCCTTTCAGAAGGAGATGGTTCGTTTGCTCAACGATCGGTTACGGGCTTTGGAGGCCTGATTTAAGGTGGAGCCGTCGCACGTTCGCGGCTACCGGTTCGACCGACGGCCTCCAACGCACGACCTGGATTTTATGAGGGTTCCATCGACTTGATCTGCACGAGTTTGTCGCGGACACCCGTGCCCGGCACCCAATAATCTGTTTTGGCCCACTTCTTTTCCACTTCGACGCCTTCGGTCGGAGTGCGTTTGCCGAAGCGGAAGTTTTTGCGTGGCAGCGGGGACGGGCCTTTTTCTTCAAGAACCGTCATCTTTACCGAAATTTCCTTGTAGGCCGGCGTGTGCGTGGCGCGGTCCACATGCATGCTGGTCAGGTGGTTGACTGCCTCGGTTGTCGAGATCATCGGCAGGTACATCTGCTTGCCCTGCACGCGTTCGGTTACCAGCACACGCAATTTCAGCTGGCCGTATTTGTTCTCAATTTTCACGAAATGACCGGACTGGATGCCGCGCTCGCGGGCGAGCTCCGGTGAAACCTCGAGGAAGATGTTGGGGGTGATCTCCTTAATGCCCGGCACGCGATAACTCATGTTGCCCTGCTCATAATGCTCGAGCAGCCGGCCGTTGTTCAGGTGGAGATCATAAATTTCGTTCGCTTCCTCGCTTGGCGGAACGTACTCGAGCGGCCAAAAGCTCGCTTTGCCATCGGGAAACGGAAAGTCCTTTGTATAAAGGAGCGGCTCATCGGTGCCATCCGGCGCAACCGGCCAGCAAAGGGTGTTGTACCCTTCCAGGCGCTCGTAGCTGACGCCGGCAAAGATAGGCGCCAGGCGCGCACATTCGTCCATGATTTCGGACGGGTGTTTGTAATTCCAGGAGGCGCCCAGCGCCTGCGCGACCAGTTGGATGATCTCCCAATCGGGCTTTGAATCCGCGAGTGGCTCCCATACCTTGTAAAGCCGCTGCACGCGACGCTCCGTACTGACGAAGGTGCCATCCTTTTCGAGCGAAGGCGCGGCCGGCAGCACCAGATCGGCATATTTGCAGGTTTCAGAGAAGAATATGTCCTGCACGACAAGAAAATCGAGCGCCGAAAGCGCTTCGCCCACATCCTGGGCGTTCGCGTCGGAGGTAATCGTGTCTTCACCCTTGATGTACATCGACCGCAGCTTGCCGTCGTGAATGGCCGAGATCATCTGCCGGTTATCGAGGCCAACCGTCACTGGGAGCGTGACATTCCAGTCCGCTTCGAATTTGGCACGCACGCCGGCATCGTCCATCTTCTGGTAGCCGACGGTGGTGTCCGGCAAAGAACCAAAGTCACTGGCGCCTTGCACATTGTTGTGCCCACGCAAAGGGTATGCGCCCGAGCCCGGCTTTTTAAAGTTGCCGGTCGCCAGCAGCAGATTGCAGGCCGCGGTGGAGGTGTCCGAACCGCCGCAGTGCTGCGTCACGCCCATCGCCCACAGGATGCAGACGCCGTTCTTGGCTGCGGCAATCTCATCGGCGATCTGCTTGAGCTGATCGACCGAAAGGCCGGTCACCTCTTCCGCGTGCTCGAGCGTGTAGGGCGCGAGCGAGGCCTGGAACTCAGGAAATTTGTTTACCCATTGCTGAATGAACTGGGGGTTGTGCCGGCCGGTGTCGATCAGGTGTTTGGTCACGGCCATGATCCACACCTCGTCCGTCGAAGGGTTTGGCCGTACGAAAAGGTCGGCACGCTCCGCCATCTCGTGTTTGCGGATGTCGGCAACGATGAGCCGCTGCCCGCGATGCTTGTGCGAGCGCTTGATGCGCGTCGCCAGCACCGGATGGCTTTCCGAGGTGTTCGAGCCGATGACGATCACCAGGTCGGCGATCTCGATGTCCTGAATCGTGCCGGAATCGCCGCCATACCCGACGGTGCGGCTCAGCCCCTTCGAGGCCGGCGTTTGGCAATAGCGACTGCAGTTGTCGATGTTGTTGGTGCCGATGACAGCGCGGGCCAGCTTCTGCATCAGGAAGCTTTCTTCATTGGTGCACTTCGAGGAAGAGATGAACGCGAGCGCGTCCGGCCCATGCTCCTTCTTGATGCGCGCGAAGTTGGAGCGCACCATTTCGATGGCTTCCGGCCATTCGATCTCCACAAAGGTGTCGCCCTGACGCTTCAACGGCTTGCGCAAACGCTCCTCGGAGTTCGCATAATCCCAGCCGAACTTGCCTTTGACACAGGTCGAGATACCGTTCGCGGGGCCGTGCATCGGCTCAACCTTGAGGATGTGGCGGTCGCGGGTCCAGATGTCGAACGAACAGCCCACGCCGCAGTAGGTGCACACGGTTTTGGTGCGCTTCACGCGCTCTTCGCGCATGTGTGACTCAATGTTCGAAAGCGCCAGAATCGCGGGATAGCCGGTGGAAGGCTCAATGCCCTTCACCGCGTCGATCATGTTATCGAGCACCTTGGGCGGCAGCCCGGTCAGGTAACCCGTGTGGTACACCATGCCGTTTTCCATCAACGCATTGCATGGGCAAACGGTGATGCAATGGCCGCAACTGACACAGCTGGAACCTTCGATCTGTTCGCCGCCATCCCACATCACGCGCGGCATGTCGCGGTCCCAGGAGATGGTCAGGGTTTCATTTACCTGCACATTTTGGCAGGCTTCCACGCAGCGCCCGCAAAGGATGCACTGGTCGGGGTCGTAGCGATAAAAGGGGTTGGAATGGTCCTGCGCGTAGGGTTTTTTGCGGTACTCGCGCACCTGATGCTGCACGTCGAGTTCGCCTGTCGTGTTGTGCACCGTGCAGTTGCCGTTGTTGTTGTCGCAAACCGTGCAATACAGGTTGTGATTTTCCAAAATACGGTCGAAGGCATCGCGCTTGGCGACGTCGGCGCGGTCGTTGTCGGTCAGCACCGTTTGCCCTGCGGCCACACGCGTGGAGCAGGCGCGAACCAGCGCCCCGTCCACCTCGATCATGCACGTATCGCAGGTATTGATGGCACCCATGGGCGGCAGGTAACACACCTGCGGAATGCCGATATGCCCTTCCATGACGGATTTGCGGTTGATCGCGTCCACCAACGGCTCTCCGACCTCGGCGGCGACTTTCACACCGTCGATCTCGATGGTGGTGTCCGGGACAAAAACGATCGGGGTATTCAGCAACGGCTTGGCGTGGTACTTGGCGCGATCCATACGTGCAAGGATAGATGCCGAATGGGCGCGTCGTGAAGGCCCGGCTGATTATCGCGCGATGGGCAGATGACTCTGACACGGTTTGGCTTCGTACAAACCTACTGCGGCTTTGCGGCCTTGGCGGCGACCGGCAGGTTGACCCCGGACATTTCGCCTTGCACGATCAACGGCACCTCCCCTGGCGCGTACTCGCGCAGAATGGTTTCTTTGGATTGCGGCGTACCGAACACACCGTCTCCCAGCGGAATCGACTCAATCCGCGCTTCCCGGGCGTCCTTGGTTTTCAGCTTGTACGTTCCTTCCGGAATGAAGGGTAGAACAAAGGTTCTGGTTTGCGCATCGATGGCCGCTGATGTCATTTCCGCGTCGTCTTCCCCATCGACCAGCGACACCCGGCCCGCATTCAGCGCTTGTCCGGTACGTGCATCCACAACGGCACCCGTGAGCGTGTGCATCTTTGCAATCGGAAGGGTGACGTCCTGGTTGTCGGCGCGTTGATTGTCGGTGAGCGTGACTGTTTTCGCGTCGCGCGCACGTTCGGTATCGCCAAAATATACCGGCACGGAAAAAAGCGTGTTGTTCCAGGAGGACGTGTTGTCGCTCAACAGCGAGCTTCGGTGCCGCTCCTCGATGCGCAGCAACACCTCGATGCGGTATTCCCCCGGCGGCAATCCACCGATCTGCCAATGACCCCCGGTATCGGCTTCGGTGTACACCTCGGTCGCCCGCGGAGCCGCCCACTTTCCATCGGAACCATGTTTCTTTACGGAAACCAGTGCGTTGGCGAAAGGGCTGCCGTCGTCGAAACGAATGTTGCCGGCGAGACTGGCTCCCTGCTCCAACCTCACATTCACGGCGACGGTGTTGTTTGGGCTGACGCTTACTGTAGGCACGGCCGCCGCAAGCAACTGTGCCTGTTCCGGCGTGGGATGTTCCAGCTCACTTTGTGTGAAGGCCGCAAAAGGAGACAGGCGGCCCGGATATTTCACAACCACGAAGTACACGCCCGGCGGCACGCGATCGATCTGAAAGGCCCCGGCCAGATCGGTCTGGTAGATCTGGAACGACGGCGTTTCGGCTTTCCCGGTCGTGCTGGATCTCACATCGATCGGCTGCAGCGCGACCTGCGCAAAGCGGACCGGCAGGCTGTTGCCGGCAAAAAACACGTGACCGGCCACTGACCCGAGGCTGGCCGGTGCCGGTTCAGTTTTGGGCGTTCTGCCTTGTGCGTGCAAGGCAAGCGACACGGCTACGAAAGCAACCCCCGGCAGGGCAAAGCGCGCTGCGCGGGTAGCGGCAGAACGGCAACGAAACATGAGTTCGCTCCAGGTATAACGCTAGCAGTGTGAAAAATGTTGGCTTCAGCTATGGTGCAGGTTCGCTACCAGAGGCAGTATGCACCCACAAAAGAAAGACCGGCAAGGACTTTCGCAGACAGCCGCCTTTGCCCGAAGAGCCCAACGCCTTGGCATACGAGGTCTTCGTCCTTGGCATTTACGGAGCTGCACGGAAACGATGCGCATCCAAGCCCTTTTCTAAACTTCGATCCAACGGCGGCAGGGGCCGGCCACTCGCTTCCAATCGGGACACCTCGCGTTCCAGCAGCGCGATACGCCGCGACAGCAGTTCGGTCCGGGTTTTGCAGGCGGTCACGGCGAGGATGGCGCACAGGTGGCGCTTCACCGTCTCTTCCGAGATAAGGAGAGCTTCGCTGATCGCACGATTGCTGTGCCCCTTGTAGACCAGGGACGCGACCTGCTGTTGCCGCACTGTAAGGGAACCGACCGGCACGGGATGCTCCTGTGCGTGGATCGCGTCACCCTGAGATGACTCGCACAAGAGCAGCCTAGCCGTAGCGCCAGTAATCTGCGACGGAACTCTGGTAAGCACCAAAGACCCGGCACCCCGGTAGTAAACGGCCCGAAGCTTCTGCCACTTTGCCCGGCTCGGCCGGATGCTATGGCGCCGGTTCGGCGGTCATGCGCAGAGTTCCATCGTTACTGCTGCCTTCCTCACCGGCCGCACCCTGGAACGGTAAAAACAGTTCGAAAACGGTGTAGCTCCGGCCCGGTTTTACTGAGCTTCGCACCTTCAGATGTCCACGGTGCCGAACGACGATTTCGCTGCTGATCCACAAGCCAAGCCCTGTACCGGCCACGCCCTTGGTGGTGAAGAAGGCTTTGTACATCTCGCTCAGTGTGTCTTCTGCAATGCCTGTGCCCGTGTCGGCGATGGTGATGAGCACGCCGGTTTTCTGGCTAGGCCACCAGGTCGCCTCGCGTGTGCGCAGGAAAAGACGGCCGCCGCCCGCCTTCATCGCATCGATCGCATTACCCACCAGATTACTTAACACCTGGCGCAATTCACTGGCCAGCCCGACGATGTGCTGCGTGGCTCGCTCGCGCACCACCGCTTCCACGTGGTAATTCACCAAACGCGAACGATACAGATCCATCACGGAGCGTAAAAGGTCCGAGCATAAAACAGCCTCCGGACCGGTGGACTGCTTATAAAAACGAAGCGATTGCGCGGTGATGAGTTTGACGCGCTGCAATTCCTGGTCTGCCAGCCGCAGGTAGGAGCGCATTTCCTGCGCATCATCCGTTTGCGGCGCACTTTGCTCGGCAAGGTAAATCAGGTTCATTACCGCTTCAAGCGGGTTGTTGATCTCGTGCGAGATCGCCGAGGCGAGCCGGCCCACCGCCGCCAGCTTTTCACTTTGGCGAAGAGCCGATTCCAGTTCGACCCGCTTGGTTACATCCATCTGAATGCCGACGAAATGGGTCAGTTCGCCATCCCGGTTTCGAATCGGCGAAATGGTGAGTTCATTCCAAAAACAGGAGCCGTCCTTGCGGTAATTGCGAATGATGGCTACGGTTTGCCGCTGCTGCACAATGGCTTCGCGGATGAGCGTCAGCCCCGGCT